>CAZVSJ010000015.1:0-29691 GCA_964629755.1 uncultured Oscillospiraceae bacterium | reverse complement strand
CATAGGAAAAGCCCGGAAAACCTTGATTTTCCGGGCTTTTTGAAGCATTTTGATATAGTCTGAGCAGTCGATTAACGCTTGCTGAACTGCGGTGCGCGACGGGCTGCCTTGAGACCGTACTTCTTTCTTTCCTTCATTCTCGGGTCGCGGGTCAGGAAGCCGGCGGCCTTGAGCGCTGCGCGGTACTCGGCGTTGACGCCCAGCAGAGCGCGGGAGATGCCATGACGGATGGCGCCGGCCTGGCCGGTCACGCCGCCGCCCTTGACGGTGCAGACGATGTCAACCTTGCCGACCATGTCGGTGGTGACCAGCGGCTGACGGACGATCAGCTTCAGGGTATCCAGACCGAAGTAGTCGTCGATGTCGCGGCCGTTGATGATGATGGAGCCGGTGCCGCCCTCGTAGACGCGGACGCGGGCGATGGAAGACTTACGTCTGCCGGTGCCGTACTGATACTGTCTCTTGCTCTCGTACATAGTCTGTTACCTCCTGATTAGTCCTGCGTCCAGGCTTCGGGCTTCTGCGCGGCATGGGGATGCTCGCTGCCTGCGAAGACCTTCAGACGGGTGATGGCGGTTCTGCCGAGGGTGTTCTTCGGGAGCATACCCTTGACAGCCAGCTCCATGGCGAATTCGGGACGCTCGGCCATGAGGGTCTTGTACTTGGTTTCCTTCAGACCGCCGATCCAGCCGGAGTGACGGCGGTAGAACTTCTGCTCGAGCTTGCGGCCGGTGAGGACGGCCTTGTCGGCGTTGATGACGATGACGTAGTCGCCGCAGTCAACGTTGGGGGTGAAATCGGGCTTGACCTTGCCGCGCAGGATGTTGGCCGCGATGACGGCGGTTCTGCCGAGGGGCTTGCCGGCTGCATCGAGGACGTACCATTTGCGCTGCACGTCTTCTTTTCTGACCAGAGTAGTGGACATGGTGTTTCCTCCATATATGAAATAAATATTTTGACTTTTTGCAGTTCTGCGCGTAAAATATAGATACTTCAGCACGCAGCTTTCTCTTTATACCACGGGGAAAACCGAATGTCAAGCACAAATTTCGGAAAAATCATTTTGCTCCATGAGAACTCTTGGATTCTCGCGTATGCTCTCTTATTCTCACTAATTCTCGCGGGGCAAAAATCCGTTTTCTGTCGAGAAAGCCGCAGGAAAAGGAGGCAAACGATGCAGAGACTGATGGGACTGGTGCGGCGCTGTGCGGACGACTACCGCATGATCGCGCCGAATGATAAAATCGCGGCGGGTGTGTCGGGCGGGAAGGACTCGCTGGCGCTTTTGACGCTGCTGGCTGCTTTGCGCGAATACTATCCGCAGCCGTTCGAGCTGACGGCGATCACGATCGACATGGGCCTTGGCATGGACTTTTCGCCCATCGCCGCGCTGTGCGACAGGCTGAACGTGCCGTTCACGCAGGTGAAGACGGAGATCGGGCCGATCATTTTTGACTACCGCAAGGAGAAAAATCCGTGCTCGATGTGCGCGAAGATGCGCCGCGGGGCACTGAACAAGGCGCTGACGGAGCAGGGCTTTTCTAAGGTCGCCCTCGGACACCACTACGACGACGCGGTGGAGACGTTCCTGATGAGCCTGATCTTCGAGGGACGGCTGAGCTGCTTCCAGCCCGTGACCTACCTCGACCGCATGGGGGTGACGCAGATCCGCCCGATGCTCTACCTGACCGAAGGAATGGTGCGCCGCTTTGCCGCGGAGCAGCAGCTTCCCGTGATCGAAAACCGCTGCCCCGCGGACAAAAACACGAAACGGCAGGAGATCAAGGACCTGATCGCCACGCTGTCGAAGACCTATCCCGACCTCAAAGAGCGCGTTTTCGGCGCGATGCAGCGCCTGCCCCTGCCGGAATGGGGCGTCCGGCCGCACCCGAGACAAAAGGCAAACGGGGGAGCAGAGGATAGAGAATTGTGAATAGGGAATAGTGAATAGATTGCCACGGGCGCAGAGCGCCCTCGCAATGACAAATGGGGTGGCCGAGCGTGTCATTGCGAGGAGCGAAGCGACGTGGCAATCTCAAAATCCGTGCGAAGCACACCTGTAGCGCGCGGCATCCCTGACGCGCTGTTATAAATCATTCGCGCAGCGAATGCAACAGTCATTCACCCTTAGTCCTTAGCTCTTAGTCATATTTGGCAGTTCCTGCACGCGGGACGCCGGGGACGGCGTCCCCTACGGGTTCTATTGATAGTGCCTGCACCGGCTTATGGCTGCCCCCGCCCTACAGGGTTGCAATATTTTGCGAAACACCACACCTATTCACTGTTCTCTTTTCACCATTCCCTGTTCACTATAAAATTGAACGGAGCTTCCGGGTGGAAGCTCCGTTTTGTTATGCCCTGAAATCGGCGGGTTTTTCGTTTTGCAGGCCAAAATGCCACGCGATGGCATCGGCGATGCGCGCGCAGGCGTTGCCGTCGCCGTAGGGGTTGACGGCCTGCGCCATGCGGCGGTAGGTCTCCGGCTGCTCCAGCAGCTCGCACGCGTGACGGACGACCGCGTCATATTCGACGCCCGCGAGCCGCACCGTGCCGGCCGCGACGGCCTCCGGGCGCTCCGTCTCGCGGCGCAGCACCAGGACGGGCTTGCCGAGGGCGGGCGCCTCCTCCTGCAGGCCGCCGGAATCCGTCATCACGAAATGACAGCGGGCCATCAGGTTGTGCATCTGCTCGACGTCGATCGGGTCGATCAAATGCACCCGTTCTACGCCGCCCAGCTCCTCCTGCGCGCAGGCACGGACGGCGGGGCTGAGGTGGACGGGGTAGACGACCTCAACGCCGGGGTGCGTCTGCACGATATGGCGCACAGCGCGCAGGGTGTCGTGCATCGGCTGGCCGTAATTTTCGCGGCGGTGGCAGGTCAGCACGATGACACGGCGATTCTCAAAGTCCAGCGCGTTGAGCGCCGGGTCGGAAAAACGGAAATCGCCGCGCACGGTGGTGCGCATCGCGTCGATGACGGTGTTGCCGGTGACGAAGATCTCGCCGCGCACGGCCTCCTTGCGCAGATTTTCGGCGTTGGCGGCGGTGGGCGAAAAGTGCAGCGCGGCGATGTCCCCGACGAGGGTGCGGTTCATCTCCTCCGGGAAGGGGGAGTAGCGGTCATAGGTGCGCAGGCCGGCCTCGACGTGGCCGACGGGGATCTTGTGGTAAAACGCGGCAAGGGCGCCGGCGAAGGTCGTCGACGTGTCGCCGTGGACGAGGACGAGGTCCGGCTTTGCCTCCTCCAGCACCTGCTCCATGCCCAAAAGCGCGCGCGTCGTGATGGACGAGAGGGTCTGCTGCTTCTGCATGATGTTGAGGTCGTAGTCGGCGCGCAGGCCGAAGATCTCCATCACGGAGTCGAGCATTTCGCGGTGCTGGCCGGTCAGGCAGCAGAGGCTCTCGAAGCCCTCGCGTGCGGCAAGCGCCTGCACTAGCGGTGCCATTTTGATCGCCTCCGGCCGCGTGCCGAAGACGGACATGACCTTAATTTTCTTCATGCTCGTCCTCCTGCGCGGGCGCGTCGGGCGACGCTTCGGGCAATTCCCCGGACGGCTGCTCTGACTGTGCTTCAGGCGGTTGCTCGTCCTGCGCGGGCTTTTTGCGGTGCGTGCCGAAGATCAGGCCGACGCCGATGGCGCCGACGACCAGGATCGCGCCGATGAAGATCAGCGCCTGCACCTCGCCGCGGTCGGTCAGCACGACGGCCGCAAGACCCAGAATGGCCGAGAGCATATAGGAGATGGCGACGGCCTGCTTCTGCGAGAAGCCCATGTCGATCAGGCGGTGATGGACGTGGCCGCGGTCGGCGTGCATGGGGCTTTGCCCGTGGCTGACGCGGCGGATGACCGCGAAGCAGATATCGAAGATCGGCAGGCCGAGCACCAGGAACGGCACGGCGAAGGAGATGACCGCGTAGGTCTTGAACAGGCCGAAGATCGAGATGGACGCGAGCATGAAGCCGAGGAAGGTCGAGCCGGTGTCGCCCATGAAGATCGTGGCGGGGTTGAAGTTATAGGGGATGAAGCCGACGCACGCGCCGACGATGGCCGCCAGCACGATGGCCGAGGCCATGGCCGTGCCGTCCGGCACCAAAATGAGCGCGACGATCAGCAGCGCGCCTGCCGAGATCGCGGACACGCCCGCCGCCAGCCCGTCCAGCCCGTCGATGAAGTTGACGGCGTTCGTGATGGCGACGATCCAGAGCACGCTCACGGGGTAAGACAGCCACGGCGAGAGCGTGAAGCCCATGAAATGCTCGATGCGGCAGCCGTGCAGCACCACGACGACGGCGGCGAGGATCTGCACGATGAATTTGGGCAGGGCGCGCAGGGTCAGGATGTCGTCAAGGACGCCCAAAATGACAATGATGACCGCGCCGAGCAGAATGCCGCGCAGCTCGCGGTCGATTCTTCCGAAGATCAGGAAGCTGACGAGGAAGCCGAGGAAGATCGCAAGGCCGCCCATGCGCGGGATCGGGACCTTGTGCATCCGGCGCTCGTCCTTGGGCACGTCGATCGCGCCGACCTTCTTGGCAAGCACCTTGACCAGCGGCGTGGCGGCGAAGGAGACCACCGCCGCGCAGACGAGGGCAAGCGCGACCTTCAGGAAAAAGTTGGGGTCTAAAATCATAATAAAACCTCTTATTTTGCGACGAAACCGATCTTTTTATAAACTTTTCGGAGGGTCTTTTCCGCGACGTAGGAAGCCTTCTCCGCGCCGGCGGCGCAGACGGACTGCAGGTATGCCTTGTCGGCCAGCAGGCGCGTGGCCTCCTCACGGATCGGGCGCAGCAGCTCGACGACGGCCTCGCCGACGGTCTTTTTGAACTCACCATAGCCGCGGCCGGCGAACTCCGCCTCGATTTCGGCGAAGGTCTTGCCCGTGGCGGCGGAGTAGATCGTCATCAGGTTGGAGATGCCCTTTTTCTGCTCCGGGTCGTAGCGCACGCAGTTGTCGCAGTCGGTGATGGCGCGCTTGAACAGGCGCATGATGTCCTCGGGCTTATCCATCAGGCAGACGCGGCCGGGGTCTTCGTTTTCGGACTTGGACATTTTGGCCTCGGGGTTGGCAAGGCTCATGATGCGTGCGCCGACCTTCGGGATGTACGGCTCCGGCATCTTGAACACGTCGCCGTAGATGCCGTTGAAGCGCTTGGCGATGTCGCGGGTCAGCTCGACGTGCTGCTTCTGATCCTCGCCGACGGGTACGAGGTCGGCCTGATACAGCAGGATGTCCGCCGCCATGAGGGCGGGGTAGGTGAACAGGCCGCCGTTGATGTTGTCGGCGTTTTTGGCGCTCTTGTCCTTGAACTGGGTCATGCGCGACAGCTCGCCGAACATCGCGTAGCAGTTCATCACCCAGCCCAGCTCCGCGTGCTGGTGCACATGGCTCTGGAAGAACAGGACGTTCTTCTCCGGGTCGAGGCCGCAGGCAATGTACTGCGCGAGCTGCTCCAGAGAGCGGCGGCGCAGGTCGGCGGGGTTCTGGCGGACGGTGATGGAGTGCAGGTCGGCCATGAAATAGAAGCATTCAAACTCGTCCGCGCGGTCCTTCCAGTTGCGGATGGCGCCGAGATAGGAGCCGAGGGTGAGGTCGCCGGAGGGCTTGATGCCGGAGAGCATACGTTTTTTTGCGGGAGCTTGTGTGATTTCGGTCATTTTCAGATCACGCCTTTCGCGTTTGTTGAGATAAAAATGCGTTCTTTGGGTGCAATCGCCCAAAATAACTCAACATATTATAAAGGATTCGCGCCGTTTTGTCAACCGTGGCGGAACGATTGCCTTTGATTTGAAGAACCACGGGATTCTGTGAAGTTTGCCGCGAGGCGGCAAGTGAAGCAGCGGCGATGCCGCTGTGAAGGTTCGTGCTACGCACGAAGTGAAGTTAAGTGTGCCACTCACGATAAGCAGGTACTTCACTGCGAAGCAACTTCACGATGCAAAGCATCACTTCTCGTGCCGCAAGGCACACTTAGTTCGAAAAAGACCACATTTGTCTGGAAGACAAATGTGGTCTATTTCGTGGAGCGGGTGACGAGGCTCGAACTCGCTACCTCCACCTTGGCAAGGTGGCGCTCTACCGGATGAGCTACACCCGCAGTTGCAGGAATTATTATAGCGGCCGTTCCTGCATTTGTCAAGTATTTTTTTCGACTTGCGGCGATTTTTTATTCCTCCGGCGCGGTCGTCTCCTCCGTCTCGCTGGGCGGCTCCGTGGGTGGCTCAGTGGACGGTTCCGTGGGCGGCTCGGTCGGTTCACTCGGCGTGTCCGGCCCGGAGGGCGTGCTGGCGTCGGTCGGCTCCGGTTCCGGCGTGGCGGGGTGGGAGCTTTCGTCCCAGATGTAGCCCTCCTCGCGCAGCTCCGCGCTCGTCAGGAGCGTCAGCTCCGTCTCGCCGCGCTCGACCGCGCGCATCAGATCGACATGGTAATATTCGCCGTCAATGCACAGCAGGTTCCAGTAGCGCGTCTGGCCGTTCAGCGTGCCCTCCATCATGCGGCATTCCAGCCCGGCCGTGCCGCACTCGGCGTTGAATACCGACGAGAACGACAGGCTGTGCGCGATGCCCTGGCACAGCAGGCTGTAGGCGGGCATGGTCGGCTCCGTGTCGGTGATGGAATAGCGCAGGCGGCCGGTGAGGAAGCGGAACAGCAGCGCGGCACGTTCGGCCTCCGTTTCACCTGAGTGGACGTAGGACGAGGCGGAGGACAGGATCGTGCTGACGGAGCTTTGCATCCGGCGCAGCTCGTCGCGCTCGCCGGGATAGGTGAAGTGCAGCTCGACGATGCGCGTGCCGCCCTCGTTCGGGTAGACCTCGGCCGAAAGCTCCGGCAGGGCGAGCACCGATTCCGGATGTTCCAGACAGTAGGAGCGGATCGCGGCGGGCAGGTCGACCGGCTCGAAGTTCCGCACGCGCAGGGTCAGCGCGGTGTCGTAGTTGGTCAGCGCCTGCTGGATCTTGCCGAAGGCGCTGGCGTTGCCGTTGACGGTGACGATGGCGTCGACCTCGGCGGCGCTGCGCCGGAAGACGAGGCGTAGGGAGATCGTGCCGTCTTCGCCCGTGCCGGAGAGCTCATAGTCGGCATAGTCGACGGCAAAGGCGCCGATCGGCTCCTCCTCGGTGGCGTAGCGGACGGTCTCGGTCAGGTCAGCGGAGATGTCGCCGTCATAATCGCGTACCAGGATGGTGCCGTGCTCCGTCCAGTCGCGGATGCACGAAAGGACGGCACCGCGCAGCTCGTTGCGGTTGGATACGACGGGCGGCTCTTCTTCGCCGGTGGGCTCGGGGTCGGGCAGCACCTGCTCGACGTGGGGCTTGACGGACAGGTAATCGTCGTGGACAAGCTCACTGCCGCAGGCGGTCAGCGAGAAAAGCAGACAGAGCAGAAGACTGATCGCAATGAGACGCTTCATATTGCCGACCTCCTTGATTCATCCGTGTTACAGCTCGAAGCGGTCGTAGCGCTTGAAACCGTCGCCCAGAACCTGCTGCGCGTCCTGCAAAATCAGGAACGCGTTGGGATCGATGGTCATCACGACCTCCTTGAGCTGGGCGAGCTGCTTGCGCTTTACGGCGCTCAGCAGGACATATTTGTCGCTTCGCTTATAAAAGCCCTGCCCCTGCAGCAGCGTGACGCCGCGGTCGAGCTTGGTGTCGATGGCGACGGCGATCTCCTCGTACTTGTCCGAGATGATGAGGGCGACCTTGGAATAATCCATGCCGTAGACGACCTTGTCGAGCAGGACGGAGGACAGGTACAGGGTGATGAAGCTGTAAAGGGTGTTCGTGAACTGGCGGTAGACGAGGCCGGTCGCAACGGCGATGACAAGGTCCATGCTGAGCATGAGCTTGCCGATGGGGAAGTTGCGCAGCTTGAGCTTGAGCAGACGGGCGACGATGTCCGCGCCGCCGGTCGAGGCGCCCGCGAGGAAGACCAGACCCAGACCGATGCCGGTCATGACGCCGCCGAAGATCGCCGCGACGAGCGGATCCATCGTGGTCACGGGCAGAATTTTCGCGAACAGGTCAAAGCAGACCGACGACACGAGCATTCCGAACAGCGAGCCGAAGAAGAAGTATTTGCCGATCTGGCGGTAGCCGAAGAAGAACAGCGGCAGGTTGATCAGAGCGGTCAGGATGCCGACCGTCAGCCATTTGGACTTCGTGGCGTAGACGATGAGCATTGCGATGCCGGACACGCCGCCGCAGCTTATGCCGTTCGGATCGAGGAAAAGGTCGAAGCCGAGGGCGAACAGGGCGCTGCCCACGAGGATCATCAGGACCTTGCGCAGCATCTCGGATTTTGTCTGTTTCATGGCATCACAGCTCCATTGCAATTTGTTTTTCCTCCGCGTCCTCGTCCCTGAGCAGGGCGCCGGCGGCGGGGAGGGCGCGGGTGCGGTAACGCGCGGCGTTGACGATGCCGCTTTGCTCCAACAGCGCCGCGCGGTGGACGACAGCCTTGCGCTTGAGGGTCATCACGGCGACGCCCTGCGTGGCGCGGGTCGTCTTGGGCGCGAGCTGCGCCGTCGAGAAGACCAGCGCGCGGTTTTCCGTCGAATACAGCGCGAGCTGCTGCTCCTCCGCGAAAACGAAGACGGCCTTGAGCGGGCTCTTGTCGCTGTAGGCACCGGTGAGCTTGCGGCGGTTGGATTTTGTCGCGTAGGCGGACAGGGCGACCTTGGCGGCCTTGCCGTTTTCGTAGACAAACAGGACGAAGCCGGAATAATCGCCGGGGAAGCAGACCTCCACGACGCTCTCGCCCTCGTCAAAGCCGAGCTTCGCGGGCAGATAGTCGCCCAGAACGGACGCCTTGCCGTCGTCAAAGTCGGCGCAGCGGGCCTTGTAGACCTGACAGCGGTCGGTGAAGACCAGCAGCTCGGCGGCGTTCGTCGTCTCGCGGGAGAAGCGCAGGCCGTCGCCCTCCTTGAAGCGCTGTTCGCCGGACATCCGCAGCGATTGCGGCGTGATCTTCTTGAAATAGCCCTCGCGGGAGACGAAGACCGTCACGGGATAGTCGGGCAGGCCCTCGTCCTCGTCGGGCTCGTCGAGGTCGGTGTCGGCGGCGAGGCCGGTTTTGCGCTCTCTGCCGTATTTGTCCGCGACGGCGTCCAGCTCCCTGACGATGACGGCGCGGAGCTTTTTCTCGCTCTTGAGCAGCTCGTCCAGCGCCGCGATCTCGCGCTCCAAGTCGTCGACCTCCTGCGTGCGTTTGAGGATATATTCCTTGTTGATGTTGCGCAGCTTGATCTCCGCGACGAATTCGGCCTGAATCTTGTCGATGCCGAAGCCGATCATCAGGTTCGGCACGACCTCCGCGTCGGAGTCCGTTTCGCGGATGATGCGGATGGCCTTGTCGATGTCGAGCAGGATGCGTTTGAGACCCTTCAAAAGGTGCAGCTTCTCGGCCTTTTTGCGCTTCTGGAAGAAGACGCGGCGGCGGACGCATTCGGTGCGCCACGCGGTCCACTCCTCGATGATCTCGCGCACGCCCAGAACGCGCGGCATACCGGCGATGAGCAGGTTGAAGTTGCAGCCGAAGGAGTCCGTCAGCGGCGTCATGCGCATGAGCTTCTGCATGAGCTTGTCCGGGTCGACGCCGCGCTTGAGGTCGATGGCGAGCTTGAGACCGGACAGGTCGGTCTCGTCGCGCATATCGGAGATCTCGCGGATTTTCCCCGTTTTGATCAGCTCGGAGACCTTGTCGATGATCGCCTCGGTCGTCGTGGTGTAGGGGATCTCGTAAATTTCGATGAGGTTGCCCTCTTTGACGTAGCGCCAGCGGGCGCGGATGCGGATGCTGCCGCGGCCGGTGCGGTAGATCTCGGCGATCTCCTCCGGGGTGTTGAGGATCTCGCCGCCGGTGGAGAAGTCGGGCGCGGGCATATATTCCAGCAGGTCGCAGTCGGGGTTTTTGATCCACGCGGCGGTTGCCCTGCACACCTCGCGGAGGTTGAACGAGCAGATGTTGCTCGCCATGCCGACGGCGATGCCCATGTTGGCAGAGGCGAGGACGTTCGGGAACGACGTCGGCAACAGGGTCGGTTCGAGCATGGTGTTGTCGTAGTTGTCCACGAAATCGACGGTCTCGCAGTCGATGTCGCGGAACAGCTCCGCGCAGATCGGCTCCAGCTTTGCCTCGGTGTAGCGCGAGGCGGCGTAGGCCATGTCGCGGGAATAGACCTTGCCGAAGTTGCCCTTGGAATCGACGAAGGGCGTCAGCAGCGCCTCGTTGCCGCGCGCCAGACGCACCATCGTCTCGTAGATCGCGGCGTCGCCGTGGGGATTCAGGCGCATGGTCTGGCCGACGATGTTGGCAGACTTCGTCCTGCCGCCGTTCAGCAGACCCATTTTGTACATCGTGTACAGCAGCTTGCGGTGCGAGGGCTTGAAGCCGTCGATCTCCGGGATCGCGCGCGAGACGATGACGCTCATCGCGTAGGGCATATAGTTGACCGTCAGCGTGTCGGTGATGGGCTGCTCGACCACCTCGGCCCGCAGCCCCTCGACCCGCGACGCGTCGATGTTCTTTTTGATATCCTGATCTTTTTTCTTCCGTGCCATAAGATGATACCTTTTCAAATGAGATTAGTGAATAGAGAATCGTGAATAGGGAATCGTGAACAGATATAATTGAGGATAGTCTTAACCGTTTTCCGACCTTTTCCGGCGACTGGCGGATAATTCTTCTGCCTGATGCGCCTTGGCGGTATTCAGAGCCGAGGTCAGCATTCGCACCAAAGCATTGCAAAGCGCCGGAAGACATTCAAAAGGGTCGTCAAAATATCCGGTGTGCCGCAAAACAAGCAGCCAATACTCCGATTCAGACGCTTCCTTCAGCGCGAGCTGCATTTTGGCGATAAAATCCGCCTTGCTGACTGCATAGATCGCTTCATGGATATTTGCGCCAACGCTCGTCCCGCTGCGCAGGAGCTGTTTTGACATAATGAATTCTCTCTTTTCGGCCATCAGCCATTTGCAATAGTTAACAACTGCGATTGCCATCTCGACTGAAGTATCTGCCAGCTTGCTTTTTCCCATCCCTTTTTCCTCTCTGCTCCAAAACGGTTCACTATTCACTGTTCACTGTTCCCTGTTCACTGCTGTTTCTTACGAAATATCCGCCAGATCCAAATACTGGCTTCCGTTCTCTGCGATATAGTCCTTTCTTCCCGTGAGGTTGTCGCCCAGCAGGAGGTCAAAATAGAAGTCCGTCTTCTCCGCGTCCTCCGGCATGACCTTGATGAGCCGGCGCGTTGCGGGATTCATCGTCGTCAGCCACATCATCTCCGGCTCGTTCTCGCCCAGGCCCTTGGAGCGCGCGACGGTGGCCTTCTGGCTTCCGAGATTCGCCAGAATTTCGGCCTTTTCCGCCTCGCTGTAGGCAAAATACGTCTTGTCCTTCGTGTTGATCTCGAACAGCGGGGTCTCCGCGATATAGACATAGCCCTCGCGGATGAGGGTCGGCACGAGGCGGTAGAGCATCGTGAGGATCAGGGTGCGGATCTGGTAGCCGTCGTAGTCGGCATCGGTGCAGATGACGATCTTGTTCCAGCGCAGGCTGGCAAGGTCGAAGGAGGTCAGATCCTTGACGTGCTTGTCCTTGACCTCAACGCCGCAGCCAAGCACGCGCAGAAGGTCGGTGATGATCTCGCTTTTGAAAATGCGGCTGTAGTCTGCCTTGAGGCAGTTGAGGATCTTGCCGCGCACGGGCATGATGCCCTGAAATTCCGCGTCACGCGAGAGCTTGACCGAGCCCATGGCGCTGTCGCCCTCGACGATGTAAAGCTCGCGCTTGCCCGCGTCGCGGCTGCGGCAGTCGACGAATTTCTGCACGCGGTTGGCGATGTCGAGCTTGCCAGCCAGCTTGCCCTTGACGGCGGAGCGGGTCTTCTCGGCAGTCTCGCGGCTGCGCTTGTTGATGAGCACCTGATCGGCGATCTTGTCGGCCTCGGCCTTGTTCTCGATGAAGTAGACCTGCAGGCTGCTGCGGAAAAACTCCGTCATCGCCTCCTGAATGAACTTGTTGTTAATGGACTTTTTCGTCTGGTTTTCGTAGGACGTCTGCGTGGAGAAGCAGTTGGTCACGAGCACGAGGCAGTCCGCGACGTCCTGAAAGGTGATCTTGGCCTCGTTTTTGACGTATTTGCCGCTCTGCTTGAGGTAGGCGTCGATGGCGTAGACAAAGGCGTTGCGCACGGCCTTGTCCGGTGCGCCGCCGTATTCCAGCCACGAGGAATTGTGGTAGTATTCCAGCCGGCTCAGGCTGCGCGAAAAGCAGAAGGCCGCCGAGATCTTCACCTTGTAGTCGGGCTTGTCCTCGCGGTCGCGGCCCTTGCGCTCGCACTGCAAAAACTGCGGCATGGTGAAGGCATTGCCCTCGGTCAGCTCGGTGATGTAGTCTAAGATGCCCTTTTCGTAGCGGAATTCCGTCGTCTCGAACTTGCTGCCGACCTGATTGCGGAAGCGGAAGGTCACGCCCGCGTTGACGACGGCCTGCCGCTTGAGGACGTCGAGGTAGTACTCGGCCGGGATGTCGATGTCGGTAAAGACCTCCAAATCGGGCTTCCAATGGAAGGACGAGCCGGTTTTTTTGCGGTCGGCAGGCTCCTTTTGCATCTTGCCGACCAGCTCGCCGCGCTCGAAATGCAGGGTGTATTTGAAGCCGTCGCGGTAGACGCGGGCGTCAAAAAACTCCGAGGCATACTGCGTGGCGCAGGTGCCGAGGCCGTTTAAGCCGAGGCTGTATTCATAGTTGTCGCCCGCGTTATTGTTATATTTGCCGCCGGCGTACATCTCGCAGAAGACCAGCTCCCAGTTATAGCGCTGTTCCTTTTCGTTCCAGTCGACGGGGCAGCCGCGGCCGAAGTCCTCGACCTCGATGCTGCGGTCGGCGTAGCGCGTGACGATGATGAGGTCGCCGTAGCCCTCGCGCGCCTCGTCGATGGCGTTCGAGAGGATCTCGAAGACGGCGTGCTCGCAGCCGGTCAGATCGTCCGAGCCGAAGATGACGGCCGGACGCTTGCGCACGCGGTCGGCGCCCTTGAGTGAGCTGATGCTTTCGTTTCCGTAGGTTTGCTTTTTTGCCATAATACCCTCACAGTGTATTGAATCGCAGAAAATTCCACTATATATAGTATAGTATACCCGATTATTCCCAAAAGTCAAGAAAAGCCGCGAATACTATTTCCCAAACGGGTCTTGTTTTTTCGGGAGTGATCCGTTAAAATGATAAAAAACACGAAGGAGATGCAGATATGAGCGACCGTTCAAAGAAGGCAGGTACCGGACGCGGTCTGCGCACGGCGCTGGTGGTTTTGCTGACGCTGATCGTGCTGGTCGTGGCGGCGCTGGTGGTCTACGCGATGAGAAATCCGTCGGAGGCGCCCGCCGTCGGGCAGGCGGAGATCGTGCAGGCCCAGCCCACCGAGCCGACCCCGCCCGAGGCGACCGAGCCAGGCGGGACGACCCAGCCGGAACCGACCACGACCACCGGGGAGGAGACGAGCGAGCCGACCGTTTCGGAGGAGGAGCAAAAAGCGCAGGCGCTGCTGGATACCATGACGCTGGAGGAGAAGATCTACCAGCTCTTCATCGTCACGCCGCGCACGCTGACGGGCTTCACCGGCGTGGACACCGCGGGCGAGACGACGCGGCAGGCGCTTGAGCGCTATCCCGTGGGCGGCATCGTCTATTTCGGCGACAACATCAACAGTGCCGGGCAGATCGAGACCATGATCTCCGCCACGCAGGACTATGCGTCCTGCCCGCTCTTCATCTGCGTGGATGAAGAGGGCGGCCGTGTATCGCGCCTGAGCGGCGTCGGCGTGACGGACACGCTTGACCCGATGGCGGTCTACGGCGCGGAGGGCGACGTCGGCGCGGTGCGCAGCATCGGCCGGACGCTTGCCGGGCAGCTTGCCTCCGTCGGCTTTAATGTCGATTTCGCGCCCGTGGCGGACGTCGTGACAAATCCGAACAACACCGAGATCGGCGACCGCTCCTTCAGTGACGATCCCGCCGTCGCGGCGAAGCTGGTCGCGGCGATGGTGCGCGGATTGCAGGAGAGCGGGACGATCTCCTGCCTCAAGCATTTCCCCGGTCACGGCAGCACCGAGGCGGACACGCACGAGGGCCTTTCCGTGACGAACCGGACGCTTGCCGAGCTGCGGGAGACGGAATTTCTGCCCTTCGCGGCGGGCATCGAGGCCGGCGCGGAGATGGTGATGATCTCGCATATGTCCGCGCCGGAGCTCACGGGCGACAACACGCCCTGCGACCTGTCGGCGGCGGTCGTGACCGACCTGCTGCGCGGCGAGCTGGGCTTTGCGGGCGTTGTTGTGACGGATTCGCACGAGATGGGCGCGATCACGCAGTATTACGGCACGGGCGAGGCCGCGGTCATGGCGATCCAGGCCGGCTGCGACATCGTGCTGATGCCCTATGATCTGGACGAGGCGTACGCTGCCGTCGCGGAGGCCGTCGAAAACGGCACGCTGACCGAGGAGCGCATCAACGAGAGCGTCCTGCGCATCCTGACGCTCAAATACCGCTACGGGATCATCGAAGAAAATCCCTGACAAAACGGAGCCCCCGGAAGGAGGCTCCGCTTTTCTATGCTATTCTTCCAGCAGCCTGCGCGCGAGCTGCTCGTTTTCGGCCGAAAGGCGGCGCAGGCGCTCGATGTTCTCCACCTCAAACGGCTCTTCGGCCATCGCCGCGTCGATCAGGTCGTCCAGCGCGGCGGCGGTCACCTCGCCCAGCGGCAGGTAAAGGTCCTGCCCCAGATAGTCGAGGAAGCCGCTGACCTTCGGGTCGTAGACCACGCCGACCATCGGCACGCCCTGCCCGGAGGCGAAGATCAGCGTGTGCAGCCGCATGGACACGACAAGGGACATCCGGCGAACCAGCGCGATGATCTCCGCGCCGTTTGTGCCCGCCCAAAGCGTCAGGTGCGGACAGCGCAGCTTCTCCGCCACGGCGCGCACGGCGCTCTCGTCGCGCGCAGGCTCCATCGCGTAAAGCAGCGGCACGAGGCCGTATTCGCGGTGGGCGTATTCGCAGGCGGCGGCGAAGGCGGCGACCTTCTCGTCAAAGCCCTGCCACGGGCGCAGCGCCACCATCATATACTGCTTGTCGTCGCGGATGCCGCTGCGGCGCAGATAGGCGCGCAGCTCGTCGGTCTCCGGCGGGTCGATGAGCAGGGCGGGGTCGGCGTTGAGGTGGATCTCCGGCTTCGTCACGCCCAGCTCGTGCAGCGTTTCGAGGGAATAGCGGTCGCGGGCGGAGATGATGTCCGCGCAGCGGTCGAGCACCTTTGCCGCGCGGCGGCGGTTGCGCGGGCGGTCGATCGGGCCGATGCCGCAGCCGTAGAGCATCACGCGGCAGCCGTGCAGCCGCGCCTGCCGGATGGAAAACAGGTAGTAAAGCAGCGAACGCGTGCTCGTCGCGTCCTGCATGAGGGTGCCGCCGCCGCTGATATAGAGCTTGGTATGGCGCATCAGCCGGCCGATCTTGAAAATGTTGAAGGTATAGACGGCGCTGATGAGGGCGCACTGGCGCGTCTCGGCGGGGTCGCGGCTCAGCGCGCAGATGGGCAGGTCGGGGTCAATGTGGCGGAGCTGCTCGACGATGGCGTTTAAGATGGCGTTGTCGCCGCTGTTGCCCTTACCGTAAGCGCCGCAGATCAGCGCGCCGTCGCGCACGCCCTTCGGGCGGGCGGCCCGGCGGATGATCGTCTCGTAGATCGTCTTCTGCCGCGCGATCATCACGTCGAGCGAGAAATCGCGCTTGGCCTTTTCGTAGAGTTTTTCGCCCATTTCGCGCCGCTTTTCGGGGTTTTGCGCCAAAAAGACCATGTGCTTTGCCAGTGCCTCGACGTCCTGCGCCGGGAAGAGCAGGCCGTTGACGCCGTCGTCGATCAGGTAGGGCACGCCGCCGACCTCGGAGGCGATGGTGGCGCAGCGCATCCGCGCGCCCTCGGTCAGCGCGTAGGGGAAGGTCTCGGACAGGGAGGTCAGCAGGTTGACGTCGAGGGCGTTATAGAAGCTGTCGATCTGCCGCACCCACCCGGCGAAGCAGACCGTGCCCACCGGGCACTCGGACGCCGCCAGAGAGCGGATCTCGGCCTCCTGCTCGCCCTCGCCCGCGATGGCCAGCCGGATGTTCGGGCAGACCTGCACGGCTTTGGCGAAGGCGCGGATGAGGGTGGTCATGTCCTTGACGGGCGAAATGCGCGCCGCGATGCCGAAGACGACGGTGTCGTCGCGGACGGCAAGACCAATGCTTTGCAGGTATTCCTCACGCGGCATGGGGTCGCGCTCGGCGGAAAAGTCGACACCGTTATAGAGCGTGTAGATGCGCTGCGGGTCGAAATTGCGCGAGATGAGCAGCTTGGTCATCCCGGCGGACACGCCGACCCACGCGTCAAAGCGGCGCAGGGCGACCTTGTTGATGTTGCCGTAGGTCAGGGCAGCCAGCGGCCTGCCCAGATAGTCCAGCCGGTAGTCGCTGTGGATGGTGGAGATGACGGGCACGCCTGCCCGCTTGCGCAGCAGCATTCCCATCATGTTCGCGCGCGCGCCGTGGCAGTGGATGACCTGATAGCCGTCGTGGCGGATCATGGCGAGGATGCGCTCGCGCGTGTGCAGCAGGTTTTTGTCGCTGATGACGGTCGTGGGGATGCCGAGCTGCCGCGCCTCGGCGGCAAAATCGCCCTCCATGAAGCAGATCAGGTGGACCGTCTCGGTCTTATTCAGTCCGGCGAGCAGGGAAAGGACGTGGGTCTTCGCGCCGCCGACGTCGCCGCCGGAGATCATGTGGATTATCTTCATCTGTGAATCCTCGGTTCAAAGAATGTTTGCTCTTGAATTCTATAGCACAATCAGCTATAATTATACTGCATTTTTCGGAAAGAAGCAATCCATATTTGCGCTTTTCCGATACAGGAGGTTTCAATGAAAAACGGAAAACTGTTTGGAAAGCTGAATATCATCGATATTCTCGTCTTACTGATCCTGATCGCGGCCGTCATTTTTGTCGGGCTGCGGCTGATGGGGCACGGCGCCGAGGCGCCCGCCACCGAAACGCCGCAGGCGCAGGCCAACCTGCGCTACACCTTCCTCAGCAACCCCATCCCGCGCGAGCTGGCTGAGAACGCCGTTGCCGCCTTCGAGGGTGAGGACGCCGACTTCGGCGGCACGCCCGTCTCGCCGCGCCGCATCTATAACAACAACCTGCTCGTCGACGCGATGGTCACCGACTGGGAGATCTCCGAGGCGCCGGACGACATGGTCTATCTCCACCTGACGATCGAGGCCACGGCGACCTACTCCACCGGCCGCTGCACCGTCGGCTCGCAGGATCTGCGCATCGGCGTCAGCTACACCGCCAAGACGCTGGTCGTTGAGGTCGTCGGACGCGTCACCGGCGTGGAGAAGCTCTCATGAACGAGCTTCTGACCTCCAGCCTGATCTGGCGCGTCTGCGCGGCGGTCGCGGCGTTCCTGTCGCGCTCGTTTTTGGGCAGATTCGCGCGGCTTTTGGGCAGGCTTTGGCGGCAGAGCGCGATCTACAGCCTCTTTGCGCGGCTTTTGGGCGCGCCCGCCGCGGCGGACACATCCCTGCTGCGCCGCGTGCTCGACGGCTGCAACGCGCTTTTGCGCCGGATCGGCCACGGCTTCGTGTCCGTTCTGCGCGGGAGCCTGTGCTGCCGGATCTACGGCGCGGTCGTGCGCTATTGCGGCGAGAGCTTTTTCCTCGGCTGGCTCTTCCGCGGCGGCATCGGCACGCTGCTGCTCGTGGCCGTCGCCGCCTATGCCCCGCTGGACTATCTCCTGCGTGCCGTCGGGCCTGCTGCGCTTGCCTCCGTGTGGGACGAGCTGCTGATGCTGGCCTGCCTCGCGTGGATCGTCTATCAGCGTATGGGCAGCCGCAAGCCGCTGCGCAGCCGCACCAGCGCCGTGGACGTCTGGCTGGCCGGCTATCTGATCGCCGGAGCGCTCCTGCTCCTGTACACGTCCAAGTCCTTCGCCCTGTCGGTCAACATTCAGGGCTACCGCGCAAGCCTTCAGTATCTGCTGCTGTTCTTCCTTGTCACGCGCCTGCTGCGCGACGAGGATGACCTCAAGCTCATGTACCGCGTGATGGTGGTGCTCGCGCTGGCCTTCGCCCTGCACGGCATCTGGCAGTTCGTCGTGGGCGTCGAGATCCCGTCGAACTGGACGGATCAGGCCGAGACGGCGGTGCGCACGCGCGTGTTCTCGATCTTCAAGAATCCCAACATCATGGGCGGCTATATGGTGCTCTTTGCGCCGATGGCCATCGGCATGGCCTATGCCTCGGACACGCCCGCGAAAAAGGTCTTTTACTGGATCTGCGGCCTGTGTATGTGCCTCGGCTGCCTGTTCACGATGTCGCGCGGCGCGTGGCTGGCCCTCGCGGTGGCGGCGGTGCTGTTCGCGCTGATCGTCGACCGCAGACTGCTGGCGCTGATGGCGGCGGCGGCGGTGGCGGCGTGCTTCCTGCCCTTCGTGCGCAGCCGCATCGGCTATCTCTTTACGGACGCGTTTGCCGAATCCAATGCCCGCGCCGGCAGAGCCAAGCGCTGGTCGACCGCGTTCGGCTATCTGGACGAGAACAACGCGTGGACGCTCGGCCTCGGCTACGGGATGTTCGGCGGCGCCGTCGCCGTGCAGAACCCGATCAACGCGACGTTCGAGTATATGTATGTAGACAATTACTACGTCAAGATCCTCGCGGAGAACGGCATCGTCGGTCTGACGGCGTTCCTGTCCTCCATGGCGGGGCTGCTCTGGGGCGGCGCGCGCGCCTGCGCCCGCACGGCGCGGACAAAAAACAAGCCGCTCTGCGCGGGAATGCTCGCCGGTCTGGTCGGCGTGCTGGTGCACAGCTTCTTTGAAAGCCTGTGGGAAGAGCCGTATATGATGGCGCTGTTCTTCGCCGTGGCGGGAATGCTCATCTTCGCCGGCTTCTTCTGCCGCGACAGCGCAGAGACCGAATAACGCAAAACGTCCCGGAAAAGCAAGTGCCTTTCCGGGACTTTTTTGCATCTGCCTCATCCGTTCCGCCTTGGCAGAGCGTTTTTTGCAGCCGCAATATATTTCACCTTGCCAATTAGCTCCTCCGAAATACGAAGAGAAAACGGCGTGAAGTAATTTGCCAAGCCTATCGCTCCTTCGGATACGGCGTCTTGACCGTGGTCCTGCCGAGCAGATAGTCCACGCTGACGCCGTAAAAATCCGCCAGCTTCATCAGAACCTCGACGGGATAGTTCAGCATGCCAATCTCGTACTGGGAATAGGTGTTTTGCTTGATGTGCAGCATTTCAGCGATTTGCTTTTGTGTGTAGCCGCTGTCAATGCGCAGATTGCGGATCGCCTCAAATCTCAGAATTTCGTAGTGCATTGTTCAATCAACAGGAATCTTACCGTGCTCTGTCTCATAGGTCTTAACATATTGTTCCAGCAAAAACTCGATCTCCTTATTGGCAGAGCGTTTATTTGCAGCCGCAATATATTTCACCTTGCTTAAAAGCTCCTCCGAAATACGCAGAGAAAACGGTGTGTAGTAATTTGCCAATATGCTCACCTACTTTGAAACTATTTTCATAATATTATCATTTCTTTTTGAAATTATAAGAATTCTTATTGATATCATAATGAAATCATATTATTATGATGAAGAGGTGAGATAGATGGTGAACTATGAGACGCTTTATTTCGGCCTGTTCAATGCGATGACCGATGCGCCTACGGCGTTGGAGGCGCAAAACTACGGTACGGCGCGGGAGATCATGGTTGCGGCGCAGATAAAGGCGGAGGACGCCTATCTGGAAGATGGGGCAGAATAATGTCACCGCCCGAAATGCGGAAAGCGTTTCGGGCGGTGACGTTTTATATGTAGGGATGGGGTATGCCCCTCCCTGTTGAATCAGCGGCTCTGTATTCGCAGGCAAAGCCTGCGCAGCTACGACCCCTGCGGGATCTCGCAATGACAAAACAATAGTTTTTTTGACAGTCTGCCCCGGAAAAGCAAGCGCTTTTCCGGGTCGTTTTTTTATTCTGTATAGTCTAATTGCTCGATCGTGTAGCTGCCGTCGGACGTCAGGGTGATGAGCGTCGCGCCGCGCTGGTCAGTCATCTTGGAGATGCCGGGATAGGCGATATAGTCGATGGACTTGGAATAGACCAGATCGACGCCGCGGTAGCGCACGCCGAGGTAGTTCACATGGTCGTGGCCGACGAAGACCGCCTGCGTGCTGCCCTTGTCCACGATGCAGTCGAAAAAGCCGCTGTCGTGGTCGGGGTGGCTGACGGCCTCGTTGTTTGCACCGAACAGGTATTGCGCCTCGGGCGAGCCATCCTGTAGGGCGTCATAGGCGTCGGCATAGGCGCGGAAGGGGATGTGCATGAACACGAAGGACGGCACGAGCCGGCCCTCCTGCGCGGAGACCTCGTCGATCGTCCCGGCGTACCACGCGATCTGATCGGCGTGGACGGAGTCGTATTTCTTCGCGTCCGCGCCCTGCACATAGTCGTTTGAATCGACTAAAAACAGCAGACGGTTCAGGCTGCCGTCCGGGTTTTCCACGCGGATATACTGGTTATATCTGCCATAGATATCCGGCTGGACGTCGGCGTAGAGCATCGGGCAGTCCGGCTGGCGCAGGAAATATTCCTGATACAGGCGGGAAAGCTCCTCGGCGGTGCAGCCCGCGGCGGCCTCGGTGTCGTGGTTGCCGTAGACCATCGCCCACGGCATGCCGACGCTGTTCATAAACGTGCAGAACTGGTAGATCGGCAGCAGATTGTCGCGGCTGAAGGTCTGGATCGGGATCGTGTAGGAGATGTCGCCCGTGACGAGGATGAGGTCGGGCTGCGCCTCCCGGATCAGCGCATAACAGGCGTCGAAGGAGGCACGGTCGGTCAGCACGGTGCTGAGACTGCCGCAGATGTGGATGTCCGTGAGCTGGAGGATGCGGAAATCGTCGCGGCCGCTGCGGACGGTGTAGACGCCGGTGGCCTCGTCATAGGAAAAGCTGCTCGTGGTTGAAAAGACGCCGTAATCCAGCGAGGAAATATAGGCCTCATTGACGTTGGTGCCGGTGGCGATGATGGAAAAGCAGAGCAGCACCGTCAGCGCCAGAGAGCAGAGATTCAGAAACCGCACGCTCAGCCGCCGCGAACGCACGCCCGCATAGCGCCGGAAGGGGTTGTTGACGAGCAGACGCAGCAGAAAATTGACCGCCGCGAGGATCGGGATCAGGGCGTACATATGGAAGTTGCGGAAATACAGACTTGCGGCGAGGTAGAGCGCCGCGACCACCACCCAGTAGACCGCCCAGCGCAGTGCGGCGCGGCGGTCGGCGCGGTGGTGGTCGAAGACGTCCGCGTTTTCCGTGTCCGGCACGGAAAAAAGGCGCACCTTGCGCCATAAAGCCTGCTTTGTCAGACGGAAAATCGTGAAGAGTGCGCCCGCCACGGTCAGACTGATGCTGATGGCGCAGAGCGTGGCCGTCTGGCCGTATTCCGTGAACAGGGCGCTGTAGACGCTCAGCAAAATGCCCGCGCCGAGCAGCAGCGGGGCGACGACGGGTGCGCCGCGTCCTGCCTCAACGGTCTGCGTAAAATACTCCGCCGCCTTCGGATAGGCGGAAACCGGCTGCCCCATATACCGCCGCAGGCGCAGCCGCCATATGGCAAAGAGCAACAGCAAGACGAGCAGCGCGACAAAAAGCGCTTCGTTCCACGGATAGAGCGCCACCGGGAGCAAAAGCGACAGCACAACGAACACGAAACACGCCGCCGCAAGGCCGAGCGCGGTCGCGGCAAAGGAAATGCGCGACAGGAGGCGGTCGACCTGCCGCGTCGCCAGCGGCTTTGACGGTTTTTTTCTGCGGCGCATCACGTCACTCCTTCGTTATTCACGCTTAGTCCTTAGTCAAAACGGTAGTTCCTGCACGCGGCGGGGGCATGCCCCCGCCCTACAGGCAAAACCGCAAAAACTCAGACCAGTCTTGCGCCGGCGGGGACGGCGTCGTCGAGCATGACGAGGTGCAGCTTGTCGCCGCGCTCGGCCGACAGCAGCATACCGCACGACTCCTGCCCCATCATCTTGCGCGGCGGCAGATTCGTCACGGCGACGAGCGTCTTGCCGAGAAGCTGCTCCGGCTCATAGAACTTCGCGATGCCGGAGAGGATCTGGCGCGGCTTGTCCGTGCCGTCGTTGAGGGTGAATTTCAGGAGCTTTTCGGACTTTTTGACCTTTTCGCAGGTGAGAACCTTGACGACGGTCATCTCGACCTTGCAGAAATCGTCGAAGCTGACGGGCGGCAGGGGTTCGGGCAGCGGGTCCTCCTTCAGCTCCTCGGGCTTGGCGTTCAGGGCCTCGAGGGCTTCCAGCTCCTTTGCCGCGTCGATGCGCGGGAAGAGGGCGGGGCCGGCGGTGACCTGCGCTTCGCTTGCCAGAACACCGAATTCGCACAGGCTGTCCCAGTCCATGCGGTCGGCGCCGATGCGGCGGCCGATCTCGGCGCTGGTTTCGGGCATGAACGGCTGCAGGAGGCCGCCGCAGATGCGCACCGTCTCGAGCAGGTGGTACATGACCTTGGCAAGACGCGGTTTTTTGCTCTCGTCCTTGGCGAGGATCCACGGGGCGTTCTCGTCGATATACTTGTTGGCGCGGGAGATGACGGCGAAAATTTCGCTCAGCGCGTTCTGGAAGGCGTAACGCTCCATCTGCGCCTCGTATTTTTCGTGCAGCGACGAGGCCAAGCCGACCAGCTCGTCGTCCATCGCGGCGTCGTATTCCTGCTCGGCGGGCAGCTTGCCGCCGAAATACTTCTGCACCATGGCGACGGTGCGCGAGACGAGGTTGCCGAGGTCGTTGGCGAGGTCGGTGTTGATGCAGGAGATCAGCAGCTCGTTGGAGAAGTTGCCGTCCGTGCCGAAGGGGAAGGAGCGCAGCAGGAAGAAGCGCAGCGCGTCCGTGCCGTAGCGCTCGGCGAGCAGGTACGGGTCGACGACGTTGCCCTTGGACTTGGACATCTTGCCGCCGTCGAGCAGCAGCCAGCCGTGACCGAAGACCTTCTTCGGCAGGGGCATACCCATGCTCATCAGCATGGCAGGCCAGATGATCGAGTGGAAGCGGACGATCTCCTTGCCGACGAAGTGCACGTCGGCCGGCCAGAACTTCTCGTAATCGTCGTACTTGTCGTTCATGAAGCCGAGGGCGGTGGTGTAGTTGAACAGCGCGTCCACCCAGACATAGACGACGTGGCCGGGGTCAAAGTCGACGGGGATGCCCCATTTGAAGCTCGTGCGCGAGACGCACAGATCCTCCAGACCGGCGTCGATGAAGTTGTTGACCATCTCGTTGACGCGGCTGCGCGGCTCCAGAAAGTCGGTGTTCGTCAGCAGGTCGCGCACGGGCTGGGCATATTTGGACAGGCGGAAGAAGTAGGCCTCCTCCTCGGCGGGCTGGCACTCGCGGCCGCAGTCCGGGCATTTGCCGTCCTTGAGCTGGCTCTCTGTCCAGAAGGACTCGCAGGGCGTGCAGTACATTCCCGTGTATTTGCCCTTATAGATGTCGCCGTTTTCGTACATCTTTTTGAAGATCTTCTGCACCGCCGCGACGTGGTAGTCGTCCGTCGTGCGGATGAAGCGGTCGTAGGAGATGTTCATCAGCTTCCACAGGTCGAGCACGCCCTTTTCGCCCGTGACGATGTTGTCGACGAACTGCTGCGGCGTGATGCCGGCGGCCTTGGCACGCGTCTCGATCTTCTGGCCGTGCTCGTCCGTGCCCGTCAGAAACATGACGTCATAGCCGCGCAGACGCTTGTAACGCGCCATCGCGTCGGTTGCCACGGTGCAGTAGGTGTGGCCGATGTGGAGCTTGTCCGAGGGATAGTAGATCGGCGTTGTAATATAGAATTTCGGTTTGCAGGAATCGCACATGAGATAAAGCCCTCTTTTCGGATGGATTTCGCAGCCATTATATCATGGAAATTATGAAAGTGCAACGATTGCCGGAATTTTTTGGAACAAGAAATGGATGCGTGCGTCTAATCGGCAAGGGGGTATTGTTATGAAACGTGTTATTTGCCTGAGCCTGCTGCTCTGCCTGCTCCTGTGCGCGTGCGGAAAGACCGCCGAGGCCGAGGAAGCGGCGCAGAACCGCGCCTATGCGCCCTATGCCGGGGACGAAACCGCGCTCGGCGTGATCCTCAACGAGCCGTTCGCGGACGAGCCGGACGCGACCGTGACCTGGCGCGAGGGGGAATACGACCGCGCGTATATCATCCCGCGCGAGGTTGGAAGTTATGTAAACCTCTATAAGCTGATCTGGGACGACGCCGGCGGTTATGAGCTGACGGACAAGGCGGTGCAGTCGGCGTATGCCGAGGACGGCTGCGTGATTTTCGGCGCGTTGGAGCGGCCGGAGGGGATGCCCATGTGGTACGTTGAGATCGTTTCGCCCTGCGGCGAGACGGGAGGGATGCTCCTGCAATACAACGGCGAGACGGGCACGCCCGCCCGCGAGTATATTTTCCCGCAGCCCGACCCGTCCGATACGCAGGAGGCCACCTATGCCAAGCCCGTGATTTATCTCTATCCGCAGGAGGAGACACAGGTCACGGTTCGGCTGGACTTCGCCGGGACGCTTACCTGCACCTATCCTGCCTATGAAGACGGCTGGACGGTCACCGCGCAGCCGGACGGCACCCTGACGGACGCGGGCGGAAAGACGTATTCTTCGCTCTTCTGGGAGGGCGAGGGCAAGGCGGCGTTCGATTTTTCCGAGGGCTTCTGCGTGGCGGGGCGAGACACGGAGGCGTTTTTGGAGGACGCTTTACAGCGGCTTGGGCTGAACCGCCGGGAGGCAAACGAATTCATCGTCTACTGGCTGCCGCTGATGGAACAAAACCCGTACAATGTCATCTCCTTCCAGACCGCGGCCTATACGGACGCCGCGCAGCTTTCGATCGCGCCCGCGCCGGACACGCTGCTGCGGGTGTTTATGGCGTGGTATCCGGCTGACGAAGCGGTGCAGCTCGCGCCACAAGCGCTGACCGTGCCGGAGCGCACGGGCTTTGTGGCGGTCGAATGGGGCGGCGCGCAAGTGCGGTGATCCATAATGAAAAAGCCTGCGCCGTTTTCACGGTGCAGGCTTTCAGACTGTCAAGAGACGGTAGCGTTGTCATTGCGAGGAGGGCGAATGCCCGACGTGGCAATCTAACCGGTAGTTCCTGCGTGAGATTGCCACGGCTTGCTGCGCAAGCCTCGCAATGACAGAAAGAGGGGCTTTTCAGCGCTTTGCGAGCTTGCAGATGAGCCAGAACAGCAGCGTGCCGCAGAGCGCGCCGGAAAAATCGAGCCAGACGTCGGAGAGCTGGCCGCTGCGCCCGGAGACAAAAAGCTGGATCGTCTCGTCGCTCACCGCCGCGAGCAGACACAGGCCGAGCGGCTTGAAGAGGGTGAAATTCTTCGCGTTGCGGAACGTCCCCGTCCAGAGCACGCCGAGGAGGGCAAACGCGGAAAAATGCGCCATTTTGCGCACAAGATGGTTGGTCAGCCACGGGAAAACCGTCCGCAGGACGGACAGGACGCCGAGGCTTTCGCTGTTGCTGACGGCGGCGGGCATGGACGAATGCCAGAAGATCACCGCCAGCCACGCGCACGACAGCAGCAGCCAGATATGAAATCGTCTTTTTTTCATGGTTTTTTGCTCCCCAAAAGGAAAAATCGCGTACTGCCGGGCGTGCCGCGAAGGACGCCCGGCAGCAGAGCTATATTTTAGCACATTCTGCAGGAAAATGCAAACCCGTCAGGGCTGCGCCTGCAGGCAGGCGGCGACAAAGCCGGAAAAGAGCGGGTGCGGGTGGTTCGGGCGGGAGTTGAACTCCGGGTGCGCCTGCGTCGCAAGGAAGAACGGATGCTCCGGCAGCTCCAGCATCTCCACGATGCGTCCGTCGGGCGAGGTGCCGCACAGCCGCAGCCCCGCCTGCTCCAGACAGTCGCGGTAGTCGTTGTTGACCTCGTAGCGGTGACGGTGGCGCTCGGAGACGACCTCCTGCGCGTAGAGCGCGCGGGCCTTCGAGCCGTCAAGCAGACGGCAGGGGCACGCGCCGAGGCGCAGCGTGCCGCCGAGATTCGTCACGCCCTCCTGCTCCGGCATCAGGTGGATGACGGGGTAGGGCGTCTGCGGGTCAAGCTCCGCGCTGTGCGCGCCGGTCAGACCCGCGACGTTGCGCGCAAATTCGACCAGCGCAAGCTGCATTCCGAGGCACAGGCCGAGGTAGGGTCTGCCCTGCTCGCGGGCATAGCGGATGGCGTGGAGCATCCCGTCGATGCCGCGTCCGCCGAAGCCGCCGGGCACCAGAATGCCGTCGGCGCCCTGTAGGCGCTGGGCGACGTTCTCCTGCGTCAGCGTCTCGGAATCGACGTAGTCGATCTTCACGCGGGCGTCCTGCCACGCGCCGGCGTGGTAGAGCGCCTCCGCGACGCTCAGGTAGGCGTCGTGCAGGGCGGTGTATTTACCGACGAGGGCGACGCGCACCTGCTTCGTGGGATTTTCCCAGCGGCGGCAAAGCTCGCGCCAGTCGTCCAGCGCAGGCTCACGCTGCGGCAGGTGCAGATCCTCCAGGACGACCTCGGCCAGCCGCTCCTGCTCCATCATCAGCGGCACGCGGTAGAGATAGTCCGCGTCGAGGTTTTCCAGCACATGATCCTCGCGCACATTGCAAAACAGCGCCAGCTTGCGCCGCAGCTCCCGCGTGAGCGGATAGTCCGAGCGGCAGACGAGGACGTTCGGGCGCAGGCCGAGGCCCTGCAGCTCGCGGACGGAGCCCTGCGTGGGCTTGGTCTTCATCTCGCCGGAGGCCTTGAGGTAGGGGATGAGCGTGACGAGCAGGATGACGGCGTTCTCCTGCCCGACCTCGTTCTGGAACTGGCGGATGGCCTCCAAAAACGGCGCGCTCTCCATGTCGCCGACGGTGCCGCCGACCTCGATAATGGCGATCTTGTCTTCGCCGCGGTAGAAGCGGCGCTTGATCTCGCCCGTGATGTGCGGGATGAACTGGACGGTGCCGCCGCCGTATTCGCCGCGGCGTTCGCGCTCCAACACGGCGCTGTAGATCTTGCCGGCGGTCACGTTCGAGCCGCGGGTGAGCCGCTCGTCGATGAAGCGCTCATAGTGGCCGAGGTCGAGGTCGGTCTCCGCGCCGTCGTCGGTCACGAAGACCTCGCCGTGCTGCAGGGGATTCATCGTGCCGGGGTCGATGTTGAAATAGGGGTCGAATTTCTGCATGGTCACGCCGTAGCCGCGTGCCTTGAGCAGACGGCCGAGCGAAGCGGCGGTGATGCCCTTGCCGAGACCGGACACCACGCCGCCGAGAACGAAAACATATTTTGTGGACATTGCGTTTCCTCCGTTTTTAAGATCTGTATTTGTTCAACAAAAAACCTCCCCTTTCCTGTCAGGCGACAGGAAAGGGGAGAGATAGAGAGACTTATTTCGCCTTGGGGCCTGCGGCGGCGATGTGCGCCGGCATATTCGGGTACTTCTTGGTGAAGTTGTCCTCGAAGAGCTTTGCCAGCTTGTTGGCCTGTGCGTCGTAGGCGTCCTTGTCCGCCCAGAGGCCGCGTGCGTCGAGCATCTCGTCCGGGACGTTCGGGCAGGAGGTCGGATAGTCAACGTTGAAGACGTCATGATGCTTGAACTCGACGTTGTCGAAGTCGCCGTTGAGGGCGGCGGAGACCATCGCGCGGGTGTAAGCCAGCTTCATGCGCTTTGCGCCGTCGGCAGCGGAGCCGCCGGCCCAGCCGGTGTTGACGAGGTAGACCTTCGCGCCGCTCTCGCGGATGCGCTTGCCGAGCATTTCAGCGTAGACCGACGGATCCATCGGCATGAACGGCTCGCCGAACAGGGTGGAGAAGGTCGGCTGCGGCTCGGTGATGCCGCGCTCGGTGCCCGCGAGCTTGGAGGTGAAGCCGGTGACGAAGTGGTACATCGCGGCGTCCTCATCGAGGCGGGAGATCGGGGGCAGGACGCCGAACGCGTCCGCGGTCAGGAAGATGACGACCTTGGGGATGCCGCCGACACCGGGGATGGCTGCGTTGGAGATGTAGTTGACGGGGTAGCCGACGCGGGTGTTCTCGGTCAGACTGCCGTCGTCAAAGTCGAACTCGCGGGTCTCGTCGTCCATGACGACGTTCTCGACCAGGGAGCCGAAACGGATGGCGTGGTAGATCTCGGGCTCGTTCTCTTCCTTGAGGTTGATGCACTTGGCGTAGCAGCCGCCCTCAATGTTGAAGATGCCGTCGTCGGCCCAGCCGTGCTCGTCGTCACCGATGAGCTTGCGCTTGGGGTCGGCGGAGAGGGTGGTCTTGCCGGTGCCGGAGAGGCCGAAGAAGACAGCGGTCTCGTGGGTCTCGGGGTCCATGTTGGCCGAGCAGTGCATCGGGAGGATGTTCTCCTTGGTCAGGACGTAGTTCATGGTGGAGAAGACGCTCTTCTTGATTTCGCCTGCGTACTGGGAGCCGCAGATGACGATGAGGTGCGCCTCATAGTCGATCATGATGGCAGCCTCGGAGTTGACGCCGTCAACGGCGGGGTCGCACTTGAAGCCGGGGGCGCAGAGGACGGTGTAGTCCGCTTCGCCGTAGGCGGCAAGCTCTTCCGCGGTCGGACGGATGAGGAGCTGGTGGATGAAGAGGTTCTGCGAGGCAAGCTCGTTGACGATGCGGAACTTCTTGGTGTGCGCGGGGTCGGCGCCGGCGAAGCCGTCGAAGACAAAGACCTCACGGCCCTGCAGGTAAGCGCAGAGCTTGCCCTTGATGGCGTCAAAGCGCTCCTTGGAGATGGGACGGTTGACCTTGCCCCACGCGATGTCGTCGTGGACGGCGGGGGTGTCGACGATGAACTTGTCGTTAGGCGAGCGGCCGGTGTACTTGCCGGTGGTGACGACGAGCGCGCCGGTGTTGCTCAGCTTGCCCTCGCCGCGGCGCAGGGCAGCTTCGGTGAGCTGTGCGGGGCCGAGGTTGCGGTAGACCGCCTTGGGGGCAAGAATGCCCAGCTTTTCGAGGCCGTAAGTTTCCATAGTGTTTCCTCCTGATCAAAATCTGCCGCGTGTGCGGCGAATCGAAAATCTGAATGGTGAAAGCCAATGTCCACCAAATACAATATTATCACACCCGGAATAAAATAGCTATAGGTTTTTGCAAATTTTTTCTGAACAAATTGAATTTTTTTGTTTCCCCGTTACACGTTTTGCAATGTAGGGCGGAGGCAGGTGCCCGCCGCCGGTGCAGACGAACAAGTTGTGTGAACTTGGTAGTTCCTGCACCGGCGCGCCCAGTGGTCGCGCCCTACGGCGAGGGTGCGATAGGCGATTCGTAGGGCACGACGACTCGGCGTGCCGCCCGCGCAGCGGCAGACGGTGCAGACGAACATTTCGTGCAGATTTGGTAGTTCCTTCACGAGATTGCCACGTCGCTGCGCTCCTCGCAATGACAAATGGGGGCACCGTCCGTGTCGTTGCGAGACCAGTGCGCACACTGGTCGTGGCAATCTCAATTCAAAGTCCGTGCGCAACGCGCACACCTCAGTCATTCATCATTCACTCTTAGCCCTTAGCCCGGCGAAGGGCTGCGCGGACGCGTCATAGCTGC
>CAZVSJ010000014.1:6309-29701 GCA_964629755.1 uncultured Oscillospiraceae bacterium | reverse complement strand
TCGAAGAGGCGCTCAAGAAGTAATCATAACTCTGTTTTCTCCCATGGGTAATGAGGCGGTCTGCCACCGGCAGACCGCCTTTATCAGTACGAAATCGCCGCTTCCGGTTGTCGGAAGCAGCGATTATCTTGATACGGTTTATGCCCACGGATCATCCTTTACGGGAATGCGGATTCCGGAGAGGATAGAGGAATACTCCCAGAGATACCAGTTCTCCCCTTTTCTGCGCAGCGTCACGGGTCTCGGCGAATCCGCACCGGCGGTCTTGAGGAACAGGCGAAGATAGCCGTCCTCGGTGTGCTGCGGTGCGGGATCGGCAAGCACCTGAAGCGTCAGCGGCGTGGTCGGCGTATAGTTGTTCTGCGGCGTCGCGCCGTCAAAATAGGCAAGCGGCAGATAGGCCTTGTCCCGCAGGCGGTCGCGCAGGAACTGAATATCGTAGTTACTCAGCGGCCGCGGCCCACGCAGCAGATTGACCGCCTCGACACCGGCGTCTTTGTCCTTTGTATAGAGCTTGAGCGCCAGAAGGAACATCGCGCAGGTGTTCTCGGGCTGGCTCAGGTCCGTTTGCGGCAGTGCGCTGAACTCCGCAAGCGTTGCGGGAATGCTGTAAAACGTGACAAGCATGGCTGACCTCCTGTTCCGTTTTCTGGGGATGATTTAGCCGAAGCTCTCGCAGTAGCGGTGCAGGATCGCGGCGACCTGGCAGCGCAGTGCATTGCCCTGCGGCATCAGGTACAGGCCGTCTTTTTCGTTGCTGCCGCCGATCAGGCCGACGCCGACCGCCCAGCTCATCGCGTCAAGCGCCCAGCCGGAGACCTTGTCCTGATCCTTGAAGCCTGCCAGCATGACGCAGTCATCCGGGTTATACGGGCCCTTAAAGGCCGCATAGCGGCACAGGATGGTCGCAAGCTGTTCACGGGTGACATTCTCGTCAGGCGCGAATTTGCCGTTGCCGACGCCATTGACGATGCTGTTCTCCGCCGCCCAGATGACAGCGTCCTTGTACCAGTCATATTTCAGATCGGTAAAGGGATTCTCGCCGCTGTGCTTGGGGCTGCCCTCCATACGGTAGAGCACCGTGACGACCATGCCGCGTGTGCACTCCCCGTTCGGGTCGAACAGATTGTTCCCTACGCCGCCCATCAAACGGTTGTAATACACATACTCCACATCACCGTAGAACCAGTCGGAGGTCTTAACGTCGTCAAAATACATGGACGGCATCGCGGGCACCAGCTTGGGGAAGGTCAGAGAGATCTTCATTTCCTCCTCGGTCCTCGAAATAACGGTCGCAGGCTTGTCATTGATATACGGCACGACATATTGGGTGAAGCGATAGCCGCTGCTCGCTTCCAATGTTACAGCTACGGTATACGCCTTATCCAATTCAAATTTCGTGTCGTTCGGCTCCCACTGCACGTTGGCAACGGTAAAGCCAAGGCAGCCCTCGCCGATGTCAAACATATTGGAGACCGACAGATCAAGCACAGGCTCTTCTACATAGATCGACACCTTATCAATATCGTAAGGCAGGACCCGTTCCACCTTCACGGAGTCAATGCCAATGGCGAATATATCGCTGACATCATGATGGCGGAACGCAATACGGACCGTCCGGCCTGCATAGGCAGACAAGTCGATCGAACGGTGCGCAGGCGATTCCAAGTCCTCGCCCTCTTTCAGGGTCTCCTCCAGCAGCAGGGTCTCACCCTCGCCGGGTACGGAAACATAAACGCTGTAGTGTTCCCCATACCATTCGGGATCCTGCGCAAAAACATCGTAGTAGAGGTAAATTTCTCCCAGCGTAGGAAGCGTGATTTCCGGAGTGTACGCCCAGTTGTCCGGTGTCAACACCTGGTGGGTAGGATTATCGTAGGAAAAGCTGAACAGAGAGGCCGTCCCGTCCGTATGTCCAAAGTCTCCCCCCTCCGTTTCTTCATCAATTATTCTCCAGTTAAAGCCGTCGCCGTCGGCATCGCGGAACTGCCAGCCGCTCATATCCTCAGCATCCTCAAAGCCGCAGTAGAACAGCGTCTCCGTATCTGCGGCAGCGGCGCTCAGTCCAAGCGCGGGCAGTAAGGACAGCAGCAGGCAAAACGCCAGCAGCATAGAGATCATTTTTCTGAATTTCATGTTAATCCTCCTATTTTTGATAATTGAAAACAAAGCAGAGTGCTGTAAGCACGCCTTTACATCAGGCACGCAGATCAGCCGTAGGCGATCTCAGGAAAAATATAATGGTAATACCACTGCGCACCAGCCATGGAACCGATAGGTGCGATCACCACAAGCTCACCGTGCTCATCCGGATAAAACAGGAGATTGTCCAGATTGATGTTCTCGTCAGAGAGCGTCCAGGCCAGGCATTCATCATAGCCGTACAATTCGCGATCCTCTTCCGGCAGATCGCCGTAGTATGAGATAAAGCACTCCTGCGCCGCCACACGCGTCGCCTCAAGGAATTCCTGCTCATCAATATACAGGTATTCCAAGAGCGCGCTGCCCTGCAGCCATTCGCCGGTCGTCCGGTTATAGCAGTACACCCCATAATCCGAAAAGTCAACAACGCTCTCCGCAGCGATAACAATGATCAGTAGATCCTGATAGAGGGAAGGATACCAGCCCACGGTGCTGTAGTTCGGAAACCAGTTTTCCGACATTGCATCATACTCCTGCTCGATGAGCGCGCCGAAGTGCTCATCAATCGAGCGGTTGATCTCTCTGGCGCCCTGTGTCGATTCGCTGATGTGCGGCAGATGGAAGCTGTAGTAGAAAATGTCTGTCGCGCCGTCATCATAGCTGATCACATATTCACCGGCATCGCTGTAGCTCTCGTAAATCAGATCCTCCACGCCGGTCGTCGGCTCCTCTGTCACCGGCGGCTGCAGCGTCAGCACCGGGTCCGTCGAGGAGGGCTCTGTCGCGGCCGGTTCTGTCGCGTCTGCGCTGCTGCCCGTCGGCAGGGCGACGTCGTCAAAGGGCTTTTTCTCTTTGTCGTTTTCCTTGCAGGCCGTCAGCGACAGGAGAATGAGCAGCGCAAGGAGCAACGCAAGCGTTTTTTTCATCGGACTCCCTCCGTCCCTCAGAATATGGCTATCGGGGCGGCGGCATAACGCTGCCCCTGAATGCCCGTTGTTATTTTATGACCCGGATCGAATAGAGAACCGACTCGACCGCCGACGAGCGGCACTCGTCAAAGCTGTTGTACGAGCAGACGCTGATGCTGATGCCGCAATACTCCCCGGCGTCGTCGCCGAATTTGATGTAGGTATCCACATAGTAGTCGCCCCAGCAGTTATAGGTGACCTGGACGGCCTCATAGCCTGCGATCATCACATCCTAAATTGTAAAGTCCTCATAGTCGGAATAGCTCTCATAGTTCTCCAGCGTGATCTGCATATTCTCTTCCGTCCGGTCGGCATAGAAGGTCATACGCAGAGAGCCATCGGCGTTTTCCAACGCGTCGACGCCAAAGGAATTATCAAAAGTGAAGACGTCAGACGGATAACTGAACTCGATCACGCCTTTTCCGTTGTAATCAAAGACTGCATCGCCAGCGACGGGCGCACCGGGTTCGCTGCCTCCGGACCCGCCGCCGCTCGGCGCGTCAGAGACGCTGATCGCAGCAGGTGCAGAAGTAACCCCCGATTCGATCAGCGGCAGATACCATGTATCATAATACTTCGGCATCATGTCGTCATAAGGAAGATCCGTCACATAGCGGATGTCCTCCCAGTCCATGCCCCACGGACGGAGATAGAATACATAGTCAAACCAACTGTCTCCGTTATCGTCCGGGTCGGAATAGGTGCCCTCGATGCAGATCATGTGATCGACAGAGCTGACGGTAGATGCGCCCGGATCGACGATCCAGTCGGCATGGCCGATCTCGCAGCCCCAGAAGCTGCCGGACTCGGACATCATGCAGCCATAATCCGTGGTGCCCGCGCCAAAGGTCACGTCCGTGTCGATGATGCATTCATCCTCGGCGCAGTCCTCATCCCAGATGGTGATGTTGCCCGTTCCGTCATAATTGAGAGAAATGCTTGCGCAGGCGTCCCAATAGCAGTCGACCCAGTCGGCAAAATCACCGCCGGCATTCTTCACGACCCACCAGCCGTACCAGTCGCCTTCCCAATAAGCGCTGACAGGATCTGTGGCTTCCGTTGTCGGTTCGGTCGGCAGCTCAATGTCCGTGTTCTGCGTCGGCTTCGGCGCGGAAGCGCCGTCCTTGACGAAGGTCATCGGCATCCCGATCTCCATAAAGTCGACCACGATCACGCCGTCCTTCAAGGTTCCCGGGCATTTGACGCCTTCAATGGTGATGGTAAGCTCTTCGCCGTCGAGCTTCCACTCGCCGTTTGCGGCGTCGCCGTCAACAGTCATCACGCATTTGCCGCCGGATTTCAGCTCAATGTAGCACTCGCCCTCATAGATCTCGGACATATTCATGGTCGTTCCCAGAGCCTCGACCGTCGTGCCGTAGTATGTGCCGAGGTTTGGATCATCCTTGTCCTTTCCTCCGCAGGCGGCCAGCGACAGCATCAGCACCAGCGCCAGCGCAAATGCGATCATTCTCTTCATTTTTTTCATTTTCATTTCCCCTTTCAGTGATAGGCTTCTATGGGTGTGCGGTTCAGTTGCGGACCGAGCCGCCACAGAATTCGCAGCGACCGGATTCGTCCGGCGTCGTGGTCGCGCCGCACCACGGGCAGGTCACGACCTGCTTCGGCGCAGCGGCGGCCTCCGCCTCCCTGCGAACCTGACGGCGTACCTGTGTCAGCGCGGTGCGGATCTCGTTCGCCATGCGCTCGCGTTCCTGGTATTCCCGATCCGTGCGCGGATTCAGATTGCCCGCGAAGCGTGCTCCTGCGGTGTCGATCTCTACGTCACTGCCGAGGCGGAAGCGGATCTTGTCGAACCACGGGCTGTTGACGTGGATCACGATCCAGAACTCATAGGAATAATGGTAACGCGGCGGATTGTAGCTGACTTCCTTACCGTCGGGCAGCTTGCGTTTCTCCTCGGATTTGCTTTCGTCGACGTCGATGTCGCAGCCGGTCACCTGAGAAAAATCCAGCACGTCGGGATTGGCCTCTTTCCAACGCGACGCGGAGGTCACGAGGAATTTTCCTGCGTCCTCATCCAGCAGCACCTTGGTGTCCAGTCCGAGCGTCCGGGTGACGTGGAATTGCTCCACTTCCGTGCGGTTTGCCTCGCGGTAGTCAAGCTGCGCGCGGATCTCCGCGACCGTGCTCTGCCGGCGGTCGGAGAACCACGGCGAGAGCTTCTTGGCGCACTCCTTGCAGAGATTGCCGTCTTCAAGCTTCCGGTTTCCTAAAAGCCCGATCTCTCCGCCGCAAATGTCGCAGTTTTTCTTCTCAAACAGCTTTCCGAAAAGGCCCATCCGTATTTCCTCCCTTATGTATACGGTTGTTTATTTAATCTGTACGCTTTCGATGATCGCCTGCACATCCACGTCATCGAGAGAGAGCTTGTTGCCCTCGACTTCAAGCATCACGGTGATCTGGAGCTGCACATCGCCCTCCGTCCAGAGCACGGCGATCGGATAATCAAGGCTCGAGCCGGTGAAAGCGTTCCAGGTGTAGCCGCCGAGCTTCATCGGCTCAAGATCGACCACATTGTCATACCAGTCCCTGGTGTCATACATCGTATTGTCGGGATAGTATTTGATCTGCAGATAGGGCTTGGTGAACATATCAAATTCCGATTCGCCGCCCTTGATGATGTTCAGCGTTGTCGGGTCGTAATCTCCGTCATACTCGTCGAAAACGTCCGCTCCCTGGAAAGCCTTCCAGCCGTCAGGCACCAATGCGCTGATGAGCTCGGTTTCATAAGTCTCGCCCTTCACTTCGTCCGGGGACTCCGGAGCCTTGTCTTTACCGCACGCGGTAAATACCGTCAGGCAAAGAACCGCCGCAAGCAGAATCGCAAATCCCTTTTTGAAATACTTTTTCATTGTTTTCATCCTTTCCTTTCATTTGGCCGCCTCGACCGAAGGCGGCAAGACCGGAGCGCCATGCTCGTTCAAGCGTAAAGCGCAGCGAACGCACATATCCAGATCCTCGCAGATCAGGAAGCAGCGGTTGCAAACGAGCCGTCCGCAGATGGGGCAGCAGTTGAAGCTCTCCATTGCCTCCTTGATCGCTGCGTTTCTCGCTCTCTCCCGCTCCTTTTGATGCAGTGCGTCGAACACGATGCGTTTGCCCTCACTTGCCGGTGTGGTGCCTGCCTTGGAAAAAGCGGTTTTCCTGCTGCTCCACACTCCGCCGCATTCCGCGCAGCGGACGGAAAAGCAGAACGCGTCCCGCGTGGAAACGTCCTCAAGCAGTCCCGCAACGATTTCTCTCAATGCCGTTCACCTCCTTCTGTGCGCTTTCCACAGTGTCAGTATAACGGTAAAGTATGTAAAAATCTATGGCACCGGGGCTACTTTACACAAAAGTAGCCCCGGTGTAATCGCATTTTGCACAAAGGGAGCAAACCAAAATTGTGCGTATTTTACAAAACCGCTGCGGAACGTTTTATATGGAAACGTGCGCAGCGGTCAGACTACACCGGCTCTGTCAGCTCGTTCAGGCGGCCGAGACGTCGGAAAAGATCAATGTACAGCATCAGCTCATCGCGCGAGGAGATGCCCAGTTTTTGATAGATATTTGAGTTGTGCTTTTTTACGGTGTGAATGCTGATGAAGGCAAGCTCCGGGATCTCCGTGATCTCGTGCCCGTCAATATAGTAATTCAGAATGGCGCGTTCGGCCGAGGAGAGGGTCTTCGCCCGCTCGGCAAAGGTATGAAACAGCTCTTCGATCTTGGGCGGGAGCGTGTGATCGTTTTGCAGCAGCTTATCATTCGATTTAGAATAGACGAACGCCATCAGCTCATCCAACTCCGAGATGCCTGTTTCGGCGCCGTCGGGAACCTTCTCCGAACGGATGGCCTGAATGGTTTGCAGGATCGGCTGCACAAAGCGCTTGGATAAAAGCAGGCTCAAGCCAAACGTCAGCACAGCAAGCAGCAAAGAGCAGACGATCAGAAGCGTTCTGTCGGAATTCCGGCTGGCATCATAGGTGCTTTTCGGGATCAGCACCGCAAGGGTCAGGTCACTCCCGTCCGCGCCGCGCACGTCTACCTCGCAATGCAGGCCGATATAGCTGTCAGTCCCGTTGGAATAGAGATTAAAATATCGCTCCTGCCGGACGCTGAGCGTTTCGGCCTCGGCCAAAAACGTACCGTCCGCGCTGCCGGTCATGCCCTTGCTCAAAAGCAGCCTTCCGTTCTGCATCGGCGCAAGCACCGTGATCATCGGCCCGAACGAGCTGTCCAGCTCCGGATAAGACAGATAACAGTAAAGTGAGGAAAGCTCCACGCCGCACAGCCCGCAGACCTTCCCCGTATTATCCTTGATCGGGACGCATAGCAGGCGGACATCCTCCCAGGTGTCCGTCAGGCGGAAGCGCTCCGTCCAGCAGCAGGCATCCGCGAGACGACCTGCCTCCGTTTCCATCCAGGCGGCGTAGCCGGGAAAGAGGTCGGTGTCAAACTCCAAATTCCAGCGGTTGTGCATTTCCAGCCGCTCTGCACGCGCGACCTCCGGGATGCCGCGGAAAATAACGACATCCTGATTTGCCGCCCCCTTGGTATGCAGGTTCGCATAACGCAGATAAATTCCGGTCGCCGAGTGCGAGGCTTTGTCCGACTGCGTATTGGTCGTGGCGTTCAAAAGCAGGTACGCGCCGCTGCATTGAGAAAGCTGCATGGCCGTGTACAGGCGCGGCATCAGATTTTTCTGCAGCGTCAGCAGCAACTCGGGGTTATCGTTCAGATCTTCGACCGTCAGGCCGTTCGCCGTCAGCGTGGCGTCAAGCTCACGGCTGATCTGTTCAGACAGTGCAATGCCGTAAGCCTCCAGAGATTCCATCTGCTGTGAGATCTGCAGCTTTGCGTTGTTGAGCTGGAGCTGCAGGTTCTCATGCGCCTTCTGGGCATCGTTGGTGAATACGCCCGCGATGCTGAGGATCAGCACCAGCACCGCGGCAACCGCCAGAAGCATGGAGAACCAATAGAGCAGCAAGCGGCGCTGCATACTGACGCTCTGCTTTTTGATCTGAGCGGTCAGCCGAACGATCTCTTTAATCCTGCTCATCCGTCCCCAACCCCTTTCTGTGTTTCACATCGGTTTGGGCGCGCGCCCCCGGAAGGTCAGCGGCCGTAAAAGTCCTGTAGCTGCTGCAACACGGCAGATGCAGCAGCCGCCAGATCGTCCTCCGGCGAGAGGTTATTAACCGCGGCGCTCAAAAGCAGACGCACCTCATCCTCAAAGGACGTTTCGATGGACAGATAGTCCTCCCGCTGCGGCGCGGTATAGAAGGTATATTCCTCCTGTGTCTGCAAAAAAGCACGGTAGAGCTCGCGGTATTTCGGGTCTTCCAGCTCCTCGATCGCCTGCGGCAGATAGGTATCAAACGCCTCCTGCGTCACGGGCATATAGCCCAGCCGCGTCACCAGCTCCACGTTCTGCTCCGGCGCGGTCAGCCATTTCAGGAAGACCATCGCCGCTTTTTCCCGCTCCGGCGTGGACTTTACGGTGCAGATGCCCGCGCCGCGCTGCATGACCAGTTTATCGGCGCCTTCGAACACCGGGCAGGGCCGCGCGATGTATTCAATTTTCTCCGAGGTGTTGTCGGAATAGGTCACGATGTCGGAATAATAGAGCACGCTCGCCGAGGAAGCGACGGAGACGACGGCGTCACCCGTGCGCAGAGGCTCTGTCGCATAGCCGCCATAGAGCCATACGCCGCCCTTGAGTGCAGCTTCGGCATAGGGCTTCCACGCTTTGGAAAACGCCGGGCCAAAGGCAATGCCGTTCTCGTCAAAAAAGGCTTCCCCCATGGATTCGACAGCGACCTGAAAATAATTAAAGTGATAGTCATGTACAAAGAAGGTCTTGCCGCCGCTCCACTCGTTATAGCGCGCCGCGGTCGCAAACAGCCCTTCCCAGGTATCGAGATCCTCCACCTTCGCGCCCGTCTCCGCAGCGAAGCGGTCAAAGAGCGTTTTGTTGATGAACATGATCTCGGTAGACTTCGCAACGGGCAGGATCGTCAGCCGGTCGTGGATCGTTCCCTCTTCCAGAAAAGCAGGAAGAAAGGCGGACAACTCCCCGTCCGAAAAATAGTCGCGGTAGTCCACAAGTACCGTCTCATCGGGCATTGCAAGCACGGTCTTCGGGTAGGAAATGAACATATCGGGAAGCGCCGCCGCGCCGGGATCATTGTTGGCAGCGGCGAGGACACCCTCGTGGATGGTGTTCGTATTGGTCACGGAGGTCACTTTGACCGTGATGTTGTGTTCCTTCCCCACCGTCTGGTTGAACTCTTCAATGAGGTCATTCAGCGGGGAGTCAGTCTGCCCGCCATAGACGTGCCAGATGGTCAGCGTGATCGGCTGCTGCTCCTTTTGCGCGTTGCAGGCCGCAAGGGTGAGAAGCAGCAGTATGCAAAGAAATACGGATAGAAAACGTCTCATGCCGGGCCTCCGCTCTTTCCGCCCGGAGCAGCTCCGGCGCGGTGAAAAATACCATTCATCTTATTTATTATACTGATATTTTCCATCCCCGCATGAATCGAAAGATCTATACGAGAAAAAGTGGCGTGCCCTGCTCCGCACTTATTCCAGGCTGACAACGATCCCGCTGACCCGGGCCTGGATAGCAAGCGCCGTCCTACTCTGGCAGCCGGTCTTTTCCAGCATATGATGGATGTGGTTTTTCACGGTGCTCTCCGAAATGCAAAGCTTCTTTGCGATCGCGGCATTGGATACCCCGGTCGTCATGATCCGCAATACCTCCAGCTCCCGTTCCGTCAGCTCCGCGCTGTTTGCAAGTCCGAGCTTTACCGGTGGCGCGCTGTCCGGATAGACCGACTCTCCGGCCATTGTGCGATCCATCACATCAAGGATCGTATCCCTGGAGGCTTCTTTGTACCAGAAGCTCTCAATGCCGCATTCGCGCGCCTTTTTCAGCCACGACGTCTCCGGCATGGAGGTCACGGCAACGATCTTGACCTCCGGGCAGCTCTTTTTGATCCTCGCCGCAGCCTGCAATCCATTCGAGCCGTCGTTCATCAGAATGTCCATCAGAACAAGATCAATGTGATTCTTCAAGACATAAGCATCGGCAAAGGCCGCCGATTCGACCTCATAGACCGTCTCATACCGCTCCGACGCCTTGACATACATCCCAAACAGTCTGCGCGAGACGAACTGGTCGTCCACGATCATCACTTTCCATTTTCCCATGTTTCCCTCTCCCCTTTCGGAAGCGCAAGCCGTAAAAGGAACTCCGGACCGGCTTCCACCGTCATGCTCCCTCCGGCTTTTTCTACCGCGCGGCGCAGATTTTTCAGGCCGCCGGTCTCCTGTATTTCTCCCACAGGCGTCGCGCCGTTGTTGCGCAGCTCCGCCGTCAGGGCGTTACCCTCCGTGCGGAGCGTTAAAAACAACCGGTTGCCCTTCGCGTGCTTGACCGTGTTCGTCAGGCACTCATGCAGCGCCATTATGATGACGGCCCGCTCGCGCCGCTCCTCCGGCAGCGCCCCGTCTTTCTCGATCGTCACATCCACGGACTGCGCCGCCTTTTGCAGCAGCTCCCAGTCGTTGCTCTGCTTTGCCGGCTTGGCCTCGTTGCGCAGCACCGCAACGGTGTGCCGCCACAAAAGCAGCAGCTCCTCGCGGTTGCGCTCTGACGGCGGCTGTTCCAGATAGGCGCGGAATGCGAGCAGGGAGCGCCCGACATTGTCATGCACGCGGATCTTCGCCGTCAGCAGCTCGTGCTCCATCGCGTTCTTCTGCACCTCGCTGCCATAACGGCGCAGGCGGTCGTTGAGCAGCTTCAGGCTGCGGTTCCTCGCGTCCAGCTCGCCGCTCAGGCGGCACAGTGTTGTCACGTCGCAGGCAACAAGCTCCCACACCCCGGTATTTCTCAGCGTCAGCGTCCGGAGGCGAAAATCCCAGACCTTTTCGTCCTTCGTGCGGATACGGAGTGTCGGCTCCGTCCGCAAATACACGGCATTTCCCGTGCCGTCGTACAGCCTGCGCCAAAAATCCGCGCCATTCAGCACCTCCGCACCGAAAAGCTCCGCGCAGATGCGGTTCATCTGCGTGTTCACGAGCAGCGGCTGTCCGTCAGCGGTAAAAAAGCAGATCCCGTCCGGCAGGGCGTCAAGGCTCTCCTTCGCGGACATCGGCGTGAGCATTGTAGTCCGGATTTTCTTCAGCTGCCACAGGTAAGCCGTCTCCGCCGAAGCAAGCACCGCAAACAGGAGCGCAACGACGGCCACTGGGAGCCGCGCCGTAAACCGTGCGAAAAGAATCGGTGCAACTTCTCCGATCGTACAGAGTGCCACATCCCCGATCCCCTGCAGCAGAAGCATCGAAGCAGCAGCCAACAATGCGGCACCCGCACATGGCAGAGTGCGTAAGCGCAGGGAGAAGGCTGCTACGAGGACATAGACAGCACCCGCCATCAAAAGTAGTGCAAGCACGCCGAATACGCCCTGCACCGCAGAGCTTAACGTTCCGTATTGCGTCATACGTCCTCACCTCCTGCCGGGATCGCGAGGGTAAGATACTCCGTCGTATCTTCCGCCTCCACCTTCACCGTCGCTTGGGGAAGACCCAACGCTTTTTCTGCTTCCTCCCGCGACAGGAGGCAGCTCGGCGCGTTCAGCTCCATGCGCAGCGTTAATGTCCCTTCCGAGATCATCAGCGCTACGATCACCGCGTCCACGTTCGGAAGTGCGGCTTCCAGCGCCGCCTCAAAAACCGCATAAGCCGCAAGGGGCTTTTCCCCCGATACACTCCCCTGCGCGCAGAATTCCGCGTGAGTATCTGCGCTGTAAAGGCGCAGATACTCCATCGACTCGCTGATTGCGAGGCAGAGCTCTCCGCTGTCGATTTTCTTGTTTTGATGCTGCAGGAGCAGGAGATTGGAGCGCCGCTTGACGTAGGCGTTCAGAATGCAGGCATATTTCATTGACCGCTCAAAGGCCCTCTCCTCCTGCGGCACATTGTCCAGCAGCTCGCTGATCCGATCCAACTGTGGCTTCACGCTTTGCGCAACCCCGTCATAGAGGCGGCTTTGCTGCTCCATGCGGGCGCGCTCTTCCGCGAGGCGGTTCTCGGCGTCTAACATTGCGTTTTCCTCCGCAAGCACATCGCCAAGCTCCGCAAGCTCGCGGTTCAGGCGGGTGATCTCGGAGGTATCCTTCGTCCAGAAGCCGTAGCCTCCGTGGATCTTGTGGCTTCTGAGGGAGACATTGCCGTCTTGCAGCAAGAGCTCCCCGCGCTCCGCCTGCCGCACCTGTGCCGGGCTTACCGCGATCGTCTGCGACGCACTGCACCGCATTTCGCCGCTGCTTGCCATGATGCCCGCACCGATGGACGATGCGTTCCAAAGATCGTCATAGCTGTCGTTGGACGGCAGCAGGCCGGCCAGGATCAGGCATTCCATAAAGGCGCAATCGGTAAAACAGATGATTTCCGGCACCCGAAAAACCGAAAGGAAGCCGCCGTTGTCCCAGATAAAGAAGCTGAGAAAGCAGAACAGGCCAAACGCCAGCGGCGCAAGCGGCATCCACAGCTTTTTCCGGTTGGCATGCACGGCGCAGCGGCGCAGCGCAACGACGACAATCACAATAAAAAGCAGAGCCATCCAGATGATCGACGCGTAATACAGCACACCGTGCTCATAAGTCGAATCCGTCCAGGGCCTTCCCTCCGGGAAGCGAAACGCAAGCTGATGCAGGTCGTTCGTCAAAATGCCCAGCACCAGCGCGGTCGCAGGAAGATAGAGCAGCCGCCAGCGCCGATCAAGCTGTTGGTCGGGCGCTCTGCCGATCTGCAGCGCGGAATAGAGCATCGGCAGCAGGATAAACGTCTGCGGCAGGTAGTACAGATACCAGCAATAACGCTCCGCAGCGGAACTGTAGGGCGTAAAAAGGTATTTCACCGTCCGCAGCATCATCCAAAGGATCGCAAAAATGCCAACCGCGATCAGATTCCGCCGGGTCTCCGTTCGCAGCAGACGCCGCTGAAGCTGACTGATCCAAATCACCGCGGCAGCGGTAAAGAGCGTGCAGATGAGCGAATTGCACGAGACGGCCTCCACATCCTGCATCACCAGCCGTGCCACCCCCGACAGAAGCACCAACGCAACGCAGACACAATTCAGCACTCTTGTCTTTCTGCTGTTTCGCACACGGAAGCCCCCTCTCATTGTCTATATTCTTTCTTTTTTATTATCGTGGCACGGGGAAGATTTGTCAAGGCTTCCGTTTTTTATCGAAACAGATTCCACAAAAGCAAAGCCCCACCGGGGAGTGTGCTTTCATACCAAAGCACACCCCACAGTGGGGCATAGAGCTTTATTTCTTTTTCTTCCAGAATTTCAGGCGTTCGATGCGCTTGCGTTTTCTCTGTGCCTTTTCCAGAGTTTCTCGCGAAATGCCGGCGCTTTCCGCATACGGCGCAAAAAACGCCCAGTCCTTCAGCGCGTCGTCGCCCTGCAGGGTCAGCTCAAGCAGAGCATTCCGCTTTTCCAGCGCCTCGGCCATATTGTCGCGCAGCGGCAGACTGCAGGCGCGGCGGGCCAGACGCACAGGCGGAAAGCGCTCCAGCAGGCAGTTGTCCTCCGCGATCTGCGCGGCATTTTGCAGCACACGCAAATAACCGAGGAAGAAGTCCTCCGATGCGCCGGAAAGATCCTCCGTTTGTGCGATAGTCGCGGCGCAGTCCTCCAGCACCTCCAGAATCGCGGTGAAGTCGACATCCGCGCCGAGCAAAAGCTCGCGCATCCGGTCGATGACGTACTCCTTTTTCTCGAAGCTGACGTCCTTTTGCAGCATCGCATATTCCAGCTTCAGCCGGTCGTTGCAGGCGCGGTAAAGCGACGTGGCGCACAGGGTCAAAAGCTCCTGCGCTGTCTGGGCAAACGCCAGAAACGCCGCATTGTCACTGCTTTCCTGCTGTTGAAGTAGGAGCGTTTTGATGGATTGCCATGTATCCGCAAGTCCTTCGCGCGTGAGCGGCATTGTGTTGAGATATTGCGAAGCCAGACAGTAGACGCCGGGAAGCGGCTCGTCCCACGGCCCTTCGGATGGGCAAAGCGCGACGATCTCGTCATACTTGCCATCGCGAAACAGCTCCGCAATGCGCTCGGTTTCGTGATTCATAGCAGCATCCTCCGCAGGTCAAATGTCAATGGTCGGCAAAAGGGACTTCAAATCGCCGAAGCTGTCGATCCGCCAGCGTGCCTGCGGCACTTCGCCAAAGCCATAGGCGGCAAAAATGAAATCGCATCCCGCCTCCGTTGCCGCGTTATAGTCCATGATCGTGTCGCCGACATAGACGGGCGCACGAAGACCGTATTCCTTGCATATTCTGGAAATATTCCCAGCCTTTGTCGTATTTTCATTCACGCAGCACGCGCTGTCACGGAAATACACGCCCAGACCGTGCGCGTCAAAAAACGCAGCGAGATACTCCGGACTGCAATTGCTGATTAAGAACAGCGGCTGCTCCTTGCAGATCTGCCGGAGCGTTTCTTCAACGCTAGGGTAGAGGATGCCGCCGTTTTTCCGCGTGACCGGCCCCTCCTGCTTGTAGCATTGCCGCACGATCTCCATTGCGCGTTCCAGCGGAAGCGACGGCAGAAGATGCTCCGCAAGACCGGGCAACGCAAAGCCGCAGCTGTCTCGGATGTCCTCCTGCGTCGGGATAGGAGGTTTTTCCGGCACCGTGCGCAGGACCAGCTCCCACGCGGCGGTGGCGTTGGCGGTGTTGTCCCAGATCGTTCCGTCGAGGTCAAAGAGTACGCCGTCAGGTCTCATGCTTCCCGGTCCTCCACGATTCTGATTCCCTTGCTGGTGCCGAAACGCGTGACGCCGAGCTTTAAGAACGCGTCGCAGATGGCGCGGTTATTGATGCCGGTAGCTGCCTTGATCTTGCAGCGGTCACCGACGACGGAGCGGATAATCCTGACACCCTCTTCCGTCGCGCCGCTGGAGCCGAAGCCGGTCGAAGTCTTGACGAAGTCTGCGCCGGCCTCCATCACAAGTCTGGCGGCAATGGCGATCTCCTCCGGCGTCAGGGCGCTTTCTTCGATGATCGCCTTGACGATCGCCTGCGGGTGGCTTGCCTCGACGACAGCACGGATGTCCTCGCGGACATCGTCAAGCCTGCCGTCCTTCAGCGCGCCGATGTTGATGACCATGTCGATCTCGTCGGCGCCGTCAGCGATCGCCTCGCGTGCCTCGGCGGCCTTGATGGCGCTCTTGTTCGCGCCGAGGGGAAAGCCGACGACAGCCGCGGTCTTTACCCCGCTGCCCTTGAGCTGTTCAGCGACAAAAGCGACGTTGCACGGATTCACGCAAACACTGGCGAAGCCGTACTGCTTTGCCTCGTTGCAGAAGCGCAGTATGGTCTCATGCGTCGTGTCCGCCTTCAAAACGGTGTGGTCGATATACTGTGCGTAACTCGGATCGTATCCCATAACGCCACCTCAGTGCATCTCGCGGCCGCCGCTGATGTTGAACGCCTGGCCGGTGCAGTAGTTGCCGGAAACCGTCAGGAACTCGACGAAGTCGACGACATCGTCGATGCTCGTCAGGCGCTTGAGCGGGATTTTGGCGGTGAACTTGTCAATGACCTGATCGCGCGGCATCTGCAGGTTCTTGATGTAGCCCGCGCTGACAGCGTCCCAGACGCCGGTCATGTCCGTAATACCCGGGCACAGGCAGTTGCAGTTGATGTTAAACGGAGCGACCTCATAGGCAATGGCCTGCGTCATGCTGATAACGGCGCCCTTGGCCGAGGAATACGGCACCATGAGGGCAGAGCCGGTCTTGCCGCTCTTGGACGAGAAGTTGATGATCTTGCCCTCGCGGTTTTCCTTCATGTCGGGCAGAGCCTGCTGGATGCAGAAGAAAGCGCCATAGACGTTGACACGCATGATCTTCTCCCACTCCTGCAGCGTGACTTCCTCAATGGGATGCTGCGAGACAATGCCCGCGACGTTTGCAAGCGCGTAGATCGGGCCGAATTCCGCGCGGATCTGCGCAAAAACGTCCTTGACTGCCTCGGGGTCGGTAATGTCGAGGACAAACGCCTTGGCCTGATAGCCCTTTTCCTGCAGCGTCTTTGCGCTCTCAACCACTGCCGGGTTAATGTCAATCAGCGCGACCTTTGCGCCGAGAGCGCAATAACGCTCCGCAACACCGAAGCCGATGCTCTTTGCCGCGCCGGTGACGACGCAGACTCTGTCTTTGATCGAATGCATAACAGACACTCCTTATTTTTGTACTACGAATGAAGGCTTGCCGTCGAAGCGGATGGCGTCCTGCGCGGAATTCGTCACAAGCTTCAGGAAGCTCTCCGTTGCCATGGTGAGCAATATTCCAAGCCGCTCGAGCGCCTTGATCTGGCGCTCTTCCTCCAGCTCAACGCCGAGCTGCGCGAGGAAATAGCGGGAGAAGCCCACAATATCCTTCTGCCGCGCAGCAGGCGACTTCGTATAGATACCGACGCAAATGCGCTCAAAGATCCCCAGCTTCCCAAAGAAATAGGCGCGGCACTGGTTGATCGTCTCCTCGTCGGCATCCTTGACGATGCGGGAGAACAGGTTGTCCGCAATACGTTCATGGAGCTTGGTGCGGTATTTCTCGGTCGTCAGCTTTGGCTTGAGCTTAAAGCTGAGCGCAGCGATGACAAGCAGCAGCGTGCCGTATTCCAGCGGGAATCGGCTGAGCTGTTCCTCATTGAGCTGCAAGGCCTCAAACAGTTCTTCGTCACTGACGGCCTGCTGATAATGCTCGAACGCAATGCTCCCCCACGCATCCACATATTCCTTCAGCGAAAGCTGGATCTGCGGCCGTAATTTTTTATTGCCCATCGGTTTTTCTCCTCACTCTAAATTTGCGTGCCGGTCCTTTACGGTTTTCTCGTCCCACCCAAGTCGGTCCATGATCTCCAACGTGATCATGTCGCACAGAAGGTAGAGCTGCTGCTCAAAAAGGGTGGACATCGGCTGGATCGAAACGGGATCGGACGCCGGCGTGAACTTTGTTCTGCCGCGCAGGATCACGTGAAGGTCGGCCAGCTCGTCGGCAGAGCTTGTCGGCGTGCAGCCGAGATAGAGCACGGTCGCGCCGAGCTGCTTTGCCTTTCGCGCGATGGCCACGGGGAACAGGCTCTCGCCGGAGGCGGAGGCAACGATCAGGAGGTCGCCCTTCCCGATCGGCTCTTCGCTCTCCGCGCCGACGAAATTGAGGTCAATGTTCATGTGGCGCAGGCGCTTGACCCACGCCTTCATCGAAATGAGGACGCGGCCCACGCCGACGCACAGGACGCGCCGGCCGGGCTTGAGCAGCTCATCGATCAGGGTTTCGACCTGCGTTTCGTCCAGCGCGTCAAACGCCGCGGACAGCTCGCTCAGGATGATCTTGTCCCAGCGCTGCTTCATTCGGCGTTCCTCGAATAGATCGCCTTGCAGATCGAGACCTTATGGGTATAGATGTCCTCACAGAGCTTGGGGATGTTGTCAAGGGTGCTGCGGTGCGTGATGAGATCCTCGACCTGCATACGGCCCTCGTCCATCATCTTGACGGTGAACTCCCACTCGTTGATCGGAGACTGTGCATAATGCGAATTCCAGATGCCGCGGATGACCAGCTCCTTGCGCAGGATCATGGAATGCTGCGCCAGCTTGATGGTCGTGTCGCGGTGCGGGTTGCCCATCATCACGACGGTACCGAAGGTCTTGCAGCATTCGATGCCGAGGCCGAGCGCGGCACCGGCGCCGGTTCCCTCGATCACGACGTCAGGGAGCTTGCCGCCCGTCAGCTTCTTGAACTCGGCAGCGATGTCGGTGGTCATGCTGTTGAAGGCGATGTGGCCGCGCGCGCGGGCGAACTCGACCTTCTCATCCAGAACGTCGACGAGCACGACCGTGCTCGCGCCGAAGATCTTGCCCCAGCGGGCCGCCATCTGGCCGATCGGGCCAGCGCCGAAGATCAGGAGGTTCTGGCCCGCGGTCAAGCCGCTCTTGCGGATCGCGTGCTGCGCGACCGTGCAGGGCTCGACCATGGCAAGCGCGTCGTCGGAAAGGTTCGGATTGGTGGATTCAACAAAATGCCAGTCACTCGGGACGAGGCAGTATTCGGCAAAGCCGCCGTCGCTGCGCGAGCCGAGATAGTCATAGTCCAGGCACATGGCGTAGTCGCCGCTCTCGCAGGGCGCGCACTTCCGGCACGGAATGCAGGGGAAAATCGCGCCGCGCTTGCCGACGAGGCTGGGATCGGCTTCTTCGCCGACGGCAACGATCTCGCCGCCGAATTCATGGCCGATGGTCAGCGGATACTTCTGCTTGCTGGTGCCGAGCTCGAAGACGCGGGGAATATCCGAGCCGCAGATGCCGCAGGCACTGACCTTCACAAGGAGCTGTTTCCCGTGGGGCGTGGGCTTTTCGACCTCGACCGTACGGAAATCGCCGATTTTGAACAGACGTGATGCTTTCATAATGTATATCATCCTTTCTGGTTGGTAACGAAAAAACGTGTTGCGTAAACGCTAAGGAAGCTCTGAGCCAATCGGCAAGAGCGGTCAACGATCGTTCAGAGACTCCTTTATATATAGGAAAAACCGACCGAAGTCGGCTCTCCTATGACGAAGAAACCTGCTTCTTATTTCAGGATTTTCTTCATATCGGTCTGCTTCTGCGCAGGGATGATCTGGATCTCGACCTTAACGCCCTTCGCCATCAGTTCCTTGAAGATCTGGCGCTCCTCTTCGGAAGCGGAGATGTTCTGATAGAGCTTTGTACGGCCGGCGGACATACCCATGCCGCCGATGTTCAGGAAGTCGATGTCAACGCCCTGATCGATCAGGCGCTTGATGGTCTGCGGCACCTTGACGATCATCATGGTCGGGCGGGGCAGGCCAGCCTTGAGCAGCTCGGCAGCCTCATCCACCGTGCGGATCTCGATGGTGATGTGAGACGGGACGAGGAGCGAGAACATCTCCTGCATGAACGGGTCCTGAGAGACCTTGTCGTCAACGACCAGGATGTGCTCAACGTTGGAAAGGGTCTTCAGCCAAGTGGCGATGACCTGACCGTGGATCAGACGGTCATCAATACGGGAAAATACCAGATTTTTCACGACAACCTCCAAAAAAATTTATTTTTTTACGTTCAGAATGCGGCGTGATGCCGCAGTTACCATGTGCCGCTCAGTTTTTGCCGAACTCCGCGATCTCGGACTTGCCCGTCTGGAGCAGAGCCTCGATCAGCTCGTCCGATGTCATGCCGTCATAGCGTTCAAGCACACAGTACATCACCATCGAAAGGTTCACACCCGTGACAATACGGATATTATACTTTTTCGACAGGCGGAAAAGGGTGTTATTGGGCGTGCCGCCGAGAATGTCAACCAGCGCAACGACGCCCTCTCCGGTCTCCAGCGCGGAGACCTTGCGTTCCGTTTCTTCCAAAAATTCCTCCGGGCTCTGCGTCGGAAGCACGCAGGCGCAGTCCATCTGCTCGCCGCGGCCGACCAGCATTGCGGCGCTGTTAAGCAGTTCCTCCGCCAGTTTCCCGTGGGTAGCAACAATTACACCAATCACTTTTCGTCTAAGCCTCTCAAAATCTCTGAAATGTATTTGTTATATTCTTCCGTAAACTTGCCGGGGCCGAACTTCATTGCCGAGGAGGTGCCGATGACCAGACCGGTCGCACCGTTTTGCAGCATCGTCACGCTGTTTTGCGCGGTCGTGTTGCCGTCGACAATAATCTCAATGCCCTCGAAGCGGCTGGCAGCCTCGCGCACACGGCGCAGCTTGTCCAGATGGTCATCCAGCATTTTCTGTCCGGCGAAGCCGGGGTTGACCGCCATGACAAGAACGAAGTCCAGATAGGTGCCCAGCTCATCGATATAGCCCACGGGTACGCCGGGGCTGAGCGCGATGCCGGCCTTGCAGCCTCTGCTCTTCAGGTCGATCAGCAGGCGGTGGGGATTGCGGGCGGTTTCGGGGTGGAAGCTCACCCAGTCGCCCTCGGCGGGGTTCAGGATCTGCACGAAGCCCTCAGGGTCAGTGCACATCAGGTGGATGTCGACCGGGATCTTGGTCGAGCGCTTCAGCGCCGCATAGTCGCGCACGCCGAGCATAATATTGGGTACATAATGGCCGTCCATTACGTCAAAGTGGATCGCGTCGATGCCGCAGTCCTCAAACGCACGCACATACGGCTCCATATCGGATGGCGTGCTGCACATAATGGACGGAGAAATGATAAAATTCTTCTTCATAATGATGCCTCGTTGAATTTGATTCGGATGCGTAGTGTTTGAACATGACAGTGCAGGCCGAGACCTGCACTGCCATGTTCAGTTTTAGGGAGAGGGAGGGAAAAAAGTCAGTAGATCAGTGGATCAATAAGCACCGCAGAGTGCTGCCAGACCGATCGTGGCAAATGCCAGAACGAACATAAGGAGAATGATGACCGTCGGCTTCACACGCTTCTTCAGCAGGCCCCAAACGCCAAGCACGAGTGCCAGCGGAACCATGCCGGGGAGCAGCGCGTCGAAAACGGTGGTCTGGAGGTTAAACGCAACAGAACCGATCTCGTTGGTAACTTCCCAACCGATGAGGGAGAAGTTGAAGCTGATGTTGTTGACGGCCATACTGCCGATGACCATCAAGCCAACGATGCTGACGAGCTCGAGGATCTTGTTGAGCAAACCGGTCTTGAGGAAGGAGATGATCGCGCTCTTGCCCTTGCGATAGCCCATCATATACATGTTGTAGCCAAGGGTGAGCATGATTACCTTATAGATAACTTCGAACAGGATCGGGCCTGCGTAGTTGCCGGCCAGAGCCAGCTGGATGCAGACGCCGGCGAGGATCGGGTAGACGATCGACTGAGAGACGACGTCGCCGATACCTGCGAGCGGGCCCATAAGAGCGGAACGGACGGAGAGGATCTCGTCGGCGGTGATGTCGCCATCGTTCGCACGCTTTTCTTCCATCGCGGCGGTAATGCCGTGGATGACGGTGCCCATGTAGGAAGGCTCGGTATTGAAGAAGTTCATGTACTTGGAAATTTCTTCCGCGTACTGGTCTTCTTTATACAGGCGCTTGATGATGGGGATGAAAGCGTTCGCGTTACCGAGAGCCTGAAGGCGTTCATAGTTATAGCAAGTTTCGCTGGAATAACCGAGCAGCCAGTTCTTTACAAGGTCGGATTTTCTAAGCTGTGCCATGATTATGCCGCCTCCTTTTCTTTGTCCTTACCAAAGAGGTAGATGATAAAGGCAATGATAGCGCCGAAGATGGTGATCGCCATCGTGCTCAGGCCGAGGAACTGCGCAAGGAAGAAGCCGAGGAAGAAGAACGGGAGGATCTTCTTCTGGCCCAGGAAGTTCAGCAGCATGCCGACGCCGAGTGCCGGGAGGATGCCGCCGACCATTGCGAAGCCGTCAATGACCCACTGCGGGCAAGCCGCCAGCCAGTCGCCGACAACGGCGCCCTTCATAACGATGAGGAACGCAGGCACGCCGTTCAGGATCAGAGACACGAAGAACGAGGGGACGTAGTTGCAGAAGCGGATCATCTTCAGGTTGCCCTTCGCAGCGAACTTGTCCGCCATATGTACCCAAATGGAGTTGATGGACATATAAGCGTTCCAGATCATAACTGCGACGGAGCCGAGGATGACGCCGATCGTGGTTGCGGTGGTCATGTCGAGGCCGGAGACAAGGCCGAGGGCCGTGCCGACAGAGCCAGCGAACATGGCGTTGCCGGGCATGGAGCCGCCCGCCGTAATAAAGCCGACATAGGGAAGGTTGATAGCCGCAGCGAGCATCATGCCTTCCATGGGCTTACCCATAACGATACCGACAAGGAAGCCGGACCAGATCGGGTAGAGCCAGGTTCTGGTGATAACATGGCTGAACCACCAGGTGCTGCAAGTAGCAATCAGTGCTACGAGGATAGCGCGTACTACCATTTCTTTTCTCCTTTTTTATTTTTTTGGATATGCGACATAGTGTTCTTTCCCATCCCTCTCTGAGTTAATTTGTGCATCCGCTTGCCAAAGGCTCCTCACGCGCCGAAATAGTCCCCCGGAAGGGCCTGTTTCAGCAGCGCGACGGCTTCCTCGGCATCGCGTGCATGGAGCAGCGGCTCTTGCAGGCTCTGCAGCTCTCCGAGATCAAGCATCGACATCAGGCGTTTGGCCCGAAGGAGCTTGGACGAGGACATACTGAACTTGCGCAAACCAAGTATTGCCAATGCAGCTAAGCCAACCCGATCGCCTGCCATTTCGCCGCAGAGGGAGCATTCTTTGCCCTGCTCTCTCGTCATCGAAACGGTTTGGTGAATGAGCCTCAAAACTGCAGGATGCATGAATTTGTTCAGATAGCTGACCTTTTCGTTCAGCCGATCTGCCGCGAAAGTATACTGCACGAGATCGTTGCTTCCGATACTGACGAAGTCGATCCGCGCAAGGAGCTGGTCGAGCATGATGACCGCGGAGGGGATCTCCACCATGATGCCAACCTTGATGTCCGCACGGTGCGGAATGTTTTCTTTGGTCAACTGGCTGTCCGCCAGTGAGAGGTAATCCAGCATTGCGTCCAGCTCGGAGACGGTCGCGATCATCGGAAACATCACGCGGATGTCGCCGTGCACCGCGGCGCGCAGGATCGCGCGGAGCTGAGTCAGGATCAAATCACTGCGGTCCATGCAGATGCGAACGGCGCGATAGCCCATAAACGGGTTTTCTTCCTGGGGAAGCGCCAGCGCGGGCGCGTTCTTGTCGCCGCCGATGTCGATGGTGCGGATGGTCAGCGGTCTGCCGCCGAGCGCTTTTGCCGCCTGGGCATACGCCTCATACTGCTCCTCCTCCGAAGGGAGAGTCTTACGGTCAAGGAAGAGGAATTCCGAGCGGAACAGACCCACGCCGTCGTTCGTGCAGTCGGCGGGGCGAAGCAGCTCGCACGGATCGGTAATATTCATATAAAGCCCGCTCTTCACGCCGTCCCTGCTCTCGAACGGCAGCGTGCCGTAGGTCAGCAGCGTCTCGCGCTGTTTGCGGAACGCGTTCAGCTCTTTTTCGCAGGCCGCAAGCTCCTCGGCGCTCATTGCGCAGCAGAGCGTGCCTTTTTCGCCGTCAAGATAGACCGTTTCGCCCTGCGTGACCGCGCCGACGTCGCCGCAGCCGACGACGGTCGGGATCTGCAAGCCGGAGGCGAGGATCGAAACGTGGGAGGTCTTCGTGCCGTTGCCGATCACGAGACCCTTGATCCGCTCGACCT
>CAZVSJ010000014.1:0-6209 GCA_964629755.1 uncultured Oscillospiraceae bacterium | reverse complement strand
ACGTGGGAGGTCTTCGTGCCGTTGCCGATCACGAGACCCTTGATCCGCTCGACCTTCGCGGACATCAGCGTCGAGGGAAGCAACTGTTTTGCAATCACAACGCAGTCCTCCGTCAGGCCGGAAAGGTCGGGCCGTGCAAGCCCCTCGATCTGGCAGGCGATGCGCAGGGACAGGTCGTGAATGTCCTCGGCGCGGGCGGACATATAGTCGTCGTTCAGCGCCAGGAGCATATCCTCCTGCTCCTTACCGCTCGACAGAACCGCAGCAGAAGGTGCCAGCCCCGCCTCAGCGGCAGCGGTGATCTGGTCGCGGAAGAAGGAATCCTCCAGCATCGCCATCTGGACGTCCATTAGCTCCGCCTGTTCGCAGGCGCCGGCAGCGGTATATTCTTCCCTGGCCGCCGTCAGCTCAGCGGCAATGGCGGAAAACGCCTCGTCAATGCGGCGCAGAGAATCAGCAACGGGTTCACCGGCTCTTTTCGCAAGGTCAAAAGCCGGCGGCTCAGCGAGCAGATAGCTGCGCGCAAGCGTACAGCCGGGACAGACGGAAACACCTTGCAGAATCACGGTTACTCCTCCAATGCCTCGATGTATTTCACAACGCCCTCGGCTGCGGTCTGCTCATCGGCGCCCTCGGCGCGGACGACGACCTCAGTTCCCTGCTTGATGCAGGCGTGCAGAACGCTGAAAATGCTCTTTGCGTCGCAGGAGCGGCCGTCAGCAAGCACGGTGACCTTGCTCTGGAAGGTCTTGGCAAGAGCTACAAGCTGTGCGGCGGGTCTTGCGTGCAGGCCCGTCTTATTCTGAACCATCGTCGTGATCTCAACCATCTCAAATTCTCCTTTAAGCCATACAATATAAATTATAGTAAGCGGGAAAGCGGAACTTTCGTTTCTGCATAAACAACCTGTGCGTAAATCTCCACGCCGCCGAGCTGCATTTGGCGGAGCATCTGCCGCTCTTCCTCAGAGATATAGATGCCGCGGCACAGCAGGCTTCGGGAAGCGCCGGCGGCCATTCCGCCAATGTTGATGCTTTCGGGTCGGTAGCCGTTGTCCCAGAGGTATTTCATCGCATGGGGACTTCTGGTAAGCAGGATCGTATTTGGAAAGCACCCGTTCAGGTGCGAATTGATGTATTCCAGCGCGTCGTGGCAGTTCAGGATCTTCAGCTCGATGCCCATCGGGACGGACAGGGACAGAACGGTCTTTTCCAGCACATCCTCTGCGGCCTGATCGTCAACGATCAGGATTTGCCGCACGGAAAGTTTTTTCGCCCACGAGATCAGGACTTGCCCATGAATCAGCCGCTCATCAATCCGGTTCAGTACGATATTCATTTTATTCTTCTCTCCGTAATTCCATGATGCCGGCGGATAAAATAGGCTCTGACGGTGGCAACATAATTTATATGACTTGATTATATTGGTAACACGCATGATTGTCAAATTTTCGATGATTTTACACTGTCGTTTATTTGTGTAACTATATAATTTGAGCATTTTCGATATTTCATCTCTTTGATTTTTGTGCATTTTGCCATATATATTTTTCTATTTCGGCTTGATATAATGAAATTGTGTTCAAAAGGCCGACACATATTTACACAAATTTCCGATAGTCGCCCAAAACTGTGTCACATTCCGAACCGTTTTTGCAATCATTCACGAAAACTTTTTTCTGCGCAGGTGATAAAATATGAAAGAGCGACGCAAAGAAGTGATCCTCGCCGCCGTGCAGGAGGATACCGAGAAAGCGCTTGCGAACCCCGCCGCCGGTGCCGAATGGAGCCACGCCGCCTCTCTCGCGAAGCGGCTTCTGATGGATCGCGCCAACGTTGCGCGTGAGCTGAACTCGCTTTATCAGGACGGACAGCTAATAAAATTGCAGGGTAAGCCTACTTACTATATCAGCCGTTACCTTCTGGAGCAGCACTACCCATCCGTTTTCTTCCCCTCCACCCTGCCAAAGGGCAGCGAGATTCAGAATTTTATCGATGTCTCCGCACCGCCCGCGCCGCCCGAGGAGAGCGCCGCCGCGCCCGTCCTGCTGGACAGCCAGATCGGTGCGCAGCGCACACTGCGCGCCGAGATCCTGCACGCCAAGGCAGCCGTGATGTACCCCTCCCACGATTTACACACACTCATCTACGGCAACATCGGTGTCGGCAAGGGCGATTTCGCCCACCGGATGTACCTGCACGCCGTTGCGACCGGCTCCATGCCGAAAGACGCGCCCTATATCGTCGTAAACTGCCGCGAATACGAAGCCTCGCCGCAGCTATTCATGAACCAGCTTTTCGGCTACAGCAAGGACATGACGCAGAAGGGCGGCAAAAGCCGCCGCGGCCTGATCGAGCGTGCCGCCTCCGGCATTCTGTGCCTCAACGGTGTGGAAAAGCTCCCGCCCGCCGTCCAGCGCTCGCTGATGACGCTCATCGACAAGAAGACCTTCACGCGTATCGGCGAGCCGTCCGTCCCGCGTTACGCGAACGTGATGATCATCGCCATTTCGACCGACCCGCCGCAGGCGCCGTCGATCTCGATTTTGCAGCAGCACTTCCCCGTCCTCATCCACATTCCCGACCTGGCCGAGTGGGATCTGCATGAGCTGGCCGAGCTGGTGATCACGAATTTCCAGAAGGAATCGGAATCGACAGGCCTGTGCTTCCGCCTGCAGAGCGACGCGCTTGCAACGTTTTTGAAGGCGAACTACACGGACAACCTCGGCGGCCTGTACCGCGCCATCCGCACGACCTGCTCGCTGGTCTACCTGCGCCACAATGCCGCGCTGCCGCGCTCCAAGATCATCGAGATCAACCTTCCGGGCTTCCAGGCCGACTTTTTGGAGGGCATCCACGAGGACGCGCGCAAGGATCATGAGATCGCCGCGCTCTTTTCCGAGCTGGATTTGGAATACGTCACCTTCACGCCGCAGGGCTTCTCCACCAACCGCTACGGCGAGGCCATGCTCATGGAGCTGCTGCACAGCTACGGCGCGCCGTCAGAGACAGCTGAGCCGGCCGCGCAGACAGGCGCGCCGATCCTTGCCCTTTTCCACGGAAATACGGTCGCTGAACAGATGGCGGAGTATGTCAACGCCGCGCTTGGGCAGGAGCGTGTCGTCGGCGTCAGCTACAGCTCGCACGCATCGCTCATCTCTCTGCGCGAGACGGTCGTGCAGAAGCTGCATCAGCTTGACTGCCACGCAGGCGTGCTCATCGTCGCGGATATGGAGCCGCTCACCGACCTGAACGAGTTCCTGTTCCGCAACACGGGCGTGCATTGCACCACGATCGCAAACGCCAGTCTGCCCGCGCTGCTCGCCATTGCCGAGGCCGGTATGCGGCCGGGCATGACGCTCCACCTGCTGGCCGAGGAAGCGCTGTCACTTGTCTCCGGCAGTCCCTCGCGGCAGAGCATGAATTTCATCGACAGCACGATCAACAAAATGCTCGTGCCGACGCTCACCTTCCTGAACCCGCAAAAGGCCTCGAAGGTGCTCAGCAGCACGCTTTCCGAGATTTTGAACGATTTCGGCATCTCTCCGGCCAATGACATCGCGGTCAAATTCATTTTCCATTGCGCGCATATGCTCGAACGCCTGATCCGCGGCGAATCGCTGAAATACGACGGTCTGAAAGCGTTCATCAACGCCAACAGCACGCTCATGGCGAAGCTGGAGATGCATATGCAGTACCCGGCCGAGCTGTTCGGCGTGTCGATCCCGGCCAACGAGCTTGCTTACATCGCGGAGATCCTGTTGCCCTATTTCGAGACGCCCGCCATTCCTTGACGGTTCTGTGCCCCCCGCGCCCGACGGCGCGGGGGCGTTTTTCGCGGAATACGCAATATACTTTAAATTCCCGTTCTGTCACGAAATTGTTGTTGACTTATTCAGTTGGTTGCATTAAATGAGGATGTATAGGTATAAGTATGCCACTTTGTTTATATCAAAGCAGCTATGACTTATAATGTGTCAAGAAATCGGAATGGAGGACTGACCATGCAATTTCCCAAGCGGCTGTTGCCTCTGCTCGCCGTGCTGGTGCTGACCGGCTGCGCGTCCAAGGGCAACGCACCTCCGACACAGCCCGGCGGCGCCGATCCGCCCGGCACAACCGTTACACAGCAGAATTCCGGGACGGATCCATCTCAGGAGCAGTCAGGTCTGCCCACTTCGCCCGGCGTGAGCGAAGGAACGACCGGCGAGAGCACCGCGCCAAACAGCGGCGAAAGCGGCTCGGTTTCCCCTTCGTATGATCCAACGCAGCCATACACGCCGACCTCTCCCCCGGCCACGACCGAGCCTTTACCCGACGCGGTCATATTGGAGGGTCTGCGGTTTGACTCGTTCGGAAGATACTCCGGCGCGTTTGTCGAAGACGGCAGCGACCGCCCGGTAGAGAACGTCGCCTGCGTCCTCGCCGTCAACACGACTGACCGCTATCTCGACCTTGCCACGGCGGTGTTTGAGATCGACGGCGTCGAGGCCCGCTTCACCGTCACCGGCCTGCCGCCCGGGAAGGCGGCCTGGGTTCTGGAGGGCAATGCGTTGCAGATCGAAAGCGGCGCAAGCTTCGTCCTGAAAGGCGGCGCGACATCCTACAGCGTTCTGGAGGAAGACGCGTCTGTCACAGCCGCGCCGGATGTCGGCACGCTGCTCGTAACGAACAACGGTGCGAAAGACTTCTCCGGATACATATATTATAAGGTGCTCTACACGGACGGCAATTTCCTCGGCGGCATCACCTACCGCTCGTTCGTCGAGCAGCTCCCGGCGCAAAGCCGCACGGAGATCACCGCCGGACACTGCACGCCCGACAGCGCCGTCGTACGCATCATGTACGCCGAATCCACCGGATAACCCACAGCTTAAGCGGTTGTCAGCCACCCGGTGCAGGCACTACCGTTTTTGACTAAAGGCTAAGGACTAAGGGTGAATGACTGTGGTGTTTGCTTGCGCAAACGAATTTGAATTGTAGGGCGGGGGCACGCCCTAAGCCGCGTGCAGGCACTTATTTAGAACCTGTAGCGCGCGGCATCCCTGACGCGCCTCGACAGCCCCCCTCCATGTCATTGCGAGGCTTGCGCAGCAAGCCGTGGCTGCGCAGCCGTTGGCGGCTTTGCCGCCTTACGGATGCGGCGTACCCCTTGCGGGTGCAATCCCGTGCAGGAACTACGAAGTGCACATAAAGCCGCACGTCTGTATCGTCCGCCGCTTCGCGGAACGGCACGCCCAGTGGTCGTGCCCTACGAACCGTGGACACACCCTCGCCGTAGGGCGCGACGACTCGGCACGCCGGTGCAGGAACTACCCAAATATGTCATTGCGAGGCTTGCGCAGCAAGCCGTGGCTGCGCAGCCGTTGGCGGCTTTGCCGCCTTACGGATGCGGCGTACCCCTTGCGGGTGCAATCTCGTGCAGGAACTCCCTTAGATTGCCACGTCGGGCTGTCGCCCTCCTCGCAATGACACGAACTCGCAACATCCCCGCAACCCCATCGTAATTTTACCCGCTGCGCCGGGCTTCCTCCGGCGCATACGGGCATCCATAACAGGAAGGAAGGAAAAATGAAATGAAGAACAGAATCATCAAAAGCACGCTGTCTGTCCTGCTGGTGCTGAGTCTCTTCCTCGGTCTGCTGCCCGCCGTCTCCCCAGTGGCGGAAGCCGCCGATACCGAGGCAGGCTGGCTTCCCGACGGCGTGTATGAGATCTCCTCGAAGAAGGACACCAATTACGTTCTTGACACTGTAGGTGGCGAAACAGCCGCCGGAACCTCACTTTGTGTAAACACATCAAATGGGAGCGATAGCCAAAAGTGGATCATTCAGCGAGCTTCCGTTGGCGGTGCACCCGCAGACTACTTTACCATTCGCAACCTGAAGTCAAATACTTACTTGGAGATAGAGGGCGGCAGTAACAAGGACGGCACCAAACTGCAGATTACTGACGCCAATTTAAATGACAATCGTTATTTCTTTTTGGAATATAATAGTGACGGCACCTTCAGCATCCGCGGAAAATGCAACGACAGGTACGCGCATTTGAAGGAGGCAAAGGTCGGTACCGATAACCCCGTGCACTGCTGGAAGGGCAACGGAGATCCGCAGTCACATTTTTACTTCAAGCCGGTCAACTACTCCCGTGACAGTTTCCGCAACGGCGGCAGCTTCTTTATCAACACGACCGTTGGCCCTGACCCCCACT
>CAZVSJ010000013.1:0-29826 GCA_964629755.1 uncultured Oscillospiraceae bacterium | reverse complement strand
ACCCACGGTCTCCTGGTCCCAAACCAGGCGCGATACCAAACTTCGCTAAGCCCGGTTGTTCAGTTTTTCTGGCTGGGCGCACTCTCCTAAATCAATACCACACGAACTATCAGAGAAGACAGCTTCTGGCGGAAAGGCCGTTCGATTCCCTGAAAAAGGATCAAACGGAAATGATGCAAGAGGAGAGCAATGCCATACAGAAACGTCAACTTCTATACTATACAAGAACGCAACGAAAAAAGCAAGTCCGAATTTAAGAGGGGAGCACACAATTTTGGCAGCAACCGGGTTTTGAACCGAGATGGAGGCCCTCGCAAGAGGGCCTCCGGTGACTTTAACGGTCGATGGCGGGATTCATATAGTAGACGTTCTTCTCGTTCAGCTTTTCGCGCAGCTTCTGCACCGCTTCGCCGAAGCGCTGGAAATGCACAACCTCCCGCGCACGCAGGAATTTGATGACGTCGTTGACATCCGGGTCGTCCGACAGACGCAGGATGTTGTCATAGGTCGTGCGTGCCTTTTGCTCTGCGGCCATGTCCTCGACGAGATCTGTCATCGGATCGCCCTTGACCTGCATGGTCGCAGCCGTCCACGGCGTACCCGAAGCAAACTGCGGATAAACGGCGGTGGTGTGATCGACGAAATACGGTGCGAAGCCGGCAGCCTTTTGCTGCTCCTCGGTCAGCTCCCGCGTGAGCTGATGCACGATTGCGCCCACCATTTCCAGATGGCCCAGCTCTTCCGTACCGATATCGGTCAGCAGGCCTTTGAGCTCGGGGTAGGGCATGGAGAACCGCTGGGAGAGATAGCGCAGGGAAGCGCCGAGCTCTCCGTCAGGGCCACCATATTGACTTATCACGATACCTGCAAGCTTCGGGTTGCAGCGGGCGATCTTCACGGGGTATTGCAGCCGCTTTTCATAGACAAACATCGCTTTAGTCCTCCTTCCGCGTGGGGCCGTTCGCCGCAAATTCCCACGGCCAGGGATCCTGAAGCCAAGTGTAGGCATCGGCATCCGCTGACGAGCGCTGCATCAGCGGCCCGTGCATTTTTTCGTAGGCTGCACGCCCTTTTTTATACAGATCGGCGTAGGAACGGAACATATCGAACGCATCGCTGTCATCCGGGTGCGTGTCGAGATATTCGCCCAGCTCCACGAGCGCAAAACCGAGCGTTTGCAGCTCGTTCAGATGCGTGTCGGGCAGCGGTTCTTTGTTGATCATGCCCATGAAGGGCAGGTCGAGCCCGGGGAACAGCGTCCCGCGGACGACGCCGGTCTTGGCGGGATAGGTCGGTGGATTGTTGCTCTGAAACGGCACATAGGGATTGGCGAGGGGAGCATTGGCGGGCAGGAAACCGCAGCAAGCATCGTTAGGCGCGCTTTCCGTTTCGCGCCGCCGTACCATCGGTTGCGTTCTGACTTCCAAAATGAATTCCTCCTTTGCGGGGCGATGTGCCCCGTTTCAGCTTATGCAGCGGGAATTCGCCCGGTTCCGCCATCCTGCGCAAAAAGAAAAGAGCGCACGATCGGGAAGCTCTCGCCTCCAATCCTGCGCTCTTTTTCTGCGATATGCTTTGCTGTTTGCGGGCTTGCGGGTGACGGGGTTCAATGCGCCCCAGGTGCCGCGCTTTGCCGCGTCAAGCTCCCGCTTCTTTTTCTTCGAGAGCTTTTCATATGGGACAAATTTTTCCATAATCTCGACTCCTTTCCGCTCGATGTTCGTATATCATAACGGAAAGAAGCGCAAATGTCAAAGGAAAATGTTACATCTGCTTCAAACGGCGCAGAATTTCTTCGTCCGCGGGGCAGAATTCGTAGTCGTCGATCTCGGAAACGGGGATCCAGCGGATCTCGCTGTGCTCCAAAAGCTGGGGCGTTCCCTCGGTGATGCTTGCGTGGAAGAGCGTCAGGTGAACGGTGAGGTCGGGGTAGACGTGCGTCAGCTCCATAAACTGCTCGCCGACATCGACGGTCACAGCAAGCTCCTCGCGGCACTCGCGGATGAGGGCCTGCTGTTTCGTCTCACCCGGCTCGACTTTGCCGCCGACAAACTCCCACAGAAGGCCGCGCGCCTTATGCGCCGGACGGCGGCAGATCAGGAAACGGTCGCCCTGCCAGATCAGGGCGGCAACGACTTGGGTCATGGAAATACACTCCTTTGTAATGATCTGCCCCGCATATTGGGGAATATGCGGGGCAGGAGAGATTATTCGTCGGTCTTCAGGACGTACTGCTCGTAGAAGCGGACGATGATCGTTGCAAGCTCGGCGCGGGTGATATTGTTATAGGGACGAATGGTGTTGTCCTCATAACCGCCCAGCAGCTTGGTTTCCGCTGCCCACTGCATCGCGTCTGCCGCATAGGCGGCAACGCTGCTTGCATCGGCAAACGAGCTGAGCGCCTTGCCGTCCGTCTTCGGGCAGCCGAGGTAGCGGTAGAGAATAAGGGTCAGATCCTGCCGCGTGATGCTGTTCTCGGGACGGAAGGTATGATCCTCGTAGCCGTTTACAACGTTGTTCTTCTGCGCCCAGAGGACGGCGGGGGCGAACCAGTCGGTGTTTTTGACGTCCTTGAAGACGTCGGAATAAGCGACCTTCTCGCCGCCAGCCATCTCAAAGAGCACTTTGGCGGCCTGCGCGCGGGTCGTGTTGCCGTTCGGGGAGAAGATGCCGTTGTTCATGCCGTTGACGAGGCCGTACTGCGCGGCCTTCGTGACGTCCTCATAGAACCAGTCGCCCTCGCAGACGTCGATGAAGCCGGAGAGCAGGTCCTCCGCCGTCTCGGCGTTCCATTTGGAGAACTCCGCCGTGAGCCAGGTGTTGCGCGTTGCGACATAGGCGCGAACTTCTTCGGCTCTCTGCGCCGAGGCGTCATTCCCGCCGTACCAGACGATCGCGTTGGCGCGGGCACTGACGCTGATCTCCTGACGATAGCGATCCACGGATTGCAGCGCCGCGTTTTCCTGCGTTCCAAGCAGAGTGTCGGCAACAAGCGGCGCGACCGTGTTCAGGTAGATGTCATGCACGGCCTGACGGAAGCTCGGAATGCCGTAGAGCGCGCTTGCAAAGCCGGTGCGCAGGGTGAAAAACTCCTTCGGATTGGCGCAGGGCTCGACAAAGGTGCCCCAGCCGCGGCCGAAGCTGAGATCGTAGTCCCAGATGGGGCCCATCGTCATCACATCGGAGTCCGCGGCCTTATAGAGGTAAGCGGAGGTGCGGTAGCCGTCGGGATTCTTGGTCAGCTCGTTGATGATATAGCACTGGGCGGCGCTGTCCACATCGACATAGTCCGAGACGGTCTTGCCGTTTTTCGGATTGACGCCCTTATTATAAATCGTATCCTCAAAATTCTGATAGTGCGAGGCGATGTAGTCCATCTCCTCCTTGGAGCAGTATTCCGGGCTCTTTACGACGACATACTGGTCGCGGGCGGTGATAAAATAGCACTTTTCTGCGGTGGCGCGGGCGGCGGTGTCCATTTCGAGCAGATAGCCGCCCGTGATGCTCTCGGGCGAGGTAAGGCCTTCGCAGTAAACATAGGTCGCGCCGTTGGACGTGACACCGGTCTTGACGGCAAGCGCGTCAAAATCCTCGACGGCTTCATTGGCCTTTTCCGTCTCCTTTTCCAGATCGGCGATGTCGACGCGGCCGGGATTGATCTCGACCTTTTCGCACAGGAGGTACGAACCGCGGTACTCGCCGTCATAGAACAGATTGACGGGACGGCACTCGATGCCGGGCTGCATCTGCATCGCCACGGAGAGATCGTAGACGATGGTGTTGCGGAGCAGGGAATCGTCCGAGGCGTTTGCCAGCAGAACCCATGTCTTTGCGCGGTTTTCGTCGTTGCCGGTCTCCAGAAGGTCGGTCTTCTTGTCGAGCTTGATCTGGTAGGGCTTTTTGTCCTGCAGCCAGGTGGAGTTGCCTCTGCCCTTGATCTGGGTGAGTTTGTTGTCGTAGATGACCGTGCCGTCGCCGCTGAGCATGAGCAGAGCGCCGGTGGCTTTGTTGGACTTGTCCGGGCTGGCTTCGACCCATTCACGGCCGTTGTTCACGGGATCGTCGCTGACGAGCAGCATCGAGGCGATGTCGCCCGTCGGGACGACGGTGAGCTTCAGCTCGACCGGAGCTTCGCCGGTTTTGGCGGCGATCAGGGTGATGGGATATTCGTCGCCCTCTCCGCAGAGCGCGACAAGATTGACCTTGTCGCCGCTGGTGAGGCCGGTGGCGGAAAGCGCACCGCGGACGGAGCACAGAACGCCGTCGCCTGCTTCATAGAAGAGGGGAACGGCCTCCGGTGACACGCCCGCCGGAAGAAAAAGATAGTTCACACCATTGACCGCTTGCATCGCAACGCGGGAATTATCTGCGGAAGACTGCGTATAGACGGTCTTCCATTGCGGCGCTTCGCCCTTCGGCGCGGCAAAAACCGCAGAGGTGAGCGTGCAAAGAAGCACGAGGACAAGAGCCAGAGAAAGCAGTTTTTTCATGATATCATTGCACTCCAAACAGTGCGCTCTCAACTCCTTATTTCTTTATTAAAGTCAGGCGGATGCCTGCTACTTTTGAATTATACCAGAGCCCCGAAAAAAAGGCAACCGCTTTTTCCGGGAGTTCACAAGTATTTTACGGACTTAGAACAATTCTCAGAATATCACTTGACTTTTCTAACGAAAAATGTAATAATATAGGGTAAGTAAGCACTGATGAAATCGCAGAACAGACGGCGAGAGAGCTTGCGGCAAAACAAAGTTCGGAGAACGCGGAAATACAACACGTCTTTCCCCTTTTTCGGATGATTTATTGCGGCAAAAGCTCCGATGGCTGCCACGGCTCGTTTTGTCAGTGTTTATATCGGCCTTTACGGAACAAAAGACCAGAAAAAATACGCATGGAGGAACATTATGAAGCAGCGAATTCTCAAACGGATGACTTGCTTTCTTCTGATGGTGGCGATGCTGCTGTCGCTCCTGCCGGCTGCTTTCGCGGCGGATCAGGCGCGCGGCTTCACCCCCCCGTCCAGCAAGGTAGTCATCTCGGAAACTGACTACACGCTGACAAAGGGTGTGACCGAAACGCAGGTCATCATGAACAATGCGGAAGGCTCCGCGCAGGTTTATGGTTATCTGGCCAGTGTCGCGCCCGGCTCGAGCGTGAAGTTCAAGGCTTCCTATGGCGGCTACTATACCGAGGGAAGCACCCCGGAATCCCGCGCTGAGGCGGCGAAAAACCTGCCTTGGGATCTGCGCACCACGACGGGACAGGCTGCCGATTACGAGAAGGCAACCGGCGAAACCGTCATCATGGCGACCAATGCGGACTATTACAATATGCAGACGGCGCAGTGCTGCGGCTACCTCATCATGGAAGGCAACGTCGTGCAGACGAGCGGCGGCTCTGCCGAGCCTTACTTTGCCGTTCTGAAGGACGGTACATATGCCATCCGCGACTACGGCACGCCGACGGACGACGTTGAGGAAGCCATCTCCGGCCCGTTCTACCTGCTCCGCAACGGTGAGATCGCGGTCGGTCAGGACAATGCGCTTGCACCGCGTAATTCCATCGGCCTGAAGGCGGACGGCACCGTCGTTACCTTCCTTGCCGACGGCCGTGCGGGTACGTCCGCCGGTATGAGCGTCTATGACGTGGCTGAGGTTTTGAAGGCGCAGGGTGTCGTCGACGCCATCTATCTTGACGGCGGCGGCTCTGCCACGATCGCGTCCCGCCACGAGGGCAGCGACAAGCTCAGCATCCAGAACCATCCGTCCGACGGCCCGGAACGCGTCGTCGCCTCGACCCTCCTGCTGGTCTCCACCGCGGAGGAAACCGGCACCTTTGACCATGCGGCACTGACCCCGAAGAACGAGGTCTACATTGCCGGTGCTGAGGTGCAGTTCCTTGCCAACGGCGTTGACGCCGGCGGCTACCCCGCAGACATCCCCACGACCGCAAAGTGGAGTCTTGCCGACACGTCCTTCGGCACGCTCGACAGCACCGGCCTGTTCAAGTCCAACGGCAAGTGCGGCACCGTGACCGTCAACCTGATTATCAGCAATAAAATCGTCGGTACGACGAGCATTCAGATTCAGGAGCCGGACGAGGTCTACTTCCCGGCCGATTCCCTGAACCTCGCGTTCAACACGACCACGGATCTCGACCTGACCGTGAAGTATCGCGACCGTCTGGTCAATCTGGGCGGCGTCGTGCTTGACTGGAAGATCGTCTCGAAGACCGAGGGCGTCGACGCTGACGGTATCGGCGCGATGAACGGCAACCTCTTCACCACCGTGAAGGCAAAGCAGACGCTCAATGCGGAGATCACCGTCTCCTATACGAGATCGGATTCCACCGTCCTGACCGACACAATTGCTGTCGAGATCGGCAGAATGCCGCAGGTCATCTGGGACTTTGAGCCGGATGCGGAGGGGAAGCTGATCCAGTGCGGCAACTACGACTGGGGCAACAAGTCCTACGGCAACTACTTCGGCGACGAGAACATGGAGCTGACCTTCATCGACTGGAACGATGAGACGAACCTGCCCGCAACGACCACGCGGCGCGGCCCGTTCCAGTTTGGCGGCAGCTACATCGGCGACTACGGTGACAAGACCTATACGCCGGCTGCCTATGTTCTGGGCAGCGCCGGCTATGAGTTCTTCACCTGGCACACCGGCTATATGCAGCAGAATTCCGCCACGGCGGAGGTCGTCAGCGCCGACAACGGCGAAGTCCGCTTCGGTGACTACGCGCTGCGTGTGAACTATGACTACACGAACCTGAACCCCGGCTATAAGAACGTCAACCAGTATCTGTACTACTCCGACACCAGCGAGGAAGCAAAGAGCGACATCTTTGCCGGCCGTGCCCTTGACGGCGCGCCGTCCGGCCTCGGCGTCTGGGTCTATGCGCCGGAGGGAACGCCCAACTACTGGATCTGGACGCAGATCGGCTACTATGACGCCGATTCCGAAACCTATAAGCGCGCTTATGTCCACTTCACCACGCAGGAGGGCCGCAGCATCCAGTATAACGGTATCTATTGGGACGGCTGGATGTACTGCGAGGCTGACCTCACTCCCTATGCCAAGTACATCACCCCGGAGCATCCGCTCAAGATCGTCAACGGTATGCCTGTGCTTCTGATGACCTTCATCCCCGGCGGCTCCGCCAATGAGAACGGCACCAAGATCCCCATGGGCGATTTTGCCAAGGGCAGCATCTACCTCGACAACTTCCGTGTCGTTTACGGCGATACCCTGGACGATATGGAAAGCCCGGTCGTCAGCAAGCTGAGCGCCAACGGCAAGACCCTCGGCGACGAGACGACGGCTCTGTTTAACGGTACCGTCAGCATCAGCGCCTCCTTCTCTGATCCCGTCAGCGACAACGCCACGGGCATCAAGACGGAGAAGACCTCCCTCTACATCGACGGCTTCAAGCAGACGCTGACGAAGTCCACGGAGACTGAGGCCTCCGCGCTCGTCACCCTCCCGAACGGCACGCACAGCGTCACCCTGACCGTGGCCGACGGCTTCGGCAATGTGACGAAGGTAACGCGCTACATTACGATTGAAGACAAGAACAGCTCGGTCGCTGCGGTTTCCGTCAACGGCGAGAACACCGCGAAGCTCGGCGAGGCCTATACGCTCACGCTCGACATCGAGGGCAGCGAACGCGTTTCCGAGCTCTCTGCGACGATCGCGCTGAACAACAGCTTCGGCGAGCCCACTGTGACCTTTGAAAACGGCTATACCGGAACCGCTGCGCTGGAAAACGGCAAGCTGACGCTCAATGCCACCGCAGAGGCGCCCAAGAGCGGAGTTGCTGCGAAGATCACCTTCACCGTCGATCCCGCGACCGCTCGCGGCACGTTGCTGAACTACGAGGTCAAGTCCGGCACATTTATCGACGGCGGCAAGCAGTATACCTTCGCCAGCGAACCGACCGTGGTCGGCGTCGAGGAGGCCTATGACCTTTCCACCGACATCATGATGGTCAACTCCACCGGCAAGATCTACGTCACGAAGGCTGACGGCACCGCGCCGGGTAAGGTCGAGATCTATCAGGTCGTTGCGGACGGCGAATCGGTCCTGCTCGGCACGACCAATGCCGCAGGCGTTCTGATCACGAACAAGCTCTGCCAGACCGTCGGCGAGAGCTATACCATCTACGCCAAGGGTGAGGCGGGCTATTCCTTCCGCGTCACCGGCATGACCAACGGCATCGGCAGCAGCGAGGTAACGCCGACCAACGTGCGCCTCAACGCGGTCGTCGATCCGGCTACCACCCAGAGCATCACCTGGTTCAGCGCTCCGGAATACACCGTCAAGAAGGCTGTCGTTCAGTATCAGGAAAACGCAGTCGCAAAGACCGATTCCGCCGAGTTCACCACCGTGACCGGCACGAGCAACCTCTACGCCTTTAACAACGGCGCAAGCGACAGCAACGCTTCGCTCGTCAACACCGTCGTTCTCGAAGGCCTGAAGCCCGGCACGACCTATACCTACCGCGTCGGCGACGGCGTCGAGGGCCATTGGTCCGCGCTGCGCCAGTTCACGACTGCCGAGGAAGGCGCGGACACCACCTTCTTCGTCATGGGCGACGCACAGCTTGCCGGCGGCGAGACGGCGGAATCTCCCACCGTCAAGCTGATGGAGCAGATCGCCGAAAACATCGGCAAGGCGGACGTCGACTTCGGCATCCAGACCGGCGACTTCATCGACATGGCCAACAGCCTGCCGCGCTGGAACCAGATCCTCGGCCTCTTCGGAGACGAGTATCCCTCCACGCCGGTCGTGCAGGTGCTCGGCAACCATGAATACTACGGCGACACGACGGGCAACCTCGCAAGCACCATCTTCGACCTGCCCGGCAAGGACTATTACTCCGTTGAATACGGCAACGTCTATGTCGCGGTCATCAACTGCAACGCCAATATCGAAGCCGCTGCGAATTGGCTGATGGAGGACGCTGCGAAGAGCGACTGCACCTGGAAGGTACTGACGCTCCACCAGCCGCCTTATTACACCAACCCGAAGGGCTCGTCCGCTCCTTACAACAAGGGCATCCCCGCCGCGGCGGAAGCTGCCGGCATCGACTTCGTCTTCTCCGGCCATGACCACGCTTATGCGCGTACCGAACCGCTGCAGGCCGGCGAGGTCAACGAGGAAAACGGCGTTGTTTACATGATCTGCGGCGACCTCGGCGAGAAGTCCCGCGATGTGAACTACAAGCCCGAAAACAATCCCGACTTCCACTTTGCGAAGATCTCTCAGGACTATGACGCAGCGTATGTGCTCGTCAACACAACGAAGGACACGATGACCGTCACGGCCTACAACGCAGACGGCACCGCGTTTGACACCTACACCAAGAAGATCGCCGGCCAGCCTGTTGGTCCGGACGATCCCAAGCCGGAAGAGCACAATTACAGCTATGACCGCGAGACCGGCAAGCTGACCTGCATGGACGCCGACTGCGGCAAGGAAGCGCCGGAGAACTACACCGGCTGGGCGACCGATAGCGTCAGCGGCAAGAAGATGTACTTCCTCGCGGGCACCTACAAGACCGGCTGGTTCCAGCTCGGCGATGAGTTGTATCACTTCGACGAGAAGACCGGCGAGGAGCACAAGCTCACCGTTCTGGAGGACATCAAGACCACCTGCGGTGAACAGGGCTACAAGACCGTGGAATGCGAATGCGGCGAGAAGTACACCATGGGTTACGCCAAGCCCGCAGGCCACAGCAACGAGGCGCACACCGACGCCAATGGCGAGACCTACTACGTCTGCACCGTCTGCGGCAGAATCTCCCACTATGACCTGACCTTCGTTGACGTCAACGACAGCGACTGGTTCGCGCCGTATGTTGACCGGGCTGTGAAGGCCGGACTCTTCGGCGGTAGAAGCGCGGTCATCTTTGACCCGAACACCCCGATGAGCAGGGCGGAGCTTGTCAGCGTTCTGTGGAGAAATGCCGGCTCGCCCGGTTACAGCGAGGTCGGCCACACGCCGTTTGATGATTGCAAAGTCGGCGCATGGTACACCGCTGCGGTCAACTGGGCTGCAAGCGAGGGCATTGTCAACGGTGTCGGCAACAATCTGTTTGATCCCGATGGCTACATCACCCGCGAGCAGATCGTGACGGTCTTCTACCGTTACGCCAACTACGCCAAGATGGACACCTCGGAGCGCGCGGACATCACGAAGGACTTCAACGATGCCGACAAGGTCTCTGATTACGCGAAGGACGCGATGTCCTGGGCGGTTGCCGTTGGCCTCATCCGCGGCGACCGTGGCAACATCAAGCCGCTCGATCACGCGAGCCGTGCGGAGGTCGCCACGATGGTGATCCGTTTCGTCGATCTGGAAAAGACTGCGGAATAATTACCGAATACCGAAACAGCAAAATGGGGGGCGCTGCGTCTTGCAGCGCACCCTCTTTTTTGTGTTCACGGCCGTTCCGGGGCGGGACAGTGTGTCCTGCGGATGGGATAGGAGCCGGTACCGTCACCGACCATATTGCGGTATTGGCCTGCCATATGGCGCCATGTCTGCTTGTCGAGCGTGCCCGTCTGAGGAAGCTCGGCGGCACGCTGCAGCCAGATCAGCGCCTGCGCGGTCGGTTCGTCGAGCGTCCCGGTCACGGCAAACACGGGCATATCGTAATAAAGCTGCGCCAGTGCCTTCAGCATTCCCTGCATAAGGTATAGATGCAGATTCTTCGAGCCGCGTTCGAGGATCTGATGCGGCCGCAGTACGATCTGCAGCGGCGCTGCTTCACCTCGCAGCACCAGCTCGTGTTCGAATTCGCGCACAAGGGCGTCCCATGTTTTTTTGTCAGTGATGCCGTTTTGCGGAAGGGACTGCCGCTTTTGGAACTCCCTGACCGCCTCGTGCGTCTCCTTCCCGTAAATGCCGTCCCTGCCAAGCCCCTGCTCCGGCAGAACCGTGCGCAGCATGGTTTGCAGGTCATGGATGGGTGCGTATTCCGGTGGTTTTGCAAAGCTCATGGTCCGTCCTCCTGTTATGAGAAATCCGTGTCGCCGAGACTGAGCACCTCGCCGGGGAACTGCGACAGCGGAAGCTCCGGTTCACGGATGAGCGTGATGGCGCGGTTATACAGCGCGTTCCACGTCTGCGGGCCGACAATGCCGTCCTGCGGCAGGCCCTCAAAGCGCTGGAACGCGATGACGGCCTCCTGCGTCCGGGGCCCGAAGATCCCGTCAACCGCGACGGGCGGGATGGATGGCACGTATTCCGACATAACGCGCAGCATATATTGCAGTTGGCTGACCTTCTGCCCGCGGCTGCCGGATTGCAGATCGTTCGGCGCCTGCCAGTTGATCGCGTAAAAGGTCTGACCCTGCGATTCCAGCTCCGCCAGATTCGTCACGCCGACATACAGCCGCACGAGCTGATACCACGTCGCCTGCCCGATGATCCCGTCCGGCGTCAGGTTGAAGATCTCCTGGAAGCGGCGCACGGCGTTCTCCGTCTGCTGGCCGAAGATGCCGTCGGTCGCGACGCGCGGGATCGCGGGATAATTCTGGCCGACGCGGTTGAGCATGACCTGCGCCTGAACGACGCTCGGGCCCTGCGACCCGCGGCGCAGCGGCGTGCCCGGGTAGGAGGGGGTATAACCGCGCACCGGCGCGTCGTTGACAAGCTCGATGTTGTTGCCGTAATAGCGCCGGAGGATCTGCAACGAATTTAGCCCCTGCTGCGCAAGCGCCTGCGAGCCCCACTGGCTCAGCCCCTCACAGGTGACCGTCGTGCCGTTGCAGAATTTTGCCGCGAGAGGTTCGATAAAGCCCATGCGGCGGATGTAATCGTTGAACAAATTGTCCGTTATCCGCGAAACGCTGTCAAAATAGTTTCTGCCGTTGATGAATTTTTGGTCGATCGCCGTCGACGAGGTGATGTCGAAATCATAGCCGCGGCTGCGGTAGAACTCCGTGTAAACACGGTTTAGTGCGAAGGAAATGATCGCCAGAATATTTGCCGTCAGCGCGCTGTCGTCCCAGGTCGGGTAGATCTCGCTGGAGGCAACGTTTTTCACATAGTCCACGAAGGCCACGCGGACATTTGGCGCATCCGAGTCCGGCGGGCCGAGATGCACCGTGATGTTTTCGGGGATGTACGGTAATACCTCCGGCATGGCTCACAACGCCTGCGGCGTAATGTCGACGACCTCGGTCATCGTAAAGGTGTCCGGGTGTTCGCCGAGCGGCATCATCTCTACGTCCTGTTCGCTGATGATACCGGCAAAAATCTGCACTTTTTCGATCAAAATCCGGTCAAAACCGGAACGGTCGACCATGATATTGACGTCGGTGAACGGCGTCGGAAGTCCCGGAGAGAGACTTTCGCTTTTGTTCGGCGCGCTGATGCGGATCGGTGTGGTTCTTCCGCTCCGGTCGGTGATCCGTGTCGCGATCAGACGCGCGCCGTTATCGCTCTGCTCCGTGACGGAGACCGTCGCGCCGGAGACGGGCAGCTCTGCCGCAGAAGTATAGGCTCGAACGACCAGAAAACCGTCTGCTGCCATAAAGCACCTCCTTACATTGCACCGCGATCAAGCCGCACGAAGGCGGCCGTCATCGCGGTCACGGCATAGTCTATGCAAGGCTGCGCAAAATGGTGCATCACAGAAATTGCTTCATCTGGTTGCAGTTGGCCTGCTCGGTTTGCAGGAGGCGTCTGGAGAGCGTAGAGACCTTCGGGTCGAGCACGCCCATCGTGCGGATGTTCTGCATACTCTTTATCATGCCGCGGGTGTTGCCCTCGAGCATCATCTCCGCGATCTTCGCCGTCGGATCCAGACTGGTGCGCACGCGCATCTTCGCCGAGAGCATCGAGCCATATCGCGCGACAGGGCCGATGTTGTGCGCCTTTCCGCCGCGCTCCCGCAGCAGCCGATCCGCCTCGGAATAGATGCTCTCGTATTCGTTGAGCTGCGAGCGCAGCGCGTTGCGGAAATCACGGTTGACCGTCTCGTTCATCACGCTTTTGATCCCATAGCAGCCCATCTGCGTGCTGCGGCGAATGGAATTCAGCATGGAAATATCGTTTTCCAATCAAATCACCCCGCACTTAGCTTGGCGAAAGAACGTGAATTTATGCGGAATAATTCATCAAGAAGAATTGACAATTCATGAAAATAACGGTATAATGTTTTAGTGTTCTTGCTTTGGCAATGAAAATGTAAAGGAGAATGGATTATGCATTATACAATGACGATTGCCGGCGTGCAGAGAAACCTGCCCATTTGCAAGGTTACGGATGACCTCTATATCGGTGCCTTCGTCATTTTCGGTGACGTGGAGCTGACGGTCGCGACGGCCGGCGCTCTGCTGAAAAAGGCTCCGGCGTATGACTACATGATTTCCGCAGAGGCCAAGGGCATCCCGCTCATCCACGAGATGGCGCGCCAGAGCGGCCAGAATAAGTACTTCCTCGCGAGAAAAGCGCCCAAGCTCTATATGTCCGGCGTGTTTGACGTCGCCGTGCATTCCATCACCACGGCCAAGGAGCAGCACCTCTTCCTCGACACCGCCGACGCCGAGCTCATGCGCGGCAAGCGCATCCTGATCGTTGACGACGTGATCTCCACCGGCGAGTCTCTCGCCGCAATCGAGAAGCTCGTTGAGGAGGCCGGCGGCATCGTTGCCGGTCGCATGGCAATCCTTGCCGAGGGCGAAGCCCAGGACCGCGACGACATCATCTATCTGGAAAAGCTGCCTGTCTTCAACCCCGACGGAACGATCAAGGAATAATACATAAAATACGCAGTGCCGCGTTTGTGCGCGGCACTGCTTTTTTGCGCTTATCTGCGGTTCTGATTCTGCTGGTTCTGCTGATTCTGCTGGTTTTGCTGATTCTGCTGCTGATTCTGGTTTTTGTTCTGCTGGTTCTGATTACGATTTTCCATGATAGGATCCTCCATACGTCGATTTGCGGAAAAAACCGCAACGGTAGTATGCCCGTGCGGGGGCTATTTATCCTTCGGCTTGAAAATCAGACCCGCGAGCCAGCCAAAGAGAATGGCTGCGCCGATCCCGCCTGCCGCAGCGCTCAGGCCGCCGGTAAAAATACCGAGAAAGCCCTTTTCCTGCACGCCCTCCTTGACGCCCTTGGCAAGCAGACTGCCGAAGCCGGTCAGGGGGACGGATGCGCCTGCGCCCGCAAAGTCGATGAGCTTTTGATACACGCCGACCGCGCCGAGCAGTACGCCGATGACAACGTAGGAGACGAGAATGCGCGCCGGGGTGAGCTTCGTTTTGTCGATGAGAAGCTGTCCAATGATGCACAGCGCGCCGCCGACCAGAAATGCTTTCAAATAGTCCATGCTTTCAGCTCCTTCCCGTCGTGATCGCTACCGCGTGGCAGACAGAGGGGATGGACTCGCCCTGCTGGGTGGTGAGCGGGGACAAAAGTGCGCCCGTTCCGCAGAATAACAGCCGCTTCAGCTCCCGGCGGCGCATTTTCCCGAGCAGATGGCCGCAAAGCACGCTGGCGCTGCAGCCGCAGCCGCTGCCGCCGCAATGCACGTCCTGACCCTCAAGGTCAAAGATCATCATGCCGCAGTCGAGATAGCGCGAACCGAGCTGGACACCGAGACGGGAAAAGAGATCGATGACGATCTCGTGGCCCAGCTTTCCAAGGTCACCCGTGACGATCAGATCATAGTCCTCCGGCGCAAGGGAGAGGTCGTCAAAATGCGCCCGGAGCGTCTCAAAAGCTGCAGGCGCCATGGCCGCGCCCATGTTGTTCGCGTCCTTGATACCGCGGTCGACGATCGTGCCGATCGTACCCGCGCGCAGAAACGGCCCCTCGCCGCTCTGGCCGAGGACGACCGCGCCGGCGCCCGTGACCGTCCACTGCGCCGTCGGCGTGCGCTGCCCGCCGTAGCCGAGCGGGAAGCGGTACTGCCGCTCGGAAGAGGCAAAGTGCGATGAGGTGAGCGCCAACGCCCGGCGGCAAAAACCGCCGCTGATGCTCATGCCCGCCAGAAGCAGGCTCTCGGCCATGGTCGAGCACGCGCCGTACAGCCCGAAGGTTGGCACGTCCGTCGAGCGCAGCGTGAAGCTCGAACCGACGCACTGGTTGAGCAGGTCGCCCACAAAGGCGGCATCCAGATCCTTTTTGCTCAGTCCTGCCTTGTCCAGCGCAAGCTGCAGAGCGGTTTTCTGCATCCGCGTCTCCGCCTTTTCCCACGATTTCTCCCCAAACGTCGTGTCCTCGGAGACAACGTCAAAGGTGTTGGCGAGCGGGCCGTGCGCCTCCTTTTTCCCGGCGACCGAGGCAAACGAAATGATTGCAGGCCGCTGCAAAAACTCTATGCTTCTTTTTCCGCGATGCGCTGATTCCATAGTCAAGCCTCCTAAAAGTCCTGCGGTTAGTATGCGCAGGGGAGGAAAAGCGATTCTTCCGCGGGAAATTCTTTTGATTTTTTTGTTTTGTCATGGTATAGTATGGACGTATCAGGCTTGCGGGAAAGGAGAGCGTGCGTTGGTTTATTACATGGATCTGACGGAACATTTTGACGATGCGATGATCGATGTGCTGCTTGCTTATGTGTCTTTTGAGCGGCGCGTACGCGCCGAAACCTACCTGCGCGGCGGCGACCGCGTGCGATCCGTTCTTGCTTTTTTGCTTCTGCGCATTGGCTTGTACCGCGAATACGGCATCACCCAAATGCCGCAGATCGCTTTCATGCCGAAAGGGAAGCCGTATCTTGCCAACCGGGCTGACATCCATTTTAACCTCTCACACTGCAAGACGGGCGTTGCCTGCGCCGTATCCGACGGCGAGGTGGGCGTCGACATTCAGCATTATGTGCCCTTTAAGGCATCGATCGCGGAGCGCATTATGACGGCGGACGAGCTTCTCGAAGCGCAGACGGGTGACGCAGATGCCGTTTTTACGCGCCTGTGGAGCCTTATGGAGAGCGAAGGGAAATTCACCGGCGACGGTCTTTCTCTCGATCTGACAAAGCGCAGAACGCCGGAACGCTGCATCCGGCAGAGCCATATGCTGGAGCATTTTGTGCTCTCCGTTACTTCGGAAAAGCCGCTGGCGCTCGTAAAGCTCTGCGTGGCGGAGCTGCCGGCCCTGTGCCGTCCGCTTCTTCCGGCCAACGCAAAAAAATCCTGAATCCAACAGATTTCGCCTCTTGTGTTGTTCTGTTCTTCCGCCGCCTCCTGTATGATAAAGCCATCAAAGGAAGGAGGCAACCCGCCATGAATACTGACAAAATCTATGCAGAACAACTCGCCAACGAATATGCTCCGAAGGACACCTCCAAGGTCGTTGCCCTGCGCAAGCTGGACGCAAAGGCCAAGCTCACGGCCAACGTGTTCGCTTACACCTTCGGCATCCTCTCGACGCTGGTCGCGGGCACCGGAATGTGCCTTTGCATGAAGGTGATCGGCAGCGGCGCTGCGATGTTCGCCCTCGGCATCCTCATCGGAATCCTCGGCTTTTTGGGCGTGGCGATCAACTATCCCATCTATAAAAAGCTGCTGGCGAAGGGCAAACAGAAGTATGCATTTGAGATCATGCAGCTTGCCAAAGAGATCAGCGAGAGTTAAGCCATGCAAAAAGCGAAGATGATGCTGGTCCGGCTGCTGTATCCGCCGAGATGGGTCGTATGCCTTGTCCCGCCGGCCGTGTTTGCTGCGCTCATTTTCATCTTTGCTGCAAAACGAACAGAGAGTGCGCTGGCATACCCGGTATACTGTATGTCGGCGTACTCTCTTGTCATTTGGGTCGCGCGGCTGCCACGGCTGATGATCCGGGTCAGGCAGAGCAAGGCGGTGCTCCTGCGCCAAAGCAGGCTGCTGCAAAAGCTGTCTGGTTCTGCGTTCGGCAGCCGTTACTTAAACGATCTGGCGTTTCGCGGCAGCGTCAGTATTTATCAGGGCGTGGCAGTCAACTTCCTGCACATGGTGTTTCGCATTGTGGCGGGGATACGGTACGCGTCCGTTTGGTTCGTGTCCATGTCGGTGTACTATCTGGTGCTGGGTGTCTTGCGGACGTTTCTTATCTACAGCTACCGGCGCAGAGAGGCAAACGGCTTGGATTTTGAATGCCGCTGCTATCGCCGGACGGCGTGGCTGCTGTTCCTGCTGAATATTCCGATGGGCGGCATGATCGTGCTGATGGTCAGAACCAACTCCGGCTTTTCCTATCCGGGCTATGTGATCTATCTTTCGGCGCTCTACACGTTCTATATCATGATCGTTTCCATCGTCAATCTCGTAAAGTTTCGGAAGATCGGCAGCCCGATTCTCTCCGCCGCAAAGGTCTTGAATCTCGTCTCGGCGTTGATGTCCGTCCTCGGCTTGCAGACTGCCATGATCTCCCGCTTTTCCTCCAACGGGGAAGGGTACCGGAAGATGATGAACGCCATCACCGGCGGTTGCGTCTATGCCGCTGTCGTGATCATTGCCGTGTATATGCTGGTGCACGCCGCCGGAAACAGAAGGAAGGTGCAGCAAAATGAATAAATCGGAAAGCAAATACTTCAACACCGCAGCCAGGATGGACGAAGCGCTGCTTACACTGCTGGAGCAGAAGGACTTTGCATATATCACTGTGAAAGAGATCTGCGAAAAGGCCGGTGTCAACCGCTCAACCTTCTACCTGCACTATGAAACGATGGGCGACCTGCTGACGGAGAGCATTCAGTATTCTACCGCGCGGTTTTCGGAGCACATGAAGCCTGTCAATGACGGGATCGCCGCGAGGCTACACGATTGTCCGCTCAATGAGCTGTATCTGGTGACGCCGGAGTACCTGCGGCCATACCTTGGTTATCTCAAGGAACACCAACGGCTGTTTTGCGCGATGGTAAGGAATCCGACGGTCTTTCAGGCGGAGAAAGCCTATGACCGGCTGTTCCAACACATTTTTACGCCGATCCTTGCGCGGTTTCGCGTGCCGGAGCGCGAGAGGGCGTATTTGATGGCGTTTTATATCCGCGGGCTAATCGCAATCATTACGCAGTGGATCGAAGGCGACTGCGCGGATTCCGTGGATTATGTGATCTCCGTCATTCAGCATTGCGTGATGCAGGGCAGGGAAGAGCAGGCATAAAAGCAAAAAAAAACGCTATGCAAGCGGAGACCGTTTGCATAGCGTTTTTATTTCGGTTCATTAGCCAACAATGCGGTGGGCGCAGAGGTAGCGGTTGGCATACCACGGCTCGGAGAGGCTGGTGATGACGACGCCGGTCGAGGAATTCTGCGCGTGGACGAACTGTCCGTTGCCGATGTACATACCGACGTGCGACGCCGTGCTGCCGAAGCCGAAATAGATGATGTCGCCGGGCTGCATATCGTCGTATTCGACGTAGTAGCCGTTTGCAAGCTGCGCCGTGGCGGTGCGGTTGATCTGATAACCGAACTGCGCAAAGACGAACTGCATAAAGCCGGAGCAGTCAAAGCCGGAAGGGGACTTGCCGCCGTAGACATAGGGATAACCGACATATTGCTGGGCATATGTAGCGATCTGCCGGCCGAGATCCGACGAGCTGCCGGGGGTGCTTGGCGTGGAGACGGAGGAATCCGTGTCGATGGTGGCTGCACGGCCCTGGTTACCCTCGGGCTTTTCCAGAAGCGTGAGCAGGTCGCTGCGGACATAGCCGACCTGGCCTTCATATCTGACCTTGTACCAACCGCAGTTGAAGCCGAAGATCTCGACCTGCTCGCCGGCCTTGAGCTGCGTCAGCAGGGAAGAGCCGGTCGACGGGCCTTTGCGCAGATTGACGACGGCAGGCTCGACGGAGGCATTGCCGAGGTCGACATTCTCGCGCTCCTTGACGGTCAGATAATCCGCGTGCATATAGCCGATGTGCAGATTGTAGTTGACCAGATACCAGTCGTCCGTCTTGCGGATGACGACGACGCAGTCGCCGTAATTCGCCGTAGTAATGATCTCGGCAGAGGTGGAGGGCTTGGCCCGCAGACGCAGGCCGCCCAGCGCCTCAACATAACCGATGCCTGTCTTCAGCTCCGTTGCAGCAGCGGACGCCGCCAGAGAAAAGAGCAGCGACAGGGTGAATACAAGAACAAATATGACTTTCAGATACCGTTTCATAAAACCTCCCATGGTTTGCGATTACTTCGTGCTTAACGCACGCTCCAGCCACACACAGCCAACATCCAACGCCGTGTAGAAGCCGTCCTTTTCGCTTTTCTTGACAACGCGGTCACGCGCCTTGACGTCCGCAGCCGTGCGCTGCAACTGAACGGAAACCTTCGTTGCCAGGTCGAGATCCTCCAGCTTTTTGGTTTCGAGGATCTGCAGCATGACGATGTATTCGTCTGCCATCGAGCCGTAATAGACCAGATTGTCCTTCCGCATCAGGGGGCGGCCCTTGTACATCAGGACTTCATTTTTTTCGGACATAAATACCTCCAAAATAAAATGTAACCAAATTGTAACATATAGAAATGATTTTGTCAACAACTTTTTTCTTCGGAAACAAGAATGACAAGTTCATTTCGCGTTTGCAACCGGTTCGGGTGTAGCGCTGCGGGGAAAATGGATGTTGTTGGGAGGGTATGAAACGGAAAAAAGGGGGCTTCCGCTGCCGCGAAAGCCCCGTTGCGGTGGTTACTAATCGAACAGATAGTGGCGCACAAGCTCCTGAAGAAGCTCATCGCGGTCGAGCTTGCAGATGAGGCTGCGAGCATTATTGTGATTGGTGATATAGGTCGGATCTTCGGAGAGAATATAACCGACGATCTGATTGATCGGGTTATAGCCCTTCTCTGTGAGGGAACGGTAGACCTCGGAGAGGATCTGCTTCATTTCCTCGTTGGTATCTACGGGTACAGTAAACTTAATGGTATTATGATCCAAAACGCCCGCCTCCTTTGCCTGTTTTCTCTATCATATACCAAATTTCCGATAAAGTAAAGGAAAAAACCGTAAACATTTTGGAAACAAAACGGTAGTTCAGCGTAAGACGGCGCCAAGCTCCGTTTCCAGCGCCTTGAGAACGGCGCTGATCACGCCGTCGGAGTCCGCGTCGGTCAGCGTGCGGTCATCGGCACGCAGGGTCAGGCTGAACGCGGTGCTCTTTTTGCCCTCGGCGATACCCTTGCCGCGGTAAATGTCGAACAGGCGCACGTCGCGCAGCAGCTTGCCGCCGGCGCTCTTGATGCAGGCGCTCAGCTCCGCAACGGTCAGTGCCTCGTCGCAGACGACGGCGATGTCGCGGCTGACGGCGGGATACTTCGGCAGGGGAACGTAGGTGCTTGCGGGTGCAAGCAGACCGGAAAGTGCGGTGAAATCCAGCTCAGCGGCATAAATGTCCGCGTCGATGCCGTAATTCTTCGCCACCAGCGGGTGAACCTGGCCGAACACGCCGACGTCAATTCCGTCGACCGTGATCCTCGCGCAGCGGCCGGGATGGTAAGACGGGTTGTCCTTTACCGCAGTATATGCCGCCGGGCGGACGTTCATTCCTCTCAGGATCGCCTCGATCTCGCCCTTGAAGGAGAAGAAGTCCTCGCCCTCGCCGTAGGTGCCGAGCAGCAGGTGCTTCGGCTCGTCGGGCAGGGTCTGGCCCTCCTTTGGCAGGTAGACCTTCGCAAGCTCATAGAGCTTGACGGCGCTGTTGTGGTAGGCATTGTTGCGCGAAAGGATCGTAAGCATCGACGGCAGGGCGATCGTGCGCATGATGGACGCATCCTCGCCCAGCGGATTTTGAATGCGCATGGCATTGCGCAGGGGAGAGTCGGCCGGCAGGCGGATCATGTCGAAATAGGACGGGGAGACGAAGGAGTAGGTCAGAATCTCGCTGTAGCCGAGGCTGCGGCAGAGTGCGCCGGTCTTGTTTTCCAGCACCATCGTGCCGGTGTAGCCGCCCTCGGCGGTCGCGCTGCGGAACGAGGTGGTCGGGATCTCATTGTAGCCGTAAAGACGGGCAACTTCCTCTGCGATGTCTGCCGTCTGCACGAGGTCGGGACGGAAGGAGGGGACGAGGATCGTGCCGTTTTCGACGGGGATTTCCAGACGGCGCAGGTATTCGACCATGTCCGCCTCGGAAATGTCCGTGCCGAGCAGGGCGTTGATGCGCTCCGGCTCCAGAGGCAGGGTGCGCGGCTGCGGGATCACGTTGAGCACGTCAATCATGCCGTCCATGACCTCGCCCGCACCGAGCAGCTCGACCAGCTCGCAGGCGCGGTTGACGGCGGGAACGGTCAGCAGGGGATCAATGTTCTTCTCAAACTTGCCGGAGGCCTCCGTGCGCATACCGAGGGCCAGTGCCGTCTGGCGGATGGAGGTGCCGTTGAAGTTGGCCGATTCAAAGACAACGTCGACCGTATCCGGGACGATCTCACTGTTTTCGCCGCCCATGATGCCGGCAAGGCCGATGGGCTTCTCACCGTCGGCGATGACGAGCATTCCGGGCGTCAGCACGCGGACGTTGCCGTCGAGGGTGGTCAGCGTTTCGCCTTCCTCGCTTCTGCGGACAACGATCTTGCCGGAACCGACGTAGCGGTAATCGAAGGCGTGCATCGGCTGACCGTATTCGAGCATGACATAGTTTGTGATGTCGACGATGTTGTTGATCGGGCGGACGCCGTTGGCACGCAGACGCTGGCGCAGCCACTTCGGAGACGGCACGATCTTGACGTTGCGCACCATGCGGGCGGTGTAACGGCTGCAAAGATCCTCGGCGGGGACTTCCACGTCCAGAAGGTCGGTCAGGCTGCCGCTTGCGCCGCCCTTGACCACCGGCTCGTGATGGCGCATCGGACGGTCGAAGGCGGCCGCCGCCTCGCGGGCGAGGCCGATGATCGAATAGCAGTCCGGGCGGTTGTTGGTGATCTCAAAATCGACGACGGTGTCATCGTTGCCGATGACGGTGTTGATGTCGTCGCCGGGCTTGCAGTTCTCCTGCAAGATCCAGATGCCATCCTCGATGGCGTAGGGGAAGTCGTTGAGCGTCAGGCCAAGCTCCTTGAGAGAGCAGAGCATACCGTTCGACACCTCACCGCGCAGCTTGCCCTTCGTAATATGAATGCCGCCGGGAAGGCAGGAATTATGCAGAGCGGCGGGGACGAGGTCGCCCTCATGGACGTTCTGCGCGCCGGTGACGATCTGGACGGGCTCGTCCTGTCCCACGTCGACCTGGCAGACCCACATATGGTCGGAATTGGTGTGGTGCACGATGGAGACGACTTTGCCGACAACGACATTTTTGATCTCGGCGTCCATGCGCTCATAGGTTTCGACTTTCTGGCCGGCAACGGTCAGAGTTTCGACAAATTCCTTGTCGGAAATATCGGATAAATCAACGAATTCCTCGTTGAGCCATTTTCTGTTCAGTTTCATTGCTGCACCTCCTTAGAATTGCGAGAGGAAGCGGATGTCGTTGTCGAAGATCAGCCGCAGGTCGTTGAAGCGGAGACGTCCCATCGCCATGCGCTCCAGGCCGATACCGAAGGCGAAGCCGGAATACTTCTTCGGGTCGATGCCGCAGCCCTCGAGCACCTTCGGATGGACCATACCCGCGCCCAGCAGCTCGATCCAGCCCTCGCCGTGGCAGGTCGAGCAGACCTGACCGCCGGTCTCGCCCGTGCCGTGGCACTTGAAGCACTGCATATCGACCTCGCAGCTCGGCTCGGTGAAGGGGAAGTGGTGCGGACGGAAGCGAACCACGGCGTCCTCGCCGTAAAGCCGCTTGATGAGGGTTTCCAGCGCGCCCTTGAGGTCGCCCATTGTGATGCCCTCGTCGACGACCAGACCCTCGATCTGGTGGAACATCGGGGAATGCGTGGCGTCCGCCTCATCCTTACGGAACACGCGGCCCGGCGCCAAAATGCGGATGGGCGGCTGCTGGTTTTCCATGACGCGGATCTGCATGGGGCTGGTCTGCGTGCGCAGCAGGACGCTGTCCTCGTCGTCAAAATAGAAGGTATCGGAGCGGTCACGGGAGGGATGCCCCTCCTCGATGTTCAGCCGGGTGAAGTTGTAGGCGGCTTCCTCGATCTCCGGGCCGTCCACAATGGTGTAGCCCATGCCGATAAAGAGCTCTTTGACCTCCTGCAGCACCTTGTTCATCGGGTGCTGATGGCCCATAGCGATCTCCTTGCCGGGGATGGTCACGTCGACTGCCTCGGCGGCCAGACGCGCTTCCAGTGCACTGGCTTCCAGCTCCGCTTTGCGCTGCTCCAGCTCGGCTTCCAGCTCGGCGCGGACGGCGTTTGCCATCTGCCCCATGACGGGGCGCTCCTCCGCCGAGAGCTTGCCCATCTGCTTTAAGACGGCGGTCAGCTCGCCCTTTTTGCCGAGGACGCGCACGCGCACGGCGTCCAGCGCGGCAAGGTCGGCGGCGTTCTGAATGTCAGAAAGCGCCTGGGCCTTGATCGATTCCAGTTGTTGTCTCATATCGTTTCTCCTTTTGGTGAAATCACAAAAAAATAACAGCCCTCCGCCCGAAAGGGGACGAAAGACCATGCTTCCGCGGTACCACCCGCAATTCGCCGCTGACACGGCGCACTCCTGCCGATAACGGAGCTACCCGTTCAAGCCTACTTGCCGGAGCGTTCAGCCGAAAGCTCGCGGGAGAAAGCCAAAGCTGACTGCGGTAGGCGCTTTTCAGCCTCGCGCCCTCTCTGTAACCGCTTGTGACAGCCGGCAGCCCGGTCATCGCCGCTCAATATTTCCATAAGATTTTAGCATAGATCGCACGAAGATGCAAGCAAAGATTTGACTATTTTTCGTTTTTCGCTATAATATATGGTAAAGAGGAAAGGCGGGAGGAAAAATGGCAAAGATTCGGAGCGTTCGGGCGTGGAGAAATATCGGAAAAGCGGAGATCGGCGCATGGCTGCCGCGCAGGCCGGCAGACGCGCACAAGGGCGATTTTGGGCGCGTGCTGCTGCTTTGCGGCGCGGTGGGCTACACCGGCGCGGCCGTGCTCGCGGCGCAGGCGGCCGCAAGAACGGGAGCCGGACTCGTCTTTGCGGGCGTTGCACGGACGGCTTATCCGATCGTTGCGGGAAAGCTCCTTTCGCCGGTGGTTTTTCCGCTCCCGGATGAGGCAGGAATGCTTTCAGAAGAAGCGATCCCGGAGATCTTGGAGCGGCTGCGCGGTTGCGATGCCTGCCTGATCGGCTGCGGCCTTGGCAGAAGCGAGGGCGTCCGGCGTGTGGTCGAGGTGGTTTTGACCCATGCGCCTTGTCCGGTCGTGGTCGACGCCGATGGCATAAACGCGCTGCAAGGGCATATAGATGTAGTGCGCGGCGCGGCTTGTCCGGTCATTTTGACCCCGCATGACGGCGAATTTGCCAGACTGATGGGGGATATGCCGTCGGACGACCGGCGCAGGGCGGCTTGGGCGCTGCATGAGCGCACGGGCGCGACCGTGCTCCTGAAGGGTCACAGGACGCTGATCTGTGGTGATGACGAATGTTATGTCAACCGATGCGGCAACCCCGGCATGGCGACCGGCGGCAGCGGCGACGTGCTGGCGGGCATCATCGTCTCTCTGCTCGGGCAGGGCTTGCCGCCCGTCCGTGCGGCGGCCGCAGGCGCCTGGCTGCACGGAACGGCAGGAGATCTCTGCGCCCGACGTCTGGGCGAGTACGGTCTCCTGCCGGAGGACCTGATCGGAGCGCTGCCGCGACTACTGAAATAGGGATGTGACATCATTGCGGCGGACTTTTTTTGCGCTGGCCTTATGCCTGATGCTTTTGCTTGGCGGTTGCGGTGGGGAGGAGAGCGCTGTCTCGCCCGCCATTGAGTTCCGCGCGGCGCTCGTGCAGGCGGACGGCTGCAGCTTCAACGCGGAGATCGAGGCGGACTTCGGGACGTATGTGCAGACTTTTACCGTTGCGTGTGAAGTGTCTGCCGACGGAAGCGCGGCTCTGACGCTCATCGCCCCGGAGACGATCGCGGGAATCACCGCCACCGTCACGGAAAGCGGAGGAAAGATCACCTTTGACGGCATGGCGGCGGAATTCGGCCTGCTTGCCAACGGCGAGGTGACGCCGGCGGCGGCTCCGGCGCTGACTGCGCTCTGCTGGAGCGCGGAATACATCAGCGCGGCCGGCTATGAAGACGAGCTGTACCGCGTGACCTACGAAAAGGGCTTCGACGAAAAAACGCTGCTGGTCGATACATGGTTTAAAAATGAGGTTCCAATTTATGCCGAAGTGTGCTATAATGAGCAGAGGATACTCCGACTGACAATTACCGATTTTCATTTCAAGTGACGAAAGGGTCAACATGGAATACTTAAAGAGAACATGGGCGGACATCTCGCTCGATAATCTTTCCCATAACTATCACGCGCTGCGTGCAAAGCTCCCCTCGGGCTGCCGCTTTCTCGGCGTGGTCAAGGCGGACGCCTACGGCCACGGCGCGGTGCCGGTCAGCCGTTACCTGACGGAGCTGGGCGCGGAATACCTCGCGGTTTCCAATATCGAAGAGGCCGTGCAGCTCCGCAGAGGCGGCATCCGCGGGCCGATCCTCATTTTGGGCTACACGCCCCCGACGCACGCGGAGGATCTTGCCAAAATGGGTCTGCGGCAGGAGATCCACAGCCTGGAATACGCAGAACTTCTCAACCGCAGGCTGGAGGGCACGTCGCTGCGCATACGCGTGCACATCAAGCTGGACACGGGAATGTCCCGCCTCGGTTTCTTTGCCTACAACTGTGAACGTACCGTCTCGGAGCTGCAGCAGGTCGCCGCGATGAAGCACCTGCTCATCGAGGGCGTTTTCACGCATTTCCCCGTGGCCGATTCCATCGACGGCGCGGACGCAAACTTTACACGGACGCAGTTTGAACGCTTTATGTCGATGCTCACGGCGCTCAAGGGCGTCGGCATCGAACCGCAGATCCGCCACTGCTGCAACAGTGGCGCGAGCATCCTCTATCCCGAATACGCGCTGGACATGATCCGGCCGGGTATCGCGACCTATGGCGTGCTGCCCTCCGCCGACCTGCGCGGGATGATCGACCTCCGGCCGGTCATGCAGCTTCGCTCGACGATCTTCCAGATCCGCGACTTTGAGGCGAATATTACCGTCAGCTACGGCAGAACCTACACGACCTCCGACCCGGAGCGCATTGCCGTGGTCGGCATCGGCTATGCCGACGGCTTATCCCGCAGCTTCTCGAACAATATCTCTTTCCTGCTGCACGGCAAGCGCGTGCCGCAGATCGGCCGCATCTGCATGGATATGTGCATGGTGGACATCTCGCGTGTCCCGGAGGCGAAGGTCGGCGACACCGTGACGGTCTTCGGTGTGGACGGCGACGATATGATCGAGGTCGACAGCCTCTCCGGCCGCCTGAACACCATCCCCTACGAGATCCTCTGCGGGATCAACAAGCGCATTCCGCGCATTTATTTCGATGGAGAAAACGAGACGGAGATCTTGCAATATATTGTTTGATGCGTCATAGAATGAAGCGGGGTTCCGCGAATAAATTTTGCTTCTGCGTGGGAGAATAAGGATACCGCGGTTACATAGAGGGCTATGCGGCCGCGGAGACGAATTACGGAGCGTGAAGCAAATGGATACAACCGTAAAGAGGGGCGACATTTTCTACGCAGACCTCAGCCCGGTGGTCGGCAGTGAGCAAGGGGGCACGAGACCCGTCCTCATCGTGCAGAACGACACGGGGAACAAGCACTCTCCCACGGTGATCGCCGCGGCGATCACCAGCCAGACCAACAAGGCAAAGCTACCGACACACATCGAGCTGACCGGCGGCAGCGTCGGCCTGAGCAAGGACTCGGTGGTGCTGCTCGAGCAGATCCGCACGATCGACAAGCGGCGTCTGCGTGAGCACATGGGTCGGCTGGACGAGGGCATGATGAATCGCGTGGATACTGCCATCGCGGTCAGCTTCGGACTGCCGAAGGCATAACGGACGATCCCTCTCGCATACACTCTGCGGGAGGGATTTTGCTATGGAACATTCCGTTTTGGAACGCGGCGAGCCGATCGGCTCGCTGACGATGACGCAGGAGGGCCTGTTTTGGCGCTTTGACTGTCAAATCGAAAAAGACAGGGAACAACTGCGGCGCATCTTCGTCATACATCACAACGGCTCGGAATATCTTGGGATTCCCGACGCACACGGGCGGCTGACCGCGCGTATCCCGCGCAGCCATCTGCCGGATGGGATCACGGCTGTGATCGCCTCGCGGCATCCGCGCGGGCTATGGGCGCCGTGGTGCGGCACGGTGGAGGGCATCGAGGTTGCCGAGGCCTTTCTGCGCCCCGCGGAGGACGGCTTTTTGCTTGCGCTTGCGCCGCAGGAGGCGCTGAAATTCCCCGCCTGGGCGGCGGATATGAAGACAGAAGAGGTGTACGGAACGCAGACCGCGCTTTTGCAGCTCGACCGCGACGGACGCCTGCCTCTCATAGAAACAGAAGAAGATGGAGGAACAGAAAATGAAGCAACTGAAGAAATGGACCGCCTTGTTTCTGACGATCTGCTGCCTGCTGACGCTCCTGCCGATGACGGTTTCGGCAGCGAATGGGCAGAAGAAGCTGATCGCTCTGACCTTTGACGACGGCCCCGGCCCTTATACGCAGCGCCTGCTCGACGGCCTTGCGGCGCGGGGCGTCCATGCGACCTTCTTTGAGCTTGGGATGCGCGCCGAGACCTATGACGAGACGACCCGCAGGATCTATTCCGAGGGGCATCAGGTCGCGCAGCATGGCTATGACCACCCGCAGCTCACGACCCTCTCGGATGACGGCGTGCGCTGGCAGATCAACCACACCAAGGACATCCTGAACGACGTTCTTGGGCGCAGCCTTACATATCTTGTGCGTCCGCCCTATGGTGATTGCAACTCCCGCGTCCTGTCCCTGCTCAACGCCCCGGCGATCATCTGGTCAATCGACCCGGTGGATTGGAGAGACCGCGATGCTTATACGGTGCGCGACCGGATCGTCTCACGCGCTTTTGACGGCGCGATCATCCTCTGCCACGACATCTATTCCTCGACGGTCGACGGTGCGCTGATGGCGATCGACATTTTGCAGGAGCAGGGCTATGAGTTCGTCACCGTCAATGAGCTGTACCGCCGCAGAGGCGTCAGCCTGAACAACGGGGAAACCTACTATTCCTGCAAGCCGACGGACATTCAGCTCGACGCGGTTGAGACGCCGGTCATCAGCGCGGAGATTGTCAACGGCAGCGCCAAGGTCAAGCTGACGGCAGAAGCTGGTACCGCGATCTATTATACAACGGACGGCAGTGACCCGGCGTTTAAGGGAAAACGCTACACAGGGCCGTTTGACTACAGTGTCGGAATGACGGTTAAGGCCTGCGCCGCATATAACCTGAACGGCAGCCGAAGCGATACGGTGACGAAAAAGCTCGATACGCTCGGCATCGACCCGACTGTCCGCGTGGAAAACGGCAAGATCGTCTTTACCAACCGCAATCAGAACGCCGACGTCTGCTATACGACCGACGGCAGCGAACCGAACGGGAACAGCAAGCATTATTCCGAGCCGTTCGCCTGCTTTGATGGCGTGCTGCGCTTCCGCGCGTTGGGCGCCAACGTCTGCACCGCGACGCAGACGATCTATGTGACGAAAAACGGCAACCTGTTCTGGGACGTCCCAAATACGAGCTGGTATTTTGACGAGGCCGACCGCGCAACGACGCTCGGCATCTTCAAGGGAACGGATGTCTACTGCTTCTCGCCGGAGGGAAAGCTGACGCGGGCGATGTTTGTCACGACACTCTACCGCCTGATGCAGAGCAAGGACGCGGGCGTAACGGCGCAGAAAACGCAGAGCTTCACCGACGTGCCTGACGGACAGTGGTACTCCGAAGCAGCAGCCTGGGCGGCGGAGAACGGGATCGTCTTGGGCTATGCGGACGGCACGTTCCGCCCCGAGCAGAATATCACGCGCGAGGAGATGTGCGTGATGCTGGACAGACTGATCGACCGGACCGGCATATCGACGACTGGAACGCCCATGATCTTTGCCGATGCGGACAGCATCTCCGACTGGGCGAAGGAGAGTGTCGACCGCCTGTCTGCCTGCGGTATCGTCAACGGTCAGAGCGGCAACCGCTTTGCCCCGTTGAGCAGCTCGACCCGCGCGGAAGCTGCGGCTGTGCTCCTGCGGCTTTACGATCTGATCGGGTAAGTGAATACAAGAAAAGCTCCTCCGGCATTATTGCCGGGGGAGCTTTTTGGCGGCTATGGTTGTTTTTCCGGAGCGGCGGAGGCGGCGCGGAGCTCATCGATGAAGGCGTCGACCATGCGGCACATATATTCCGGCTTGCCGTCAAAACGGCCGGTTTCGGCATAGGTGACGGCGGCGCAGGTACTGCAGAGCTTGCGGTGCGGACAGACGGCGCAATCGGAACAGAGACGGATCGAGCCGACAGCCTCGCGCAGCGAATTCCACGCGGGAACGAAGCCTTGTCCAAAGGGGTCGGCCTTTGGCGTGTCGAGCATACCGCAGGCGGTCATCTCACCGCTCCAGGTGACCCAGAACTGCGAACGGCCCGCGTAGCAGCGCATCGGTTCTCCCTCGGCGAGAATACGGTCATCGGCGAGGGGAGAGCTGTCCAGTGAGGCCAGCCACGCGTCCAAGCCAGCGCAGCTGTGGCGCGCAAGCTCATTTTGCGCGAGCATTGCGCCGACCTCCTGCGGCGAAAGGCGGGTAAACGCGGTGGCGTTGCTGCGCCGGGCCGGGGGAAAAGCGTACATCGTTGGGCGGAAATTGAGCTGCTCGCACTCGGCGAACGCTTTGATTGCTGCCCAATCGTCCTTGTTTTGCGGCGTGAGCGTTGCGTTGAGATTGACAA
>CAZVSJ010000012.1:0-29993 GCA_964629755.1 uncultured Oscillospiraceae bacterium | reverse complement strand
CGCCGACGATACTTGCCGGGTGACTGGCCGGGAAAATAGGTAACGCCAACACAAAGCTCCACAGAAATGTGGAGCTTTTTCTATAGTATGGTATCGCTTTGCCTGCAACATGCCACCGGCATGTTGCGGCCGGCATGTTGCGGCCGGCATGTTGCGGCCGGCAAAACGATACTTGCTTCTAACCGGGAAAATACATAACGCCAACATAAAACTACAGAAATGTGGAGCTTTTTATTGATCAGAGATTGGAGTGCAAATGGAGAAGATATATCGTACGAGTACAAAGTATTTTGGAATTCTGGCTGTCCTTTCGTTGCTTATCCTGATTTCAGGCGTGTGTTTTATGATCGTTGACGTTTTTCAAGATGCCTTAGCGCTGTTTTTGCTTTTCTTCGGGGCGATTCTTTCTCTGCTTTTCATACCGCTTTTTATTGCTGACCACCTTTGCTATCTGTGTCTTGGAAATGATCAGATCGTTTTTCCTATAACACGTGCGCCGAGGCTGCGTTTTCGGCGCATGACGGTGAAATTTTCAGAAATTGCATATGTTCAAGTGCGATTCTCCCGCGGAGATGGCTTGGTAAGATTGAATACGACGTTTTATACCTTTCACCTTAAGAATGGCCTTTCATTTCAAGAGACGCTTTTCTCCTATGGCAAGGAACAGGAACAGCGGATCGTGGCAGTGCTGCGCGAAAAGGTAGTGGTGAAAGGCTGAAATTGTGCTAACGATTCGCGCTTTGATGGCCACGGCTTTATCCTCATGCTTTCGCATTGATATGGCTGTAATTGCGCGCCGGTGCGCCCTATAGAGCCTTGCGCTGAGCACACGGCGTGATTACTGGATGGTGACTGTTATGACAAAATTTGATCAGCTCGTGGAAAATCGACAAGGCAATGCTTTGTCGGTGCGTTTTCGCAAAGGAAATGGGCAAGTTATGGAGCGCGGTGTTTTTAGTGTTGCCGAAAACGGAGCGAAGGAAGGAGAATGTAAATGAACCCCAATAATGTCTGGTGCCGAGCTAAGCGGTGCGCCATTCAAACGGGCGAGGATATTGTGGGCGGCTTTGACATCGGCTTTGACGAGCGTATTTCGCAGGAGACCAAAGAGGAGCTGCAGCGTTTTGTGGCGTGGGTCGAGAAAAACTTCAGTATCCCAATTACCCTGTGGGTGGACTTTGAATACCGACACTATCTCAAACGACGGGACGGGAAGCACGTTAGATTTCTGTTCTACTGGGCTGATTTCACAAACTACCCGGTATTTTGCAACAAGGCTGACATCCCTGTAATCCGCCTGCCGGTGCGGATGGAGCACTACACAATGGAGGAAATCCTGCATTCCTTTGTCGAGGCGGTGACGGAGTATTTCATGTGGCTTTGCAATGAACTTGATGAGCACAGCGAGCTTTACGAAGACGATGCGGAAGAGATCTGTCAGGCGTATCTGGAAAACCGCAGGGAATGGATCGAAGAACTGAATGATAAACGGTGAGGGGCGGGCGTTGTGCCTGTTCCTCACCGTTGTTGTTTATATCTTTTCTTCAGTTTTCTGCCCGCGACAGGTATTCTTCCAGCGTGATGCCCTCGGACATGATGGTCTGCGCGGCCTCCTTGCCGACGTAGCGGAAGTGCCACGGCTCATAGCCGATGCCCGTGACGTCCGTCTTGTCGGCGGGATAGCGGAGAATGAAACCGTATTCCGCGCAGTGCTCCAGGAGCCACGCCCAGACCGCCTCGTCGCTGCACTGCTCGGGATCCTCCGAGTCGATGTCCACGGCGAGGCCGAGCTGGTGCTCGCTCGTGCCGGGCAGGGAGACCCATTGCCGCGTCAGCGCTTCTGCCTCCTCGGCGGAATAGCCGTCTGCCAGATTTTTCGCCAGATTGCGGTCGTAGATCTTCTGCTGCGTCTCCTGTGAGCGGTAGCCGGAATAGACGATGGGGAGCAGGCCGTCGGCGCGACAGGCGTCAAACATCGCCTGCAAAGGGTCAATGATGCGCCGGTCGACCGTCTCGCCGCCGCGTAAGGAGACGAATTCGATCTCCCAATCCGCCGGGACGGAATGCTCCGCATCGACCAGGATCAGATTCCATTCGGAATACTCTGCTTCGGGCGGCAGCTCCGTCTGACCGAAGAGGCAGCCGCCGAGGAAGACGAGGCAGAGCAGAAGCGCCGCAAGCAGCGATAGTTTTTTCATCTCAGGTGGTTTCCTCCTTGAGCGCGTCGATGGGGTTGTCGCGCTTGACCTTGCGCATGGCGTACATCATCGAGACGAACACGACGAGGAACACGCTCAGCGAGGCGATCACGACGGACGGCCACGACAGGTGGAAGTCATTGTTATAGTACATTCCCGCGGCGGCGCGGTACATGAGCCAGGTCAGCGCGGCCGACAGCGGAAGGCCGATCAGCAGGGCGCGGAAGCCGTACAGCCCGCATTCAAAGCAGACCATGCGGTTTAAGCCGCCGCGTGTCATGCCGACGGAGCGGAGCATGGCGAAATCTCTGCGCCGCAGGGCGATGTTGGTCGAGATGGTGTTGAAGACGTTCGCCACGCAGATGAGCGAGATCAGGGTGATGAAGCCGTAGGAGAACACGCGGATGACGGTGAGCATATTTCTCTCGCTGCGTTCGATTTCGAGGGCGCTGTAGACGCGATTGCGGCGGAAGGAGACGCCGTGCGCCGCGAAGACCTCCGCGAGCGACGCCTGCGCCGCGGCCTCGTCCGTGACGGTGCAGTAAAGCTCACCGACGTACTCGCCCTCCAGCGCGCTGCACGGCAGATACAGGCAGATCATGTCGCGGTTCGTGCCGAAGAGGTCTTCGTCCGTGTAGGCGAGGACGGACTGCTGCTGGAGCTTTGCCGGGCGGACGGCTTTTTCCCCCGCTTCGTTGCTGTAATGGCTGACCCACGCGCCGTCTATGTATTCGCTGTACTCGTAGATCTCGTTTTCGGCGGGGTCGCTCCGCAAAAGGGCCACGGAGCGCTGGCCTTTGTCCAGATAGTCGCCCTGATAGGTGACGCGCTCGCTGCCGTCCAAGGAATAGAGGTGGGACAGAACGCGGTTGCAGACGACCGCGCCGGGGTTGACGTCGTAGTCTGCGCGGGTCAGGCCGCAATGGGACAAAACGGTGTCAAAGCTGGCCTCGTCGAGGTAGAAAAGACTGATCTCTGCCTGCAGCGGCTCCGACGTGCCGTGACGGAAGTCGACATAGCTTTTGGCAAGCTGGTCGGCGTCAAAGACGGCGCTTTCCACGCACAGGGTGGAGGCGACGGCGGTTTTGATGCCGTCGGCCTGCCGCAGGTCGGGCAGGAGCTTTTCGTAGTCGGCCATAGATACTGCGCTGGAGCTGTAGGAGAGGTCGTAGGGCGCGGTGCCGGAGACACCGCCCACGGAATCGGTCAGATACATCCCGTAGGTGCCTGCCGAGACGAAGAGCAGAATGCTCATGGCCAGCGAGAAGATGGTTGCGCGGTATTTTTTGCGGCTGCGGCGGAAATACTTTTTCGACAGCATACCGGGCAGGCCGAAGAGCTTGTAGGTCACCTTTCCGCTGCGCACGTCGCGGCCCTTGACGGAGACATCGCGGCTCTGGCGGATGGCCTCGATGGCGGTCACCTTCATGGCGCGCCGCGCGGGGATAATGGCCGAGAGCAGAACAGTCAAAACGGCGATCACGGCGGCGGCGATCAGGGAGACGGCGGAGACGTGGTACTGCATCGCAAGGCTGCCGTTGCTTGTGCCGCCGAACATGGCCGTCAGCTTGTCGCCCAGCAGCGAGACCGTGACCCACATCCCGCCGCAGCCTGCCAGAAGTCCCAGCGGAATGCCGATCAGGCAGACGATCGCCGCCTCGTGCAGGACGGTGGCGCGGAGCTGCTTGCGCGTCGCGCCGATGGACGAGAGCAGGCCAAACTGCTTGGTGCGCTCGCTGACGGAGATGGAGAAGGCGGAATAGATCATGCTGACCGAGCCGAGCAGGATCAGGAAAATGAGAATGCCGACAAAGGCTGTGACAAAGTCGGTGAAATTATCGTAGCGGTAGTTGCCCTGTGCCATCAGATAGTTCCAGTTTACTTCTCCTCCGCCGGAGGTATTTCCGACATAACGGGCGGCAAAACGACTGAGTGTGTCGTTGTCATAGTCCGTCGTGCGGACATAGAGGTCGTAAACGCCGGTTTCGACCGTCGGGTCGGCGCAGGTCAGGGCGAGATAGCCGGGGGCGCTGTAGTCCTCGTAGTCCGGGCGCTCGCTGATACCGACGATGGTGTAGGTGCGCGTCAGCGTGGGGGTGAAGTCCTCCGGGTCGGCGGGAATATACATATTGTTCTGCCAGAGGGGCGTGCCTTCAAAGCTGCGGACGCCGAATTCGAGGGTGATTGTCTGGCCGAGGGCGAGCGTGACCTCGCCGTCATAGTCCAGATGCTCCGGGACGACCAGCTCCGTGCTGTTTTCGGGCAGACGTCCGGCGAGCAGGTGGACGGGCAGCAGGCCGGTGTAGCCCTCGCCCATCCCGTGGACATAGAGAAAGGGCTTGTTTTCGTTTGCGGAGTCGACGCGCGCATAGCCGAGCACCTGCGCCGCCGTGAGCGCCTCGGTATCCTTGTCCTGCGCCGCGGCGGCCGCCGTCTCGGCGTCCACGTCCAGAAGCGAGAGGTAATAGGTGCCCGACTGATAAGCGGCGGAGCGCTGCAGGTGGTGCATCAGCGTGCCGGCGAAGGTGGTGACCGCCGTGAACATCGCCGCCGACAGGATCACGCCGATGATGGTCACGAGCGTGCGGGTGCGGTTTTGCCGCATGGATTGCACCGCGACACGGCGGAAGATGCTCATTTGCGGATCACCTCGTCTCTGACGATGTGGCCGTCCTCGATGGCGATGACGCGGTCGGCCTGCAGGGCGATGGATTCGTCGTGCGTGATGACGATGAGGGTCTGGCCGTATTCGCGGTTGGAGTATTTCAATAATTCGACGATCTCCTGCGAGTTTTTGCTGTCGAGGTTGCCAGTCGGCTCGTCGGCCAGCACGACGGAGGGGGCGTTCATCAGCGCCCGGCCGATGGAAACGCGCTGCTGCTGGCCGCCGGAAAGCTGGTTGGGCAGGTGCTTTTCGCGTCCCTCCAGGCGCAGCGTGTGCAAAAGCTCGCGCAGGCGTGCCTCGTTGACCTTGCGGCCGTCCATCAAAACGGGCAGGGTGATGTTCTCGACCACGTTCAGCACGGGAATGAGGTTGTAAAACTGATAGATCAGGCCGACCTCGCGGCGGCGGAAGATCGCCAGCGCGGCGTCCGAACGGGAGTAGACGTCCTCGCCGTTCATATAGACGTTGCCGCTCGTCGGGCGGTCGACGCCGCCGAGAATGTGCAGGAGGGTCGATTTGCCGGAGCCGGACGGGCCGATGATCGCCAGAAATTCTCCCTGCGCGACGCTGAAGGAGACGTCATCGAGTGCGCGGACGCTGTTTTCATTCGTGCCGTAGGTCTTGCTCAGATGCTCAATGCGTAATAATTCCATAGTTTTTGTTCCTTTCCGATTGTTACGCCCTTATAATACCGCCCTTCGGTGACGCTCCGGTGACTGCTGTGTGACAATTTTGTCACAAAAAGAAAATGTCTGGCGGACTTGCTTTTTCAATGTAATAATGCTATCATACATATGCCGCTTTGCGGCGGGGTGCTGCCACCAACGGCGGACGGTTTCCTCCCCTCTTTTCGAAAGAGGGAGGTGATGCGCATGTATGTTACTTATGCGGAGCTGTTCAGCTTCGTTTTGGTGCTTTGTGCCGTCATTACTCTCGTAGTTGCCTTATCCAACCACAAGAGAAAGTAATCAAAAAAAGATTACTCCGTCCCACAGCCGACCAAGCTTGACGGAGTAATCTGTCATAAGAGGGAGGTGACCGTTCGTCGGTAGCACCCCTTCATTCACAGTATACCACGGGATAAGCGCGATTGCAAGCGCTTTTCCCGTCTTTTTTGCGCGTTTATACCGTTCCCTTATACAGCTTCAGCGTGAATTCCGCGCCGCCGGGGACGTTCGCGGCGGTCACCGTGCCGTTTTGCGCCGCGAGGATCGAGCGCGACAGCGCCAGCCCGATACCGACGCTCTCCTGCGAGGCGTTGCGCCCCTTGTAATAGCGCTCGAACAGGTGGGGAAGATCCTCCGCGTCGATGCCGCCGCCCTCGTCGCGGACGCGGATGCAGGCGGCAACGGCGTTTTCCTCCGCCGTTACGGTGATCGTGCCCTCGCCCATGTGCTCGGTGCAGTTTTTGAGGATATTTCCAAGCGCCTCGGACGTCCAGGCAAGGTCGCAGTCCGCGCTGCCGGAGGCCTGCACTTCAAGACGCTGCCCCTTGACCTCCATGATGATTTGCAGCGGCTCCGACGCGCGGGCGATCAGATCGCTCAGAGAAACGCGCTCCGGGCGGAAGCGCACCGTGCCCGCGTCGAGCTTGGCGAGCTTCAGGAGGGAATTGACGAGCCAGTCCATGCGCTGCATCTGCCGGCGCAGGGCGTGCAGATCTTTCTTTCGGGCTTCCTCCGGCGCGTCCGGGTCGCCCAGCGACGCAAGCAGCAGATTGACCGCCGTCAGAGGCGTGCGCATCTGGTGCGAGACGTCCGCCATCAACTCGGCAAGCTGCACCTTCTCCTTCAGGAGCTGGTCTGCCTGCTCGCGCAGGCGCACGGTCATCTTGCGCAGCTCGCTGCGCAGCAGGCTCACTTCGCCCTCGGTGTACTGCGCGAAGCTGACGTCCCGCCGCCCGTGCAGCACGGCGTCAATGTCCTCGGCCAGGCGCGCCATCGCGCGGTAGCGCCTGCGGGCGTCCAAAAGGTACAGCAAAAGAAGCAGCAAACTCAGCGCGGCGGTGAGGATGCCGGCGCGCAGATCAAAATAAAAGCACACCGCCGTAACTGCGGCGCACAGCGGTAGGCAGATCGCAAGCATCCGACGGATCTCGGGATTTCGTAGCATTTTCAGCCCTCCAGACGGTAGCCCACGCCGCGCACGGTGCGGATGAGCTGCGGTTCCTGCGGGTCGTCCTCCAGCTTTTCGCGCAGGCGCTTGATATAGACCGTGAGCGTGTTGTCGTTGACGAAGTCGCCCGCGACGTCCCAGATCTCTTCTAACAGCTTTGCGCGGCTGAGCGTCATGCCGCGGTGGTTGAGAAATACCAAAAGCAGGCGGTATTCCAGCGCGGAGAGGTTGAGATCAATGCCGTTTTTGGTCGCGGCGGCGCGGTCGGTGTCCACGCGGACGCTGCCCAGCTCGATGACGGACTGCGCCCGGCCCGTGCGCCGCAGGACGCTGCGGATGCGCGAGATCAGCTCGCGCGGGCGGAAGGGCTTGGCGATGTAGTCATCCGCGCCGAGGTCCAGCCCCGTCACGACGCTGTATTCGTCGCCCGACGCGCTGAGAAAGATCACGGCGCTCTTGGTGCGCTGCTTGACCGCCGAGCAGACAGAAAAGCCGTTGCCGTCGCGCAGGCCGACGTCGAGCAGCACGAGGTCGAATTCCGCCCCGTCCAGCGCGGCAAGCGCCTGCGCCTGACCCGGCGCGGTCTGCACCGAGAAGCCCTCGGCGCGCAGAAATTGCGATAGGGTTGCGACGATCGTCGCGTCGTCCTCCACGAGCAGAATGCGTTCCATGACGCGCCTCCTTTCTTTTCCCTTATCATACCGCGTCGCGCGCGGTTTGGCAAGAAAAAAAGCGGGGCCGCGTGAAAGCGGGTGGAAAAACGCGTTTCTCTGTGCTATAATGCAGGAAAAAGGATGATGGGGTGAGGAAATGTTTCGAATTCTCGTCGTCGACGACGACAAAAACACCAGACGCCTGCTGCAGGCGGTTTTGGAGGCGGAGAACTATACCGTGTTTCCCGCCGAAAACGGCGAAGAAGCGCTCGAGGTCATGGACCGGGAGCACATCGACCTCGCCGTGCTGGACGTGATGATGCCGAAAATGGACGGCTATGAGTTCACCCGCACGCTGCGCGCGGCGAAAAGCGAGCTGCCGGTGCTGATGATCTCCGCCGGACAGCTCCCGGAGGACAAGCGCCGCGGTTTTTTGGCCGGGACGGACGATTATATGACCAAGCCCATCGACGAGGAGGAGATGCTCCTGCGCATCCGCGCGCTGCTGCGCCGGGCGAAGATCGCCAGCGAGCGCAAGATCGTCATCGGCGACGTGACGCTCGACTATGATTCCATGACGGTCACCCGCGCGGGCCAGACGCAGGAGCTGCCGCAGAAGGAATTCCAGCTCCTTTACAAGCTCCTGTCCGACCCGGGCAAGATCTTCACGCGCATCCAGCTCATGGACGAGATCTGGGGCGCCAGCAGCGAGACGGGCTGGGAGACGGTGACGGTGCACATCGGCAGGCTGCGCAGGCGCTTCGAGGGCTGGGAGGAATTTGAGATTGTGTCCGTGCGCGGACTGGGATATAAGGCGGTCAAAAAGGTATGAAACGGATCAAGGGACGTCTGACGATGACGGTGCTGCTGTCGGTGCTGGTTTTTCTCGTCTTGTTTTTGGCGCTGCTGCTTGGCGGCGCGGCGGTATTTCTTCTCGTGCGGACGGGCGTGCTGTCCACGCCGCCGAAAATGTATTATGCGGTGTTCTATATGGCGGGCGCGAGCCTGCTCATCGGTGCTGTGCTGGCGGCTGTGCTCAGCCGTTTCGCGCTCCAGCCGATCCGCGCGCTGGTCGCGCAGATGCAGCGTTTGGCGTCGGGCGATCTGCAGGCGCGGCTGGAGCTGCGCGAGCCCTATGCGCGGATGCCGGCCTTTGCACAGATCTCGGACGGCTTCAACAAAATGGCGCAGGAGCTGCAAAACACCGAGATGCTGCGCTCGGATTTTATCAACAATTTCTCCCACGAGTTCAAGACGCCGATCGTCTCCATCGCGGGCTTTGCCAAGCTGCTCAAGCGCGGCAACCTCAGTCAGCGGCAGCGGGAGGAGTATCTGGACATCATCGAGGAGGAATCCATGCGCCTTTCCGACATGGCGACGAACGTGCTGAATCTGACCAAGGTCGAGAATCAGACCATCCTGACCGGCCTGAGCACGTTCAACCTCTCCGAGCAGCTCCGCGCGAGTATCCTCCTGCTGGAGCGGAAATGGTCGAAAAAGGATCTGCAATGGCAGCTTGAGTTCGGCGAATACCGCATCACGGCGAACGAGGAGCTTTTGAAGCAGGTGTGGATCAATCTGCTCGACAACGCGATCAAATTTTCGCCGGAGGGCGGCACGGTCGCCGTGCGCATCACCGCGCAGGACGGAAAATACGCCGTCAGCGTGCGAAACGCCGGCGCGGCCATCCCCCAGCCGGAGCAGGAGAAGATCTTCCGCAAGTTTTATCAGGTGGACGAATCGCACTCCTCCGAGGGCAACGGCATCGGCCTTGCCATTGTCAAGCGCGTGACGGAGCTGCACCGCGGCACGGTCGCCGTGCGCAGCGGGAACGACGAAACGACCTTCACGGTCACGCTGCCGGAGCATTGCGAAGAAGGAGGAAAACGGATATGAATCTTGCGCTGGTGCTGGCGTTCCTGTTTTTTATCGGCTCCGTGTTCGGCTGGGTGCTGGAGCTGCTCTTCCGCCGCTTCATCTCGTCGGCCAATCCGGAGCGGAAGTGGATCAACCCGGGCTTCTGCGTCGGGCCGTATATCCCGCTGTATGGCTTCGGCCTGTGCTTCCTGTTCCTGATCGCCTCGCTCGAGCGGCAGACGGGGCTCAGCCCGTTCTGGAGCAAGACACTGCTGTTTCTTGCAATGGCGGTCTGCATGACGCTGATAGAGTATATCGCGGGTCTTCTGAGCCTCAAGGTCTTCAAGGTGCGCCTGTGGGACTACCGCAGCCAGTGGGGCAATATCCAGGGCCTGATCTGCCCGAAATTTTCGCTGATCTGGGCGCTGCTCGGCGCGGCCTATTATTTTCTGATCCACCCGCGCATTCTCAGTGCCTTGGCGTGGCTGTCGCAGAATCTGGCCTTTTCGTTCTTCATCGGCCTGTTTTTCGGCGTGTTTTTGATCGACGTCGCCTACTCGACGCATCTGGTCAGCCGCATCCGCGCCTTTGCAAAGAGCAACGAGGTCATCGTGCGCTACGAGCATCTGAAAGCCTACGTCCGCAGCGCGCAGGACAAGCGCAAGCAGCGCACGCGCTTCCTGTTCCCGCTGCGTTCGGACCTCCCGCTGTCGGAGCACCTGAAAAACCTGCGCGATTCTCTGGAAAAAAACGAAAAAAGGAAGAAATGAGCGATCCGGGCGGAGAGATTTTCACTCCGTCCGGTTTGTTTCGTTTCAGTTTAGATAGGATGGTTATACTTACCGCCATATTGCAAAACCGGAAAGGAGCCGATGCAATGATAAGAATCCTGAAAAACCTGCAAAAGAAGGATTGGGCGCTCTTCGGCTGCGCGGTGGTGTTCATCGTCGCGCAGGTGTGGCTCGATCTGAAAATGCCGGATTATATGAAAGAGATCACGACGCTCGTCCAGACCGACGGCAGCCTCGTCAGCAGCATTCTGCTCGCGGGCGGGAAAATGCTCCTGTGCGCGCTGGGCAGCCTGCTTTCGTCCGTGGGCGTGGCGGTGCTGGCCGCGCGTGTGGCGACGAATTTCGGCGCGACCCTGCGCAGAAAGCTGTTTTCCAAGGTGCAGTCGTTCTCCATGGAGGAGATCGGCCGCTTCTCCACGGCGAGCCTCATCACCCGCACCACTAACGACGTCACGCAGGTGCAGATGCTGATCGTCCTCGGCCTGCAATCCATCATCAAGGCGCCGATCCTGGCCTGCTGGGCGATCTCGAAGATCGCGGGCAAGAGCGGGGAGTGGACGCTCTCAACGGCGGCGGCCGTCGGCGTGCTGCTCGTCGTGGCGGCGCTGGCGCTGCTGCTCGTGCTGCCGCGCTTCCAGAAGCTCCAACGCCTGACGGACGACCTCAACCGCGTGACGCGCGAAAACCTGAACGGACTGCGCGTCGTGCGTGCCTACAACGCCGAGGCGTATCAGGAGGAGAAGTTCGAGCGCAGCAACGACGCGCTGACGCAGGCGAACCTCTTTATCGGCCGTTCCTTCGCCGTCCTGATGCCCACGGTCATGCTCGTGATGAACGCCCTGAGCCTCGCGATCTACTGGATCGGCGCCTCGCTCATCAACGACGCTGCCTTTGAAGCGCGTATCGGCCTGTTTTCGGACATGATTATCTTCTCGCAGTACGCCATGCAGGTCGTCATGGCCTTCATGCTCCTCGTGGTGATCTTCATTCTCCTGCCCCGCGCGACGGTCTCCGCCAAGCGAATCCTGGAGGTGCTGGAGACGCCCTTGTCCATTCAGGACGGAACGGTCACGGACACCGGGCTGCGCGTGCGCGGCGAGATCGAATTCCGCAACGTCAGCTTCCGCTATCCCGGCGCGGAGCAGGATATGCTGCACAACATCAGCTTCACCGCCCACCGCGGCCAGACCGTCGCCATCATCGGCGCGACCGGCAGCGGCAAGAGCACGCTGGTCAACCTCGTGCCGCGCTTTTATGACGTCACGGCGGGCGAGGTGCTGGTCGACGGCGTGAACGTCCGCGACTATGCACAGCACGCCCTGCGCGACAAGATCGGCTACGTCAGCCAGAAGGCGACGCTGTTTTCCGGCACGGTGCGCAGCAATGTCGCCTTTGGCGAGGGCACGGGGGAGAACGACGTTGTCGAGGCGGTCTACACCGCGCAGGCGGCGGAATTCGTCGAAAAGCTGCACGACGGCTACGACGGCTACGTCGCCCAGGGCGGTAGCAACCTCTCCGGCGGACAGAAGCAGCGCCTTTCGATCGCCCGGGCGATCTGCCGCCATCCGGAGATATTGATTTTCGACGATTCCTTCTCCGCGCTCGACTATAAGACCGACCGCGAGCTGCGCCGTCAGCTCGCCCGCGACTGCGCCGACAGCACGCGCCTGATCGTCGCGCAGCGCATCGGCACCATCCGCGACGCGGATCAGATCCTCGTGCTCGACGAGGGCGAGATCGTCGGCAGCGGCACGCACGCGGAGCTGATGCAAAGCTGCGAGGTCTACCGTCAGATCGCGTATTCTCAGCTTTCCGGGGAGGAGCTTGCGTAATGGCTATGAAGAAACCTCACGGGCCCGCGGGCCCACACGCGCCCGACCGGGCAAAGAATTTCACCGGCACATGGAAAAAGCTGCTCGGCTTCTGCCGGCAGTATTGGCCGGCCATGATCGCCGCCGTCATCTTTGCGATGACCGGCACGGTGCTGACGCTGATGGGGCCGGACAAGGTCTCGGAGCTGACGAAAAAGATCACCGAGGGAATGTTCACAAGCATCGATATGCCGGGCGTTACGCGCATCGGCCTGACGCTGGTCGCGCTCTTTGCGGCCGGAACGCTGCTGTCTTTTTTGCAGCATTTCATCATGTCGACCGTCACGCAGCGCGTCGCAAAGCGGATGCGCAGCGACATCTCCCGCAAGATCAACCGCCTGCCCATGCGGTATTTTAACAAGACCTCCACGGGCGACGTCCTCTCGCGCGTGACCAACGACGTCGACACCATCGCCCAGTCGCTCAACCAGAGCGTCGGTATGCTCGTCTCCGCCGTGGCGCTCCTGCTCGGCTCGCTTTTGATGATGCTCCTGACCGACGTGATCATGACGCTCACGGCGGTGCTGGCCACGCTGCTCGGCTTTTCGCTGATGCTGGCCATGATGACGCGCTCGCAGAAGTATTTCATCCGCCAGCAGCGCCACCTCGGCCAGGTCAACGGCCACATCGAGGAATATTACTCCGGCCATACGGTCGTCAAGGCGTATAACGCGGAGGAGATGTCGCAGAACACCTTCGACGAGCTGAACGAGAAGCTCCGCGAGAGCGGCTTCCGGGCGCAGTGCCTTTCCGGCATGATGCAGCCGCTCATGGGCTTCGTCGGCAACCTCGGCTATGTCGCCGTCTGCGTCGTCGGCGCGCTGCTGACGGCCAACGGGCGCATCGGCTTCGAGGTGATCGTGGCGTTTATGATGTATGTGCGCTATTTTACGCAGCCGCTGTCGCAGCTTGCGCAGGTGGCGCAGACGCTCCAGTCCGCCGCGGCGGCAGGCGAGCGTGTGTTCGAGTTCCTCGAGGCCGAGGAGATGGAGGACGAGAGCGGAAAACGCCCCGCGCCGGCCACTGTCACCGGCTCTGTCGAGTTTGAGCACGTCAGCTTTACCTATGACGGCGCCGACGCGCCGGTCATCCACGATTTTTCCGCCAAGGCGGAGCCGGGCCAGAAGATCGCTATCGTCGGGCCGACGGGCGCGGGCAAAACAACGCTCGTCAATCTGCTCATGCGCTTTTACGAGATCAACGGCGGCAGGATCCTGCTCGACGGCGTCCCGACTGCCGACATGACGCGCGAGGCGGTGCGCAGCCGCTTCTGCATGGTTTTGCAGGACACCTGGCTCTTTGAGGGCACGGTGCGCGAGAACCTCGTCTACTGCACCGAGGGCGTGACGGACGAGCAAATCAAGGCCGCCTGCAAGGCCGTCGGCCTGCACCATTTCATCCGCACGCTGCCGAAGGGCTATGACACCGTGCTGAACGATCAGGTCTGCCTCTCGCAGGGGCAGAAGCAGCAGCTCACTATCGCCCGCGCGATGATCGCCGACCGCCCGATGCTTATCCTCGATGAGGCGACCAGCTCGGTCGACACCCGCACGGAGCTGCAGATCCAGCGCGCAATGGACGCGCTGATGAAGGGGCGCACCTCCTTCGTCATCGCCCACCGCCTGTCTACCATCAAAAACGCCGACCTGATCCTGGTCCTGCGCGACGGCGACATCGTCGAGAGCGGCACGCACGAGGCGCTTTTAGCGCGCGGCGGCTTCTACGCCAAGCTCTATAACAGCCAGTTCGAGCAATCGGCATAAAAGAAAGAAGAGAAACTATGCAAATCGTAATCAAGATCCTTGTCTGCTTCCTCGCGGGTCTCGGCGCGGGCCTCGGCACGGGCTTCGCGGGCATGAGCGCCGCCGCGGTCATCACGCCGATGCTCGTGACCTTCCTGAACGTGCCCGCGTATCAGGCGGTCGGCGTCGCGCTGGCCTCCGACGTGCTGGCAAGCGCCGTCTCGGCCTACACCTATAAGAAAAACGGCAACCTCGACCTGCGCAACGGCCTGATCATGATGGCCGCCGTGCTGACCTTCACGCTGATCGGCAGCTTTGTCTCCAGCCTCGTGCCGAACACGACGATGGGCAATTTCTCCGTCGTGATGACAATGCTCATGGGCGTGAAATTCATCGTCAAGCCCGTCATGACCACCAAGGAGGCCATGCAGGGCGTGTCGAAGAAGAAGCGTGCGATCCAGTCCGTGATCTTCGGCTCGCTGGTCGGCTTCATCTGCGGCTTTATCGGCGCGGGCGGCGGCATCATGATGCTGCTGGTGCTGACGAGTGTGCTCGGCTACGAGCTCAAGACCGCCGTCGGAACGAGCGTGTTCATCATGGCCTTCACCGCACTGACCGGCTCGATCTCGCACTTTGCCATCGACGGTCTGCCCGACCTTCTGACGCTCGTCCTGTGCGTCGTCTTCACGCTCCTGTGGGCGCGCATCGGCGCACGCTTTGCCAACAAGGCACCCGCAAAGGTGCTCAACCGCGCAACGGGCGTGATCCTCGTCATCCTCGGCGCGGCCATCCTGCTCGTCAAGCTGCTCGGATAAGCGAAACCTGCCATGAACGCCCTCTGCGCAAAGCTGCGCGGAGGGCGTTCATTTTTTTTAGGGAATCTCTGAACAAATCGGCTGCGGCGCTCGTCGGATCTTTTGCCGCAACTTTTCGGTTGGAAAACCTTGAAATACACAAAGTATTCCTGCGGTTTTTCAACCTCGATTTGCGACAAAATCTCTCGCCGACCGCTCTTGCAGATTTATTCAGAGCTTCCTTAGAAAACCTCTTGACAATTTGATTAGAATGAATATAATAATATTAGAATGAATCTAAAATTTGGCGGGATGCAGCGATGACGAAATACGAAAAAGCGATCTATGACATTGTTTCGATGAGCCATGCGCACCTGACAGCCTATCAGGTCTATGAGCGGCTCAGCAAGACCCACCCCAAGGTGGTTCCGGCAACGGTCTATAACAACCTGAACAAGCTGTGGGAAGCCGGCCTTGTCCGAAAGATCTCCATCGAGGGGATGCCTGACCGGTATGATTCGGTGCAGAAGCACGACCATCTGGTCTGCAAGCATTGCGGGAAGCTGATGGACGTTTCGTTTGAGGATCTGACCGCGCCGCTGCGCAAGCAGCTCGGGCAGGACTTTCTCTTCTACGATCTCAAGGTGTATTACCTCTGCCCGGAATGCCGGGCGGCAATGGAGCGCGGCGCGAAATAGTCGCCGCAGAAACGGTATCCATGCAGGCAAACGGTGCCTGTAAATATATTGATAAAGGAGTTTTGATTATGAGAAGTATCACGACATTGGATCTGCAATACGCGCACAGATTTTACGGCTTCCAGGGCGAAGCCCAGTACCTGCACGGCCACACGGGCGTGCTGACCATTGAAGTCGAGGATTCCATTGAGCCGGGCGTGAACATGGTCTTCCCCTGCAACGAGATCCAGAAGACCGCATGGGCGGTTCTGAAGAACTTTGACCATGCGCTGATCCTGCGCGAGGACGATCCGCTGCTGCCCGCCATTCTGGACGTCTATGAGAAGCAGGGCATCAAGGACGGCACCCCGGCCAACAAGATGAAGGGCCCGGCGTTCAAGACGGAGCTGGCCACCGCCTATCCGGAATGCCGTCTGGTGGTCACCAAGGAGACCATGACGGTCGAGGGCATGATCAAGATCGTGTACGAGCTGCTGAAAGATAAGCTGAACATCGCCAAGATCACCTTCACCAGCGGCGTCAACGCGGCCTCGGCGGAGTTCGAGACGAAGAACAAGATCGACCGCTGCCCGCTGTGCGGCATCGCTCTGAACGAAAACGGCGTCTGCCCGAAGTGCGGCTATAAGAAGAACTGATCTCACCACATTGAAGCAAAACCCCGGAGCGGCCACGCTCCGGGGTTCTGCGTTCAATCAACTTTTCCATTGCGGGTATGTGTTTCTCACGGAGTACCGTTTCGGAGATTGCTACGATATTGCAATATCGTAATAATGATACCTCCGTTTTGTGCTTTTTTCAAGTATGTAAAACCGCCCACGATAACCGTTCCGGCCGTCGTGGGCGCTGCTGGTTCATTTTTGAAGTGAAATATCCTTCGGATGTGAAATCATGCTCTGCGAGCATTGTGAAGTTTGCCGCCGTGCGGCAAGTGAAGCAGCGGCGATGCCGCTGTGAAGTATTGTGCTTGGCACAATGTGAAGTAAAGTGTGCCGCTCACTTCCGCAGATACTTCACTGCGCAGCAGCTACACTCTTTTTAACCGAGTATATCATAAACTTGGTTAATTCGTAAATAAGTGATAAGTGATACCGCTGCGCTGTGATAGGTGATGCGATGCGTTCTTACACGCGCCGAAGGCGTGCATCACAGGCGAAGCCGCATCACGTTCCGCAAGGAACGCATCACGCAAAAAAGTCTCTTTTGTCTGGTAGACAAAAGAGACTTTTTTGTTGGTACGCCGGAAGGGACTCGAACCCCCGACCTACTGGTTCGTAGCCAGTCACTCTATCCAACTGAGCTACCGGCGCATACCCACGCTTAACGCGCTCATATATATTAGCATAGGTTTTCCAAAAATGCAAGCCCTTTTTTCAAAAAATGCAGATATTTTTTCTACTCCGTCGGGCTGAGCTCCACCGCGCGCCGGACGATGCTCAGAGGCGGCACAGGGCAGGGAAGCTGCATGGTAAAGGTCATCTGCGGGGTGCGCGGCTCGTTCAGGCTCATGCCGTCCGCGCCGCGCATGACCGGAACGGTCATGGAAAACGGGCGCAGGTCGGGCCCGACCAGCTCGACCGTGTCGCCGGCGGCGAACTTGTTGCGCAGCGAGAGGGTCGCAAGGCCGTTTTTGTCGCAGTCCGTGACGATGGCGCAGACCTGCCAGTCGCGGATGTAGCGCGAATTGCTGGTGTACTGGCCCGGCTCGCCGTAGAAAAAGCCGGTGGAATAGCGCCGGTGTGAGACGTGCTCGACCTCGTCGCGCCAGACGGGGTCGACGCCGCGGCCTGCGGCGACGTCGTCGAGCACATGGCGGTAAGCGCCAGTGACGATGGCCGCGTAATAGGCCGACTTGGCGCGCCCTTCGATTTTCAGGCAGTTTACGCCGGCGTCCATGAGGTCGCCCAAATGGTCGATCATGCACATATCGCGGGAATTCATAATGTAGGTGCCCTTTTCGTCCTCGAACACGGGGAAATACTCGCCGGGACGCTTTTCCTCCATCAGCGCGTACTGATAGCGGCAGGGCTGGGCGCAGGCGCCGCGATTGCTGTCACGTCCGGTCATGTAATTGGACAAAAGGCAGCGGCCGGAGTAGGACACGCACATTGCGCCGTGGGCGAAGGTCTCGATCTCCAGCTCCTTCGGCGTGTTTTGCCGGATGGTGCGGATCTCCTCGAGCGAAAGCTCCCGCGCGAGGACGACGCGCTTTGCGCCGAGGTCGTACCACGCGTTCGCGCAGGCATAGTTGGCAATGCTGACCTGCGTGGAGACGTGGCGCTCGCAGTTGGGGGCGTATTTCTCCGCGGCGCGGAAGACGCCGAGATCCGCGATGATGAGCGCGTCGACACCGCAGGCATTGAGCCGCTCCAGATGCGCGGGAAGCCCCGCAAGCTCGTCGCTGCGGGGCAGAGTGTTGACGGTGACGTGGACCTTGACGCCGTGGTCGTGGGCGAAGCGGACGGCCTCGGGCAGCTCCTCCGGGGAGAAATTCCCCGCGAAAGAGCGCATCCCGAAGCTTGTCCCGGCGAGATAGACCGCGTCGGCGCCGTAGAGAACGGACATTTTCAGCCGCTCCATATCGCCCGCAGGCGCCAAAAGTTCGGGTTTATTCCGCATTTTCCTGCTCCTGTAAGAAAGCGTTGTGCTCATCGTAGGTCTTCGAGAAGTGATGTCTGCCGGTGGAGTTGTCCAACGCGTAGAAATAGTAGTCCGTGTCCGCGGGGTTCAGCGCGGCGGCAATGCTCGAAAGGCCGGGGTTGGAGATCGGGCCGACAGGCAGACCGGCGTGCTTATAGGTGTTGTACGGGCTGTCGATCTGGGTGTCCTCATAGGTCAGCGGACGGCTGATGCCGCCGAGGGCATAGACCACGGTCGCGTCGATGTTGATATAGGGCCAGTTGGCCGGGTCGCACAGGCGGTTATAGATGACGGAGGCGATCGTCGCGCTCTCGTCGGCGCCGGCCGTCTCGCGCTCGATCATCGAGGCGACGGTGATCAGCTCATAGACGGTGAAGCGGTGGGAGGCAATATAGTCCTCATCATAGCCCGCCTCGCGCATCCGCTCGGCAAAGGCTTCGTTGAAGGTGTCCAGACGCTCGCGCGTGTCGTCGGAGAACTTGCGGCCGAAGTTGGTCAGCAGCTTGTCCAGCACGCGTTCGGGGTCGTCGCCCTCATAGAAGTCGTAGGTGTCCGGGAAGAGGAAGCCCTCCAGCCGGTTTTCCTCGCCGTAGGGGATCCCCTCCAGGAACCAGTAGTCAAATTCCGTCTCGGCCGCGCATTTCGCGAGGTCCTCGGCCGAGCAGACGCCGTTTTTCTCCATCAGCGCGAAGATCTGCGCGGACGTCATGCCCTCCGGGATCATCACGCGGACGGTGGTGCGGTTGGGGCTGTTGGCGATCATGCCGTTGACCAGAGCGTGGTAGTCGTAGTTATAGCTGATCACATAGGTGCCGGGATCCATCGTCTCGGTCGAGTCGGTGAATCTGCAGTAGAACTTGAACAGCCACGGGTACTTGATGACGCCCTTGTCCGCGAGCATCTGTGCGATGTCGTCGAGTGTGTCGCCCTCCTGGATGCTCACGGTCAGCGTCTCGTCCGACCGGCCGAAGGCCATCACGTCCTGCGCGCATTCCCAGATGCCGTAGCCGAGGCCGACGGCGGCCACGCCGACAATCACAAGATAGAGCGCGATCTTAACGAACAGCGGCAGGATACGGCGCTTTGCCTTGCGGCGGGGCTTTTCGGGCGGAGGCACGTCATCCGATTCAGGATCTTCGTCGGTCTGGTAGTCGCCCAGCGGGGCGGGGGGCGTCTGCTCGTCCTCGTATTCGCCGTAATCGTCAAAGGCGGCGCCAAAATCGGGGTTGAACTCCGGTTCCTGCGGGGCATAGTCGGGCTGCTGCGGGGCATAGTCGGGCTCCTGCACGGGCGGAAGCTCCTCCTGCGCGGGAAAATCGCCGTCATCCATGGGCATCTCCGGCGACTGCTCGAGCTGCTGCTTCGTCTCGGCGATCAGCTCGTCGATCGAAAGCTCTTCGTCGGAGCCGTAAAGATCATCAAATTTATCAGACATTGCTGTCCTCCTTTCGGAAGCGCGGGCTTACCCGCGATATACGATACCTGCGGCGACCTGCGCGGCAGTTTCCTGCCCGCGCAGCGCGGTGATGAGCGCAAGGGCGAAGTCGAAAGCGGCGCCGGCGGCGCGGCCGGTGATGACCCTGCCGTCGGTGACGGCGGGGAGATCCTGCATTTTTGCGCTGCCCATCTCGTCTTCCATGCCGGGGTAGCAGGTGGCGTTTTTGCCGTCCGTGATGCCGAGGCGGGCGAGAACGGTCGGCGCGGCGCAGATGGCCGCCACATAGCGCCCGCCGTCATAGACCGCGCGGACGGCGGATAGCACGGCCGGGCTTTCCAGAATCGAGGCAACGCCGCCCAGACCGCCGGGCAGAACGAGCATTTCGGCGGCGGCGAGGTCGGCCTCCTCCGCGATGCAGTCGGCGCAGAGGGTGATGCCCCGGCTGCCGGTGATCTGCGTGCCGCCGATGCCGGCGAAACGGACGTCAACGCCGGCGCGGCGCAGCAGGTCGCAGGGGACGAGCGCCTCGGCCTCCTCAAAGCCCTTGCCGAGAATGATATAAACCATAATTATTCCTCCAGACACTTCTGCACAAGGCGGAAGATCTCATTGTGTATGTCGTCGATGGTGCGCATTTTGCCGTCTTTTGCGCAGTTGATGATCGTCCAGCCGTAAAAGTGCGCGGCCTCCAGGCCGGTGTCGCGGCACAGGCGCAGGTAATCCATGTTCTGCTCGTGGATGTCGGCGTGGGTGTGGGTCTTTTCCTCGCGCTTGCGGAGCATCTGCCCCGTCAGCTCCGTCGGAACATCCAGATATATGACGAGATCCGGCTCGGGAAGTTCCATATGCTTGTACTCAAATTCGTACAGCCAGCGGAAGAACGCCTCACGTCCCTCTTCCGGCTCCTTGGACGCCTGATGGACGGCGTTCGAGGTGGTGTAGCGGTTCGAGAGCATCAGGCCGCCGTTTTGGTAGTATTTGCCCCAGACCTTGCGGTAGGAGGCGTAGCGGTCGACGGCGTAGAAGGTGGAGGCGGCGTAGGCGTTGACGTCGGAGGGCTTGCTGCCGAATTCGCCGCCGAGATACATTCTGATGAGGGATGACGAGGGCTCGGAATACTGCGGAAAATCCATGGTTCTAAAGTCGATGCCGAGAGATTTCAGCCGTTTGGTCAGAAGCGCGAACTGCGTGGTCTTGCCGGAACCGTCGGTTCCCTCAAACACAATCAGCTTTCCCATGTTCATTACCCTTTCATTCTTTTTTTGATCGCCGCGAAGACAAATTTCGGCAGGCGCATCATGCGTCCGAGGCGGCTGGGCTGCTTGATGAGGCGGTAGAGCCACTCAAGCTGCAGGCGGATCATCCAGCGCGGTGCACGCTTGACCGTGCCGGCGATGCCGTCGAGCGTGCCGCCCAGACCGATCATCAGGCGCACGTTCAGCTCGGACGCGTGCTTTTGCATGAAATACTCCTGCTTCGGCGCGCCGAGGCAGACGAAAACGACGTCCGCACGCGCCTCGTTGATGCGGGCGACGGCCTCGCTGTCGTCCTTGAAATACCCGTCCATCGTGCCGCAGACGCACAGCTTCGGATGCTTTTGCAGCATTTTTTCCGCGGCAAGCTCCGCAACGCCGGGCTTGCTGCCCAGAAGGAACAGGCGCTTTCCGGTTTCTTCGAGGATGGGCAGCAGGTTCTGGGCGAATTCGATGCCCGCGACCTTCTGCTTGAGCGGCGTTTTCAGAATCTTTGCGCCGAGGACGACGCCCGCGCCGTCGGGCAGGACGAGCGCCGCGCCGTTGAGCACCGCGCGGAAAGCCTCGTCGTGCAGCGCCTCATAGGCCATCTCGGCGTTCGGCGTGACGCAATAGGCGGGGGCGTCCGCCTCTAAAAGCGCACGGCCGCGCTCCAGCGCCTCCTGCATTGTTACGTTGTCATAGAGCACACCCAAAACATCCGTTTTCACGCGCATACCTCTTCCATTCTATTCTTACGTTCATTTTAACACATAATCTGCGGTTTGTCTACGGCTAACCGCAAAATCTGCACCGCACGGGATTTCACATTCTCCCTTGCGGCGCATACAATGTTGTGAAAGCATATTATTGCTTATGTAAGCGCGGGAAGGGGAAAAACGCCCGTCCGCGATTGCTGAAATCGTTTTGGGAGGTATAAATGATGCCGGAAAACATCCCTGAAGCAGCGGACGGTCTGGAGCTCAGAAAGCCCGTCTGCATTCATACCCATCAGATCATGGACAGCTGTTTGGATAAGGATTGCGTGGAGGATCTTCGCGTCTACCTGACCAAGCAGTCTCAGGCGGCCCTTGACGGCGCGACCGGCGCAAAAACGCGCTGCGCGGAGCTGCTGTTCGTCGACGTCGGGGTCGAACCTCTTACCTATAAGGTGGGACACTATGCGGTCGACCTGACCTTCTACTATCGCATCATCGGTGACGCGATCCTGGGCGGCACGCGCCCGACCACCATCACGGGCCTTGCGGTCTTTGCCAAGCGCGTCGTGCTCTACGGCGGCAAGAGCTGCGCCAAGACGTTCCGCAGCACCGACAAGGTGCCGTGCGCCGAGCGTCTGCTGGGCGGCGAAGTGCCGCTGGCGGTCATCGAGGCGCTCGACCCGATGATCCTCTCTGCCAAGGTCAAGGAGGTCTGCGAGTGCTGCCGCTGCGAGACGGAGCTGACCGAGTTCCCGTCGAGCATCGTCGAGAGCTTCGGCGAGCAGCTCGTGCTGACCGGCGAGTGCAAGCGGCTGTATGTCACCATCGGCCAGTTTTCCACCGTCCGGCTCGAGCGCGAGACGCAGCTTGCCGTCGAGCCGCGCGAATACTGCGCACCGACGCGCGAATGCTGCGACGAGGAATGCTGCGAGGAAGACCCGTGCGAGCTGTTCAGCCGCATTGATTTCCCGATGCGGGCGTTCTTCCCGGAGGCGCATCCGGGCGAGTGCGGGAAGATGCCGCCGACCTGCCACTGCTGACGCTACACTCTATGCAAAAGCAGCTTGTCTCATAAATGACGATGCCCCGTTTTCCCTTCGGAAAACGGGGCATACGGTTTTTATTTCGCCATATGGACGTCGAGCTGCGGGAAGGGAATCGAGATGCCTTCCTCGTCGAACTTTTTCTTCACGGCCTCCGTTACGTCGAACTTGACCGTGAAATAATCCTCCGGCGCGACCCACAAAAGCAGCAGATAGTCCACGCTGCTTTCGGAATGCGCGCTGACGTGTACCTCCGGCGCCATGTCCGGGCAGAGCTTCGGATGCTGCGCGGCGGCGAGGATGGCCGCCTTGACGCGGTCAATGTCGTCGCCGTAGGAGGCGCTGAACGTCAGGTCGACGCGGCGCTTGCCCTCGACCGTGTAATTGTAAATGCGGGCGGAGGCGGCGTCGCTGTTGGGGATATAGATCCGCTTGCCGTCGGCGGTGACGATCTGCGTATAGCTCATGTTGATCTGCTCGACGGTGCCGCAGTCGTTGCCGATCTGGACGAAATCGCCCACGCGGAACGGGTGGGTGGCAAGCAGCGTGATGCTGCCGACCACGTTTGCCAGCGCGTTCTGCACGGCCAGCGAGATGGCCAGCGAGACCACGCTCAAAACCGCCACCAGCGACGTCACATCGACGCCAAGACTGCCCGCGGCGATCAGCAGCACGAGCGCGTACAGCAGCACGCGCATGAAAGCGCGCAGGAACGCGAACATGGTCCTGTCGAGCTTCGAGCGGCTGAGCGCGCGGTCAAAGAGCTTGAGCAGCAGCTTGACGATGAGAATGCCCAGCACGAGGATCAGCACCACGGGCAGGAGCTTTTTCAGCGTCAGCGTGGCGAAAAAGCCTCTGATGTCTTCCCAACTCATTGCGGCGCCTCCGTTTCCGCGGCGGGCAGGCGGTGGGAATCGGCGTTGACATAGGCCATCAGCTCGTCGCCCGTGATGGTCTCCTTCTGCAGCAGATACAGCGCGATCTCGTCGAGCAGGGCGCGGTTTTCGCGCAGGAGCTGCTTGGCGTCCTCATAGCAGGAGCTCAGCAGGGCACGCACCTCGTCGTCGGCGGTGGCTGCGGTGGTCTGCGCGCAGTCCATATAGGCCTGAGCGCCGAGGTATTCGTTCTCCGTGGTCGCAAGGGCCATCAGGCCGATCTTGTCGCTCATGCCGAACTGCGTGACCATGCGGCGCGCCAGGTCGGTCGCGCGCTGGATGTCGTTGGCGGCGCCGGTCGTCTGGATGCCGAAGACGGTCTGCTCCGCGGCGCGGCCGCCCAGCAGCGTCTGGAGCTGGATGAGCAGCTCGTCCTTGGAGTTGAGGTATTTTTCCTCCTCCGGCATCTGCATCGTATAGCCGAGGGCGCCGGAGGTGTGCGGTACGATGGTGATCTTGGACACGGGCTGCGAATGCTTGCGCAGGGCTGCGACGAGGGCGTGGCCGACCTCATGGTAGGCGACGATGCGCTTTTCGATGTCCGTCAGCACCGAGCCCTTTTTCTCCGTGCCGGCGATGACCGTTTCAAAGGAGACGAGCAAATCCTGCTGGTTGACGGCCTGACGGCCCATGCGCACGGCGCGCAGGGCGGCCTCGTTGACGAGGTTGGCGAGGTCTGCGCCGACGGCGCCCGCCGTTGCCTGCGCCAGCTTGCGCAGGTCGACGTCCTCGGCAAGGCGGATGTTGCGCGTGTGGACGAGCAGGGTCTGGTAGCGCCCCTCGAGATTCGGACGGTCGACGACGATGCGGCGGTCGAAGCGGCCCGCGCGCAGCAGCGCCTTGTCCAGAATTTCGGGACGGTTGGTGGCGGCGAGAATGACGACACCCTTGGACGAATCAAAGCCGTCGATCTCGGCAAGGAGCTGGTTGAGGGTCTGCTCGCGCTCGTCATTGCCGCCGAGCTTGCTGTCGCGGCTGCGGCCGATGGCGTCGATCTCGTCGATGAAGATGATGGCGGGGGCGACCTTCGCCGCCTCCTGGAACAGGTCGCGCACGCGGCTGGCGCCGACGCCGACGAACATCTCCACAAAGTCCGAGCCAGAGATCGAGAAGAAGGGGACGTGCGCCTCGCCCGCGACGGCCTTGGCCAGCAGCGTCTTGCCGGTGCCGGGCGAGCCGACCAGCAGCGCGCCCTTCGGCAGCTTTGCGCCGATGGCGGTATATTTTTTCGGGTTGTGCAGGAAGTCGATGATCTCGACGAGGGATTCCTTCGCCTCGTCCTGACCGGCGACGTCGCGGAAGGTCACGCCGGTCTCCTTTTCCATATACATCTTGGCCTTGCTCTTGCCGATGTTGCCGATGCCGCCCATGCCGCCCATACCGCCGCCTGCGCGGTTGGCCATCATGCGCATGATGAGCGAGAAGATCAGGAAGAGCAGGATCGGGAAGATGACCCACGAGAACAGGAAGGAGAAGGTGTCATCCTCGGGCAGCACGCCCGTGAATTTCACGCCGTTTTCCTGCATCGTGGCCACGACGTCGCTCATATCCACCTCGGGCAGACGCGCCGTGTAATAGAGCATCTTTTTGTCGTTTGCCACATCCTCGCGCAGGGTGTAGGTGATCTGATCCGTGCTGATCTCCGCTTCCTGAATGCGATCCTCCGCCGCGGCGGTCAGGAATTGATCGTAGCGCACCTGCTCCTGCCGCGAGGCAGTGAAGAGGCGGACGATCTGATTGCCGAAGAAGGTGATGACGAACACGAGCAGGATCAGAGCGAGGACAGAGAATTTCGGCTTATTGTTGCTGTTATTGTTGTTTTGCTGCTTGTTTGGGCCGGGATTAGCCATTTTGTCACGCTCCAATTCGGGGCAGCCGCGGGAAAGCGGCTGCCCGTTCTTTATTTGATTGCATCATATCACATTTTTGACCTGTGCGCAATTCATCGCGCAAAACTCCGTGTGAATTTTTTGTAACGCCCGAGGAAATTTTCCCTGAACACACATTTCATATTGTTTCCGGGAGAAATCTTTGTTATAATATTCAGAAGTATGAAAGATAAGGAAACGTGACGTTTATGAGAAAAGATACCGAACCATTCCGCCCCGAAGCGCTGCCGGAGGGCATGATCGAAGGCAGAAACGCCGTCACCGAGGCCATCCGCAGCGGCAGAACGATCAATAAGGTCTTCCTTGCCGACGGCGACACCGACCGCGCCCTCGGCCGCCTTGCGGCCATGGCAAAGGACGCCGGCGCGGTCGTCGTGCGCATCGACCGGCGCAAACTGAATGAGATGAGCCCCACGGGCGCGCACCAGGGCATCATCGCCTCGGTCGCCGCGCACGAATACGCGACGATCGACGACCTTCTCGCCGCCGCCGAAAGCAAGGGGGAAGCGCCGCTGCTCGTCGTCTGCGACGAGCTTTCCGATCCGCACAATCTCGGCGCGATTTTGCGCACGGCCGAATGCGCCGGCGCGCATGGCGTCATCATCCCCAAGCGGCGCAGCGTCGGCCTGACCGCCGTGGTCGGCAAGGCGTCCGCCGGCGCCATCGAGTATATGCCCGTGGCGCGGGTGAGCAACATCGCCGCCACCCTGCGCGAGCTGAAGCAGCGCGGCGTCTGGATCTTCGGCACGGCGGCCGAGGGCGCCACGGCGCTGTATGAGGCCGACCTGACCCTGCCTGCCGCCATCGTCATCGGCAACGAGGGCGTCGGCATGAGCCGCATCGTCGCCGAGCAGTGCGATTTTAAGGTGAGCATCCCGATGAAGGGACGCATCTCCTCGCTCAACGCGTCCGCGGCTGCCGCGATTCTGCTCTACGAGGCCGTGCGCCAGAGAGGATAATTGCTTATGAAACGACGCGATCCGGAACAACTGAATCAGGCGGACGCGCCGGAGGAATATCAGCTCGAGGATATCATGCGTGAGTTCGGCGCAAAGAGCCCGCCGGAAAAGCCGGGCGTCACGTCCGACACGGTGGTCTTCCACCCCATTCGACCTGCGCCGGCTGCGCCGGATCTCGACGCGCCGACCAAGACGGCGGAGCCGGGAAAGCGCCGCGCGCGGCAGGAGGCGCCGCCCGCACCGCAGGAAGCGCCGCGGGAAAACACCGGCGCCGTGCTAAGAACGGAGCGCGAAAAGCCGCCCGCACCGCTGCGCCGGGAAAAGCGCCCGCCGAAGCCGAAAGCGCCGCCGGTACGGGTTGAGATGCCGGAGCCGGCGCCCACGCCGCAGACGCTCCTGCGTCAGAGCAGGGACGGCCTCGGCATACAGCGCCTGCGCTTTGCCCTCTCCGCGCTTATCGCGGCGGTGCAGCTTTTTCTGCTGTTCTATGGCGGCTTTGGGTGGGCGTTTCTCCCGCTTTCGGCTGCCGCTGTCGGATGGGTGTCACTGGCGCTGGCGGCAGCGTCTGTGCTGCTGGCCTATGACGTCGTGCTGGACGGGCTGCGGGGCCTTGCGCATCTGCGCCCGAGCCTTGCGCTGGCGGTGCTGCCCGTAAGCGTGCTGACGTTTATCCACGCGGCGCAGGTCCTGCCGCAGGGCGGGCAGAGCTATTGCCCCGTGCTGTCCGTGCTGCTTGTCTTCCTCCTGCGCGGCGACATGGCACGCCGGACGGCCATGTTTTATACGGCGCGCACCGTCTGCGGCTTTGATGCGCCGATGGGCATCTTTGAGCTGCCGCAGCTTCTGGATCGGGCCGATTCCCTGCGCCGGGACGAGGCCGACGTGGACGATTTCATGCGCTGCCTTGACCGGCCGGACCGCGGGCAGACTGCTTTGGGCATTTACGCCGCCGTCATGCTGCCGCTGAGCGGCGTGCTGGCCTATTTTATCAGCACGCGCGGCGAAAACGCCTTCGTCCTGTCGTGGCTCTTGCTGCTGCTCGGCGCGACGCCCTTTGCCGGAGCGCTGTGCTTTTCCAGACCGTTTTCCGTGCTGGCGCGGCGGCTTTCGTCGTTCGGCGGAGCGCTGTGCGGCTGGCACGGCGCGAAGCTCTTCGGCGGCAAGCATACGATCATCCTCCGCGACGAGGACATTTTCCCCCACGCGAACATCACCTCGAACGGCATGAAGCTCTTCGGCGCGCATAAGGCCGGACGCGTCATCGCCTGCGCGCTGGCGGCGCTCCGCGCGGCTGACAGTCCGCTGGCCGACCTCTTTGAATCGCTGCTGCAGGCGCAGTATGGCAAGCACCTGCAGGCGACGCGTTTCCGCGTTTACGACAACAACGGCATCGGTGCCGAGGTCGCCGGGGAGGTCATCTTGGTCGGCAGCCTGGGCTTCGTGCGCAGCATGGGCGTGCATATGCCCGCCGGGACGCGTGTGCGCCAGGCCGTCTATGTCTCCATCGACGGCGAGCTTGCCGGCATTTTCGCCGTGAAGTACAAGCCCAGCCCGTCGACCCGGAAGGGCCTGCGCGACGTGCTGGCCAATCGCAGCTTCTCCGTCGTGCTGGCCACGCGCGACTTTCTCATCACGCCGGAGCTGATCGGCGCGAAATATGAGCTGGATACGCAGTCCGTCATCTTCCCGCCGCTTTCCGAGCGGCTGCGCCTGTCCGCCATCGACCCGGAGAGAAACGGCGGGCAGGGCGGCTTGATCGCAAAGGACACCTTCGGCGCGTTCGCCTCGACCGTCGCCGCCGGACGCACGCTCAAGAGCGTGAGCGGCCTGTCCCTTGCGCTCAGCCTTGCGGCGGGCGTGCTCGGCTTTGGCCTTTGCACGCTGCTGCTCGTCTGGAATTCGGCGCAGACGGCCTCGCCGTTGCACCTTGCCGCGTTCCAGCTCGTCTGGGCGTGCCTGAACTGGCTGTTTTCCTTTGTTCTGCTCCGTTTTTGAAGCCGTGCGAGGCAGCCTCTTTTGCAGTTTCGACAAAAATCCGCGCAATTTATTCCGAATTTTTGATAATACGCATTGCAATCTTGTTTCCAATCGTGTATAATAAAACTAATTGTGGCAACGAACGGTATGCCGCCCGCAGTCCCTTCCCGACTGCACAGAAAGGAGAATTTTTACAATATGTACACTGCGAAGGACATCCGCAATATCGCGCTGCTCGGTCACGGCGGCGATGGCAAATCCGCCCTGTGCGAGAGCATGCTCTTCCTGACGAAGGCGATCACCCGCCTCGGCAAGCGCGCCGACGGCACCACTGTCTCCGACTTTGACGACGAAGAGAAGAAGAGACAGTATTCCATCAAGACCTCCGTCATCCCCGTGGAGTACGCGGGCTGCAAGGTCAACGTGCTCGACAACCCCGGCTATTTCGACTTTGCCGCCGAGGTCGTGCAGTCCCTGCGCGTCGCGGACGCCGGCCTGATCTGCCTGACCGCCAAGTCCGGCATCGCCGTCGGCACCGAAAAGGGCTGGAAGTCGCTGGCGGATGCAAACCTGCCCGCAATGTTCTATGTTTCCAAGCTCGACGAGGAGCACGCCAACTTCTTCGGCACGTTTGACGCCATCCGCGACACCTTCGGCGCCTCCGCCATTCCGTTCACCTTCCCGATCCTGAACGGCGAGCAGGCTGTCGGCGTGGTCGACCTCATCGAGAAGAAGGCCTACGACGTCAGCGGCAAGGAGATCGCCCTGCCCGCGGACGCCGAGGAAAAGATCGAAGAATACATGGCAGAGCTGAACGAGCAGGTCGCCGAGACCGATGAAGCTCTCATGGAGAAGTTCTTCATGGAAGAGCCGTTCACCGAGGAAGAGCTCATCAAGGGCATCAAGGACGGCATCCAGCAGCGCACGGTCACGCCCGTTTTCTGCGGCTGCGCGATGAACGGCCTCGGCACCATCCGCCTGCTGGAAAACCTCAAGAAGTTCGCTCCCTCGCCGCTCGAGGGCAAGCCAGCCGTCATCGTCGACGAGGACGGCAACGAGTCCGAGCTGGCGCTCGACCCGTCCGGCAGCCCGATGGCCTTCGTCTTCAACACCATGGCTGACCAGTACGGCAAGAACTCCTACTTCAAGGTCATCTCCGGCGACATCGAGGACACCCTGACCGTCGTCAACGCCCGCACCGGCGACAACGAAAAGCTCGGCAACACCTTCTTCCCGAAGGGCAAGGACAACGTCAAGACCTCCAAGGTCTGCTGCGGCGACATCGGCGTGTTCACCAAGCTCGCCTCCGTCCGCACCGGCGACACCCTCGGCCTGCCCGGCAAGGTCGTCACCGTCAAGCCCATGACCTACGCAGAGCCCTGCTACCGCATGGCCATCTACGCCAAGAACAAGGGTCAGGAAGACAAGGTCGCCTCCGGCCTCGTCAAGCTGAACGAGGAAGACGCCTCCTTCACCTACGGCAATGATCCCGAGACCAAGGAAATGATCATCGCCGGTGTCTGCGACATCCATCTGAGCGTCATCATCTCCAAGCTGCTGAGCAAGTATAAGGTCGAGGCCGAGCTGCGCCCGGCGAAGATCGCTTACCGCGAGACCATCAAGAAAAAGGTCGAGATCCACGGCCGTCACAAGAAGCAGTCCGGCGGCCACGGCCAGTTCGGCGATGTTTACATCCGCTTCGAGCCGCAGAGCGAGAGCGAGGACATGATCTTTGCCGACGAGACCGTCGGCGGCTGTGTGCCGAAGAACTTCATCCCCT
>CAZVSJ010000011.1:0-30381 GCA_964629755.1 uncultured Oscillospiraceae bacterium | reverse complement strand
GCCCAGTGGTCGCGCCCTACGGAGCAACCACGATAGACGGATCGTAGGGCACGACGACCTCGGCGTGCCGACCGCGTAAGCGGCAGACAGTACAGACGGACAGGCTTGTACGCAGGCGGTAGTTCCTGCACCGGCGGGGGCATGCCCCCGCCCTACAAATTTATTCGGCGGCGTCGGGTTCCTCCGGCGCCGCTTTTTTCGCGGCGGCCTTTTCCATGAGCTGCGCGACGAGGGGGAGAAGCGCATTGACCAGTCCCTTCGACTTCGTCTCCTCCTCGGCGACGTGCAGCACCTGCACCTCCTTGCCACAGACGGCGAGGAAGGACAGCGGCGTTTTGGTGATCTTCACGCCGGCGCCGGCCATGATGCCGTCGGCTTTCTTCTTCTGCGCGAGGTCGGAGCCGCCGCCCGTAAAGCCGCAGGAGAGCTTGGAGACGGGGATGACCGTGACCTCGCCGATCACGATCGGCTCGCCCAGGACGGACTGCTCCTTCGACAGCGTCCGCGCCTGCTCGGCGGTGAATGCAAAGACTTTCAAAAGCTCGCTCATCGGGTTACCCTTCCTTCATGGTTTTATTCTTAAGATACTGCCAAAGCAGCCCGCAGGCAAAGCAGACAAAGTGCCACGGGCGGTAGTTGAGCTGCCCGTCGAACGACACCTGCGAGCCCTCCTGCGAAAAATCGCAGCGGATATCGACCCGGCGGCGCCTGAATTTCATAGCCGAGTCCAGCATTGTCAGCAGGGGATAGACCGCCGCGCAGACCGTGCCGTAGCGCGCTGCCGCGTCGGCAGGATCGTCGTCACCGCAGACGATGCTGAGATCAAACTTCTTGAACACACCTTTCCTGAGCAGCCGACCCGTGCGCCGCAGCAGTGCGCCGACGGCCTCCGTCACGCCGCGCAGCGTCTCAACAAGGCCCTTTTCCCCGATGGCGCGTTTGGCATTTGCCGCGCTGCTGACGTCCTCCAGACCGAGGAAGGACAGCAGCGTCCGGACGGCGCCGCCGGAGGACTTTTTCTGTTTCTGCGTTTCGGGCGCTTTTTCCGGCTTCTGCTTCTCCGGCTTTTCCGGCACCTGACTGTCCGCAAGGGGAATAAAGGCGTATTTTACGCGGTATTGCAGCCCGTCCTCCGGGCTGTAGTGCAGGAAAATGCGCAGCGGCAGCGCCAAAAGCAGCGCAAAAAAGGCGAAGATCCCCAAAATGATCCACAGCGCCGTCATTTTCCCACCTCCCGCAGCAAAAATTTCTCATCATCTTATTATAATGCAACCGCGCCGGTTTTACAAGCCCGCGGAAAATAATTTGACGCACGGCGCGCCGTGTGCTATGATGAAAAACGCAAAAAACCCTGAAACCGGAGGAGACCCTGAGACATAGCTATGAATGAGATCAATTCCTTCTCCAAGGGCGTCCGCAACGGTCTGCCGATCTGCTTCGGCTATCTGTCCGTCGCGTTCGCTTTCGGTATTTTCGCCTGCGGCAGCGGCCTGACCATCCCGGAGGCCGTGATGGTCTCCGCGACCAACGTCACCTCCGCCGGGCAGCTCGCGGCCGTTCCGATCCTCACCGGCGGCGGGACGCTGCCGGAGCTTGCGGTATCCCAGCTCGTCATCAATCTGCGCTACGCGCTGATGTCGGTGTCGCTGTCGCAGCGGCTCGGCAAAAGCGTGCGCCTGCTCGACCGCTTTCTCGTCGCCTTCGTCAACACCGACGAGGTCTTCGCCGTCGCCATGGCGCAGAACGCGCCGGTGGGCCGGCGCTATCTCTACGGGCTGATCCTGACGCCCTACCTCGGCTGGAGCCTCGGCACGCTTCTGGGCGCGGTTGCGGGGAATCTGCTGCCCGCCGTGGTCATCTCCGCGCTGGGTCTTGCGATTTATGCCATGTTCATCGCCATCGTCATCCCGCAGGTGAAAAAGCACCGCGCAACGGCGCTGTGCGCGGCGATCGCCGTGGGCCTGAGCTGCGCGTTTTACTACATTCCCGCGATGCGGCGCATCCCGTCGGGCTTTTCCGTGATCCTCTGCGCGGCGGTGGCTGCGGCGGTGGCGGCGCTTGCGCACCCGTTTGAGGAGGAGCGCGATGGATAAGCTGCCGTTTTTTGCCTGCCTTGCGGTGATGGCGGGGGTGACCTACCTCGTGCGGATGCTTCCGCTGGTGCTGGTCAAAAAGAAAGTTCAAAACCGCTTCCTGCTGTCCTTTTTGTATTACATTCCCTATGCCGTCCTGAGCGCGATGACGGTCCCGGCGATCTTTTACGCGACGGACTACCGCCTCTCGGCGGTGCTCGGCTGCGCCGTCGCCCTCGTCCTGTCGTTTCTGGAAAAGAGCCTTTTGAAGGTGGCCGCGGCCGCCTGCGCGGCGGCATTCCTTACGGAGCTTGCGCTGCGTTATTTGGCCTGAACGGATGCATTTTTTCGGTTGACATTTCGACAAAAAATTGCTATATATGTCTGTGGAATTGTATCAAAGGGGGATGCACATGAAGCTTCGGCGTTGCGTCTTGGACTATCTGATCATCATCGGCGCGGCTGCGCTGCTCTCGCTGAGTTACCACATCTTTATTTTCCCGAACGAATTTGCCCCGGCCGGCATCCCCGGTATCGCGACCATCGTGCAGCACCTGTTCGGCTTCAAGGTCGGCTATATGACGATCATCGTCAACATCCCGCTGGTGATCGTGGTCTTCTTTTTGGTCGACCACGCCTATGCCATCCGCTCGGCGGCCTTTGCCGCGACGATGTCGCTGGCGCTGCTGGCGCTGGACTATGTCGACCTGTCGCAATTCGTCTACCACACTGCCAATGGCACGAGCACGATCCTCGCGCCGATCGCCGGCGGCGTGGTCAGCGGCTTCTGCTACGGCGTTGTCATGCGCCGCAACAGCAGCACCGGCGGCACCGACCTCGTCGCCGCGATCTATCATCACTATTACCCCGAACGCAACCTGCTGTGGATCATCTTCGCCATCAACACGATGGTCGCGGGCGCGTCCTATTTCGTCTTCGATTTCAAGGTCGAGCCGGTCATCCTGTGCCTGCTCTACTGCTTCCTGTCCAGCAAGGTCAGCGACACGATGCTCAAGGGCTTCAAGGAGGCCGTCAAGTTCGAGATCGTCACCGACCGGCCGGAGGAACTGGCCGACGCGCTGATGAAGACCCTCGGCCACGGCGTGACGGAGCTGCCCGCCGTCGGCGGCTTCACGCACAGCAACAAGACCCTTCTGATCTGCGTGGTCAACAAGCACCAGATCGTCCAGTTCCAGCGCATCATCGAGCAGCATCCCGGCTCGTTTGCCTACCTGTCCTCTGTCAAGGAGACGCTCGGCAACTTCCGCCGCGAAAAAGTGAAGAAATAAAGCAAGCGCCCGGCCAAAACCGGGCGCTCAGACTGTCGATATAGCCCGAAACCATCAAAATCGGAAAACAATTTCAGGCAGCTTGATATTTGTGGTGCGAATCAACGTCAAGGTATTTTTTCGAACTATTTCGCGGCTCAGAAAAGTGATTTGTAATAATTTTGACTTACTGCGCAACTCTCGCCTTACCGTACCTATGTGCGCCGACAGGCAAGAGTTGCTTGTCTTTCGAGCTTTCTCGACAGTCTCCCAGCGTGTCGAAATAGTTTTTCGACACGCTGAAGCGCCCGGCCAAAACCGGGCGCTTTCGTTAGCCTTGTTCAGAGCAGCAGGGCGCTTGCGATGCCGAAATAGACGAGCAGGGAGAGGGCGTCGACGATGGTGGTGATGAACGGGCTTGCCATGACCGCCGGGTCGAAGCCCAGCTTCTTCGCCAGAAGCGGCAGTGAGCAGCCGATGACCTTTGCCACCAGCACCGTCAGCGCCAGCGTGACGCAGACGACGAAGGCGACGAGCCATGTGACGTCCGTGTTGCCCAGCAGCAGCCGGTCGACCAGCATGATCTTGAGGAAGCAGGCCGCGGCAAGCGTGACGCCGCAGAGCACGGCGGTGCGGATCTCCTTCCAGACCACGCGCGGCAGGTCGGAAAATTCGATCTCGCCGAGCGAGAGGGCGCGGATGATCGTGACCGAGGACTGCGAGCCGGAATTGCCGCCCGTGTCCATGAGCATCGGGATGAACGCCGTGAGCACCACCTGCGCGGCAAGTGCGTTTTCAAAGCCAGAGATGATCAGCCCCGTGAAGGTCGCGGAGACCATCAGGAGCATCAGCCAGGGGATACGGTGCTTGAACAGGTCGAGTACCGTCGAACGGAGATAGGTCTTGTCCGACGGCGTCATGCCGCCCATGATCTCCATATCCTCGGTGACCTCGTCTTCCATGACGTCCATGGCGTCGTCGAAGGTGACGATGCCGACCATGCGGTTCTCGGCGTCCACCACGGGCAGGGCGAGAAAGTCGTATTTCGAGAACATTCGCGCGACTTCCTCCTGATCGGTGTGGGTGTTGACGGAGATGACGTTCGTCTCCATGATCTCGTCGATGGTCGTCTCGTCATCCTGCGCCAGAAGCAGATCCTTGACGGTGACCAGACCGATCAGGGTGCGGTTTTTTGTAACGTAACAAGTGTAGATCGTCTCCTTGTCCACGCCCGTGCGGCGGATGCGGAGGATGGATTCCTCCACCGTCATGTTCGGGCGCAGGGAGACATATTCCGTCGTCATGATCGAGCCGGCGGAATTTTCGGGATAGCGCAGGATCTCGTTGATCTCCTTGCGCATCTGCGGATCGGCCTGCGACAGGATGCGCCGCACGACGTTGGCGGGCATTTCCTCGACGATGTCGACGGCGTCGTCGACGTACAGCTCGTCGAGCACCTCGCGCAGCTCGGAGTCCGAGAAGCCGCGGATCAGCAGCTCCTGCGCCTCCGGCTCCATCTCGACGAACGCCTCGGCCGCAAGCTCCTTCGGCAGCAGCCGGAACAGCAGCGGCAGACGCTCCTCCTCCATCTCGTCGAACACCGAGGCGATGTCGGCGGGGTTCATCGTCGAGAGAATGTCGCGGATCGTGGCGTACTTTTTTTCGCCCAAAAGCGCGTCCAGCGTGCTTTCGACGGTGACATTATGCTCTGCCATCGGTTCTGACCTCCTGTTTCATAGCATTTTGATCAGAGATCGGGAAGCCGGCACGGCAGACCTGTATCGTTATAGGGAACAGCGCCGACGGATGCGGCGCCGCCTCGGACTTCGGCCTGCTGATGTGCCGCCGGTACTCCCAGCATCCATGACCTGTTCCCTCCTTTGATATCAATTTGAGCTTTTGCCCTATCGTTTATCTTATTCCCGAAAAAGCGGTTTGTCAAGAAATTTCGATGGAAAACGAAAAAAGGCGCCGGGAATATTTTCCGCGTCCCCCGCGCGGGAAAGCGGAAAAGGGGCGACGGATTTCCGCACATTTCGCGCCAAAACGGACGTACAATACTGCCAAAGGCAGAAAACTTGCAACGTCGAAGGAAAATACAACAGTATCATCAGTTTTTCCGGAAAACAGTTGCAATTTTTGTGCAAAGTGGTATAATGTGATAGGATACACAATCGTATGCCAGAATCTAAGGAGGCAAACAATGGAACAAAACCTGCTCAATGCAATCAAACGCTTTTCTGACGGCGACGAGCTGCACGCCTATACCTTCCTCGGCTGCCACGCGGAACAGCGAGACGGCGTAAACGGTTACGTCTTCCGCGTCTGGGCGCCGCACGCCCAGGGCGTCAGCGTCACGGGCGATTGGAATTTCTGGAATCCCGAGGATATGCCGATGACCTGGGTCAAAAACGGCGTCTGGGAGGCCTTCTCCGCCAATGCGCGGGAGGGACAGGCTTATAAATATTTTGTCCGCCGCGCCAACGGCTCCACCGTCTATAAGGCCGACCCCTACGGCTTCCGGATGCAGACCCCGCCGGAGAACTCCAGCATCGTCTGCCCGCTCGAGGGCTACACCTGGGGCGATGCCGCCTACCGCCGCCAGCAGGGCAAGCGCAAGCTCCTCGACAGCCCGATGAACATCTACGAGATGCACTTCGGCTCGTGGAAGCGCAAGTGGGACGGTACCGTACATAATTACGAGGAAATGGCCGATCTGCTCATTCCCTACCTGAAGGAGATGGGCTATACGCACGTCGAGCTGATGCCGATGTCGGAATATCCCTACGATCCCTCGTGGGGCTATCAGGTCACGGGCTATTATGCCCCGACCTCCCGTTACGGCGAGCCGAAGCAGCTCATGAAATTCATTGACCGCTGCCATCAGGCCGGCATCGGCGTCCTGCTCGACTGGGTGCCCGCCCACTTCCCCAAGGACGAATACGGCCTGTACGAATTCGACGGCACCTGCTGCTACGAGCTGTCCGACCCGATGATGAACGAGCATCCGGACTGGACGACGCGCATCTTTGACTTCGGCAAGGGCGAGGTGCAGTCCTTCCTGATCTCCAACGCCATCTACTGGCTGGAGATGTACCATGTCGACGGCCTGCGCGTGGACGCGGTCGCGGCCATGCTCTATCTCGACTACGGCAGACGCGAATACCACCCGAACAAATTCGGCGGCAAGGAAAATCTGGAGGCCATCGCCTTCCTGCGCAAGCTCAACCGCGCCGTCTTCTCCGTCCGCCGCAACGCCATCACCGCCGCGGAGGAATCCACCGCCTTCCCGCTGGTCACCAAGCCCGACTATGACGGCGGCCTCGGCTTCCTGTTCAAGTGGAACATGGGCTGGATGAACGACTCGCTGAAATATATGTCGCTCGACCCGCTCTACCGCAAGGGCAGCCACAACCAGCTCACCTTCTCGATGACCTACGCCTATTCGGAAAACTACATCCTTCCGCTGTCGCACGACGAGGTCGTCCACTGCAAGCATTCGCTCATCAACAAGATGCCCGGCGACTATGACATGAAGTTCTGCAACCTGCGCGCCTTCTATGGCTATATGATGGCGCATCCGGGCAAGAAGCTGAGCTTCATGGGCAACGAATTTGCCCAGTTTGACGAGTGGAACGAAAAGGGTCAGCTCGACTGGTTCCTGCTGCAGTATCCGCGCCACCAGCAGATGCAGAACTATGTCCGCGACCTGAACCACTTCTATCTCGACCACAGCAGCCTGTGGAACAACGACTCCGACTGGGAGGGCTTCCGCTGGATCGTCGTCGATGACTGCTGCGACAGCGTCATCGTCTTCCGCCGCATCGACCGCAGAGGCAGAGAAGTGATCTGTGTGTGCAACTTCTGCCCCGTCAAGCGCGAAAACTACCGCTTCGGCCTGCCGCGTGCGGGTGAGTATGAGCCGATCTTCAACAGCGACGACGAAAAGTACGGCGGCTCCGGCACCGTTCTGCCCACCGTCACGGCGGAAAAGACGCCGTCGCACGGCCTGCCGTTCTCGGGCGAATTTACCATCGCGCCGATGTCCGTCGCCTTCTATAAGAAGAAGGTCGCGCCCAGAAAGCCGAAGGGAAAAAGACCGAAGACAAATAAAGAAAGGATACTCCAACCGTAATATCCCCACAGGCGTGGGTGCAAAAAAACATACACTGACATAAGGAATCTCTGAACAAATCAGCGGCGGCGCTCAGCGGATCCTTTGTCCCGACGTTTTGGTTTGAAAACCTTGAAATACACAAAGGATTCCTACGCTTTTCAAACCTCGATTTGGAACAAAATCTCTCGCTGACCGCTCCTGCGGATTGATTCAGAGCTTCCCAAAATTGAATTAAGGAGAGACGTGAGCATGAACTTTCAGAAAAAGCATTGTGTCGCCATGCTTTTGGCAGGCGGTCAGGGCAGCCGCCTGATGGTGTTGACGGAAAATACCGCAAAGCCCGCCGTACCCTTCGGAGGAAAGTACCGCATCATTGATTTCCCCCTTTCCAACTGTGTCAACTCCGGCATCGACACGGTCGGCATCCTCACGCAGTATCAGCCCTTAGAGCTGAACGAGTACATCGGCAACGGCCAGCCGTGGCGCCTGAACCGCTCGCATGGCGGCGTGCAGGTGCTGCCGCCCTATGCCCGCAGCAAAAAGTCCGAGTGGTACAAGGGCACGGCAAACGCGATCTACCAGAACATCCCCTTTATCGAGCGCTATGATCCCGACAACGTGCTCATTCTCTCCGGCGACCACATCTATAAGATGGATTACGCCGCCATGCTGCGCTACCACGAGCAGAAGGACGCCGACTGCACCATCGCCGTGCGCACCGTCCCGCTCGCGGAGGCCAGCCGCTTCGGCATTATGAACACGACCGAAGACGGCGCGATCTACGAATTTGAGGAAAAGCCCAAGCGCCCAAAGAGCACCAACGCCTCTATGGGCATCTACATCTTCAAATGGAGCGTCCTGCGCGAATTCCTGATCGCGGACGAGGAGGACCCGACCTCCGAAAACGACTTCGGCAAGAACGTCATCCCCGCCCTGCTGAACACCGGCCACAAGCTCTTTGCCTACGAATTCCGCGGCTACTGGAAGGACGTCGGCACCATCAACTCCCTCTGGGAGGCGAACATGGAGCTGCTGGGCACGGAGCCGGCCTTCAACATCAACGGCGAAAAGGGCCAGCGCATCTACGCCAGAAACTACGCCATGCCCTCGAGCTTCATCGCCAAGGAGTCGAAAAATGTCAACAGCTTTATCGCTGAGGGCTGCGAGATCTACGGCAACATCACCCATTCGATCATCTCCACCGGCTGCACCGTCGAGCCGGGCGCCATCGTCGAGGACAGCGTCATCATGCCGAACGTCGTCATCGAATCCGGCGCCATCATCCGCCACGCCATCATCGGCGAGGACTGCCGTATCTGCCGCGGCGCGGTGATCGGCGGCAGCTTCGCCGAGAACGAGACGAAAAAGATCAGCGTCGTCGGCAAGAAAAAAACCATCGGCGTCAACGAGACCGTCAAGCCCGGCGAAATTTATTAAAACAGGGAAGGGGAGGAATCAAACCATGACAACAATGGGTATCATTTTTGCGAACATCTATGACAGCTCCCTCGGTGAGCTGACAAACAAGCGCACCATGGCATCCCTGCCCTACGGCGGGCGCTACCGTCAGATCGACTTTTCCCTGTCCAACATGACCAACTCCGGCATCCGCCACATCGGCATCATCACCAAATATAACTACCAGTCCCTGATGAACCACATCGGCTCCGGCCAGGAGTGGGATCTCGATCTGGAGGAGGGCGGCCTGGAGTATCTGACGCCGTACGCCGTCGGACACAACGGCTCCTACCGGGGCAAGCTCGACGCCCTCAACTCCGCCAGAGCGTTTCTGGTGCATTCCAAGGAGGACTACATCGTCATGGCCGACAGCGGCGTGCTGTGCGCCATCGACTTCCGCGAGGTCGTCGAGAACCACGTCGCCTCGGGCGCGGACGTCACCGTTGTCGTCAAGGAAGGCATCTGCAACGGCGTCAAGCAGCTCGATATGGCCGTGAAGGTCGACGAGAACAACCGCGTGACCGACCTTGCCGTCGATTACTGCGCCGGCGAGGGCTATCTTGCCTCGATGGGCATCTTCGTCATCAGCCGCGAGCGGCTGATCCGCGAGGTCACGGAGGCCGTCGCGCGCAACCGCTACCGCTTTGAGCGCGACCTTGTCATGCACGGCTTTGCCGAGGACGGCCTGCGCATCAACGCCTACCGCTTCCAGGGTGTGGCGCTGTTCAACGAGAGCACGGCGGAGTTCTACCGCAACAGCCTCGCGCTGATTGATCCGGAGATCCGCCACGGCCTGTTCAACCGCAGCAACCGCACCATTTATACCAAGGTGCGTGATGAGGTGCCGACCTATTACGGCGAATTCTCCGAGATCGACGACTGCATCGTCGCTGACGGCTGCACCCTCGAGGGCAGCGCGAGCAACTCCGTCCTCTTCCGCGGCGTCAGGCTGGGCAAGGACGCCGTCGTGCGCGACAGCGTCATCATGCAGGGCACGGTCATCGGCGGGGGCGCGCAGCTCGAATGCGTCATCATGGACAAGGACGTCGTCGTCCGTCCGGGCGCCGTCCTGCGCGGCACCAAGGATCATCCGCTGATCTTCAAAAGAGGAGAGATCGTATGAAAATCGCAATGGTAGCCTCCGAAGCCGCACCGCTCGTCAAGACGGGCGGCCTCGGAGACGTGATGCAGGCGCTCCCGGCCGAGCTGGCAAAAAAGCCCGGCAACGAGGTCTGCCTTTTCCTTCCGTATTATAAGCGCATCAAGCAGAACAGTGCCGTCGAGGTCGAGCAGGTCGGCTCCTTCTCGATCGACCTGTCCTGGCGCGAGAGCTATGTCGGCATCCTGCGCCTGAAGTCCCGCAAGGACGGCCTGCAGATCTATTTTATCGACAACGATTATTATTTCGGCGCCCGCGGCACGGTCTATGGCGACTTTGACGACGGCGAGCGTTTCGCCTATTTTTCCAAGGCGGTCATGGCTGCCCTGTACTATCTGGACTTCAAGCCCGATATTCTGCACTGCCACGACTGGCAGTCGGCCATGGCGGTCATCTACTGCCGCGCGCTCTACGGCTCGTGGTGCCCGAACGCCAAGACCGTCTTCACCATCCACAATGTCGAGTATCAGGGCTGGGCGGAGGCCTCCTTCTTCCAGAACACCCTCGGCCTGCCGGAGGAATACCGCGGCAAGCTGACCTTCGACGGCGCGATCAACGTGATGAAGGGCGCCATCGAGGTGGCCGACATCGTGACGACCGTCTCGAAGACCTATGCCGAGGAGCTTTGCTACCCGTACTATGCCCACCGCCTTGACGGCGTGCTGCGCGGCGCGTGGCTCTGGGGCATCACCAACGGCATCGACACCGGGGTTTATGACCCCGCGACCGACCGGGCGCTTGCGGTCAACTACAGCGCGGACAAGATGCTCGGCAAGTGGGACAACAAGCGCGCCCTGCGCGAGGAGCTGGGCCTGCGCACCGACACCGACGCGCCCATCCTCGCCATGGTCACGCGTCTGGCCGGACACAAGGGCATCGACCTGCTGTGCTACATCGCCAACCGCCTGATGGAGCGCGAGGTGCAGCTCGTCGTGGTCGGCACGGGCGAAAAGCAGTATGAATACGCCCTGAGCGCGCTTGCCCGCCAGTATCCGGGCAGAGTTTCGGTGCAGCTCCGCTTCGACCCGGCGCTCGCTTCGCGGGTCTATGCCGGCGCGGATATGTATCTGATGCCGTCGAAGTCCGAGCCGTGCGGCCTGTCGCAGCTCATCGCCATGCGCTACGGCACGATCCCCGTCGTCGCCGCCACCGGCGGCCTGCGCGACACCGTCCCGCCCTACAACGGCCAGACGGGAGAGGGCAGAGGCTTCACGTTCCAGAGCTATAACGCGGACGATTTCCTCGGCGCTATTGACCGCGCGGTCGGTTTGTATTATAATGACCGCGACCAATGGAACGCGCTTGCCAGGCGCGACATGGAATGCGATTTCAGCTGGCGCGTGCCCGCTGAAGAATATATGCAGCTTTACACGGAGCTGCGCAGCAAATAACCCTATTTTATACAGAAAGAGTTTTAGGAGGACCCATGAAAAAGCAGACACCCAAGCAGACTACGACGAAAAAGACTGCCGCGCCCCTGCGCGAGGAGCAGCGGGTAGATATGATGAAGGTACTGAACGAGACACTGCTGCGCAGCAGCGGCTGCACCCTCGCCGAAGCGACCGAAAAGCAGATCTACCGCGCCCTGTGCACCGCCGTGCGCGAGCTGCTCAACGATAAAAACCGCCTGTTCAACAACCGCTGCGCCGCGGAGGAGCGGAAAGAGGTTTACTATATGTCGATGGAATTCCTCGTCGGCACAAACCTGCGCAACAACCTCTTCAACCTCGGCCTTGAGGCCGAGTGCCGCGAGGGCCTGAAAAAGGCGGGCATCAATATCGACGATATCTACGCTCTGGAGCCCGACGCCGGCCTCGGTAACGGCGGCCTCGGCAGACTTGCCTCGTGCTACATGGACGCGGCCACCGGTATGGACTATCCCGTCACCGGCTATTCCATCCGCTATGAGTTCGGCATCTTCCGCCAGAAGATCGTCGACGGCTGGCAGATGGAGTTCCCCGACAACTGGCTGGAAATGGGCGACGTCTGGCTGCGTGCCCGCGAGGACGACGCCGTCGAGGTCAAATTCGGCGGTGAGGTGCGCGAATGGGTCGACAACGGCCGCTTCAAGGTCGCGCAGGTCGGCTACAACTCCGTCATCGCCGTGCCGCACGATATGTTCATCTCCGGCTACGACAGCGACGCCGCCAACCGTCTGATCCTCTGGAGCGCCAAGCTGCCGCAGAGCTTCGATATGGCGGCCTTCTCCCGCGGCGACTATGTCCGCGCGCTGGAGCAGAACGCGATGGCCGAGACGATCTCCAAGGTCCTCTATCCCGCCGACGACCACATCCAGGGCAAGCGCCTGCGTCTGAAGCAGCAGTACCTGCTCGTGTCCGCTTCTCTGCAGAGCATCCTCAAAAAGCACTATAAGAAATACCGCACCTTCGACAACCTGCCCGACAAGGTCGCCATCCACATCAACGACACCCATCCGGCCCTCTGCGTGCCGGAGCTGATGCGCCTGCTTGTCGACGAGCATGACTACGGCTGGGATCAGGCGTGGGACATCACCTGCAGAACCCTGTCCTACACCAACCACACCGTCATGAGCGAGGCGCTCGAGCGCTGGAGCGTCGATCTGTTCCGTGAGCAGCTCCCGCGCGTGTACTCTATCTGCGCGGAGATCAACCGCCGCCTGATCGAGCAGCTCTGCAAGGTCTACCCGAACGACTGGGGCAAGATCAACTATATGGCCGTTATCGCCAACAACGAGGTGCGCATGGCCAACCTCTGCCTTGCCGCCTGCCATAAGGTCAACGGCGTGTCCAAGCTGCACACCGACATCCTGCGCAACGGCATCTTCCGCGACTACTGCCAGATCACGCCCGACCGCTTCCTCAACGTCACCAACGGCATCGCTTACCGCCGCTGGCTGTGCCAGTCCAACCCGCTGCTGACGGACTACCTGAAGGATCTCATCGGCGACGGCTTCACGCGCGACGCCCGCGACCTCGAAAAGCTGATGAAGTATCAGGACGATGAAAAGGTGCTGGCCGACCTCGCCGCCATCAAGCGCAAGAACAAGGAGCGCCTTGCCGCCCTCATCGCCAAGCAGAACGGCGTGCGCGTCGATCCCGACTCCATCTTCGACATCCAGATCAAGCGCCTGCACGAGTACAAGCGCCAGCTTCTGAATATTCTGCACGTTCTGTACCTCTACCGTAAGATCAAGGCCAACCCGTCCGCGCCCTTCGTGCCGCGCACCTTCATCTTCGCTGCCAAGGCGTCCGCCGGCTATATCCGCGCGAAGCAGACCATCAGCCTGATCGTCGCCGTTTCGAAGTTTATCGAGGCCGATCCCGAGGTGCGCGATAAGATCAAGGTCGTCTTCATCGAGGATTACAAGGTCTCCCTCGCGGAGATCATCATCCCGGCTGCGGACATCTCCGAGCAGATCTCCGTCGCGGGCAAGGAGGCCTCCGGCACCGGCAACATGAAGCTGATGATCAACGGCGCCGTCACCATCGGCACGCTCGACGGCGCGAACGTCGAGATCCACGAGCAGGTCGGCGACGACAACATCTTCCTCTTCGGCATGAAGGCGCACGAGGTCGACGCGCTGTGGCAGCGCGGCTATGCGCCCACGGAATTCCTCACGCCGGAGCTGCGCGACGTGCTCGATATGCTCACGAGCGGCGAGCTGGGCCAGCGCTTCGACGATCTGGTCGACTCCCTGCTGACCAACCGCTTCGGCACTGCCGACCCGTATATGACCATTGCGGACTTCAATGACTACGCCCGTGCGCAGCAGGTCGTCGCCGAGACCTACCTCGACCAGCCGAAATTCCGCAATATGTCCCTCGTCAACATCGCTAAGGCAGGCATCTTCTCCTCCGACCGCGCGGTCGAGGAATATGCCGAAAACATCTGGAACCTCAAGTGATCTATGAGAATCCTGTACGACAGTAAAATGGCGCAGCACAAAACCCCGTTCGGCACGCTCCGAACGGGGGAACGCTGCGTTTTGCGTGTTTTTGTCCCGCGCACCAGCGGTGCGGTGGGAATGCGCCTGATGCTGGAAAACTGCGACGGCGCACCGGTCTGCGAGCACCCCTTCCGTGCGGAGACGCAGGCCGAGGAATATACGATCTACCGCTGCGAATTCTCCGTTACGGAATGCGGATTGTACTATTACTGGTTCTATGTCGAAAAGGAGAACGGCGGCTTCCGCCTGTTCAAGCAGGGCCACGACACCAATATGGAGGCAGGGGACAAGTGGCAGGTCAGCGTGATCCCCGCCGACTTCACCGTGCCGGACTATGCCCGCGGCGCGGTCATGTACCAGATCATGCCCGACCGCTTCTGCAAGCGCGGCGACTGCGACCTGACGGACAAGCTCCGTCCCTTCACGGTGCATGAAAACTGGAGCGACACGCCGGAATTCCGCCCGGACGAGAACGGAACGGTCTGGAACAAGGACTTTTTCGGCGGCAATTTCAAGGGCATTCAGGAAAAGCTGCCCTATCTGCGCCAGCTCGGCGTGAGCATCCTCTACCTGAACCCCATTTTCATGGCCTATTCCAACCACCGCTACGACACGGCGGACTATAAGCGCCCCGACCCGATGCTCGGCACGGAGGAGGACTTCGCTGCCCTGTGCCGCGAGGCGCACCGCTGCGGCATCCGCATCATTCTCGACGGCGTCTTCTCCCACACGGGCAGCAACAGCGTCTATTTTGACGCCGACGGCGTCTTCGGCGGCGGCGCGGCCAGCGACCCCGACTCGCCCTACCGCAAATGGTACCGCTTTTCCCACTATCCCGACCGCTACGAGGCGTGGTGGGGCATCCGCACGCTGCCCTGCGTCGAGGAGTTGGAGGAAAGTTATGTAAACTATATCATCGAGGACGAGGACTCCGTCGTGGCGCACTGGATGGCCCTCGGCGCGGACGGCTTCCGTCTCGACGTGGTCGATGAGCTGCCTGACGAATTTGTCCTGCGCCTCAAGCGCCGCATCCGCGGGATCAATCCACAGGCGCTTCTGCTCGGCGAGGTCTGGGAGGATGCGTCGAACAAGCGCGCCTACAGCGTCTCGCGCCGCTATTTTGTCGACGCGGAGCTGGACAGCGTGATGAATTACCCGTGGCGCACGGCCATCCTCAACTATGTCACCGGCGCGGACGACGGCCGGGACTTCGGCGAGGCTGTGATGACCCTCGCGGAGAATTACCCGCCGCAGGTACTCGCCTGCGTGATGAACCACCTCGGAACGCATGATACGCCGCGCATTCTGACGGTGTTGGGCGACAGCTTTTTCGGCACTAAGGCCGAAAAGGCGGAGCGTTTTCTCTCGCCCGAAGCCCGCGTGCGCGCCGTCGACCGGCTCAGACGTGCCGCGTTTTTGCAGTTCACCCTGCCCGGTATGCCGAGCATCTACTACGGCGACGAGGCCGGCATGGAGGGCTTTGAGGATCCGTTCTGCCGCCGCTGCTACCCGTGGGGCGGGGAGGACACCGCCCTGCGCGACTACTACACCGCGCTGTGCCGCATGAAAAACACGATCTCTGTCCTGCGCGACGGCGACGTGCGGATGCTGCGCGCGGGAGAGGGCAGGCTGGCCTTCGCCCGCCGGGACGGAACGACGACCGCGAAGATTTATGTAAACCAATCCGGCGTGCCGTGGCACATCGGCAACGAGGGCAAGCTCGGCTTCGGCTCGGCGGTCGGACACGACGGCGCCGGCTATACGCTCGAAGACGGCGGCTTCTGCCTGCTGCTGATGCAGATGTGATTACAAGTATATTATAATGTAGGACGGCTGCGGTCGCCTTGCTCATGAACACCAAAACGAAAGGAGAAATCCCATGAAGTTTTCCGAATATCCCTATGCCCGTCCCGACATTGCGGCGCTGAAGCAGGAATTTACCGACATCGCCGCCGCGATCAAGGCTGCTGCCTCCGCGCAGGAGCAGATCCGCCTGTATGACGAGGCGACTGAAAAGAGCGCGCACTTCCAGACGATGGCCTCGCTTGCCTATACGCGCAACACCATCAACACCAAGGACGAGTTTTATGATGCCGAGCGCGAGTACCTCGACGAGACCGGCCCGGAACTGCAGGAGGCAATGCAGGCAATCACCGTCGCGCTGCTCGATTCGCCCTTCCGCGCGGAGCTGGAGGCGCACTACGGCAGCCTGCTGTTCAAAAATCTGGAAATTGCCCGCCGCTGCTTCAAGCCGGAGCTGATTCCGCTCATGCAGGAGGCCGGCAAGCTCGAGGCGCAGTACCAGAAGCTCTACGCCGGCCTGACCGTCGAGTTTGACGGCCGGACGATGCCGCTGCCGATGCTCGGAAAGTATAAGGAGAGCCCTGACCGCGCCGTCCGCCGCGCCGCCTTTGAGGTCGAGGGCAAGGCGTTCGACGCCCACCGCGAGGAGCTGGACGAGATCTTCGACAAGCTCGTCAAGAACCGCAACGCGCAGGGCAGAATGCTCGGCTACGACAACTACATCCAGCTCGGCTACGACCGCCTCGGCAGAAACTGCTACGGCGCGAAGGAGCTGACCGAGTTCCGCGAGCAGATCGCGCGCGACCTCGTGCCGATCATCGCGGAGGTCAAGGAGGCGCAGCGCAAGCGCATCGGCGTCGACCGTCTGTGCATTTATGACGACAAATTCCGCTTTGCCGACGGCAACGCCAAGCCCGAGGGCACGCCGGAGGAAATTCTGGCGGCAGGCAAGGCGATGTATCAGGCGCTCAGCCCCGAGACGAAGGAATTCATCGAGGCGATGTTCGACGGCGACCTGTTTGACGTCCTGTCCCGCGAGGGCAAGGCGCCCGGCGGCTACTGCACGACCTTCCCCGACTATAAGGCGCCCTTCATCTTCTCGAACTTCAACGGCACTGCGGGCGACGTCGACGTTCTGACGCACGAGGCCGGCCACGCCTTCGCGTTCTACCGCGCGATGCACTCCGACATCCATCCCGACCTGCAGCAGCCGACCATCGAGGCCTGCGAGTGCCATTCGATGAGCATGGAATTCCTCACGCAGGATTACCACAAGAATTTCTTCGGTAAAAACACCAGAAAATACGAGCTGGCGCACTGTGAGGACAGCCTCGATTTCATCCCCTACGGCTGTATGATCGACGAATTCCAGCACCGGATGTACGAAAACGAGGACCTCACGCCCGATGAGCGCAACGCCGTCTGGCAGGAGCTGGAGCACAAGTACCGCCCGTGGCTCGACATGGACAACCTGCCCTTCTACGGCAGATATTCCCACTGGCAGTGGAAGCTGCACGTCTATCTGCACCCGCTGTACTATATTGATTACTGCATGGCGCAGACCGTCGCCTTCCAGCTCTGGACGCTGTCGATGAAGGACAAGGACGAGGCGTGGAAGCGCTATTTGGCCTTTGTGGACAAGGGAGGCACGATGACCTTTGCCGACCTGTGCCACAGCGCGGGACTGCGCGTGCCCTACGAGCAGGGGACGATCCGCGACATCGGCGCGGGCATCCGCGACTGGCTGAAGGAAAACAGCATCTGATCCCAAGCGGGCGGCGCATGCCGCCCGCTTCAGACTCTCATAAAACTATAAACTATAGTTTGTCATTGCAAGACCCCGAAGGGGTCGTGGCAATCTCGCAGAATGATTTCGTTTCTTGTATGTTTTCCGGCGAATACGGAACTTTTCCTATTAGATTGCCACGTCGCTGCGCTCCTCGCAATGACACGTCGGGGACTTTTTCGACACGCTGAGGCGGGCGGCGTGATGCCGCCCGCTTTCCGTTTCTGCCTTTCCTGCGCGGACAGAACGTCCTTTGCGGACACGTCCCGGTGTCGGGACGTGTCTGCTTTTTGTGAATTCTGACGAAGGGAACGGACGTGCTGCCGACTATATACAAAATGTTACATGACTTTCTGCCGTTAAGGTTCGCGCCGCGCGGCGGAAAAGCCGCTTTTGCATTGTGAATATTCCATGAAAATGAATAAAACATACAATGCGCCGTTATAAAATTCCACGGAAGTTAAGAATTACCGAAAAGATTAAAAACTTTTTATTGATTATTTTTGAATTGTGTGCTATAGTATAGAAAAGTTTTTAGGGGCGCAGTGTTTTTAGCGTGAAATGTCCGCGCCGGACGCACAAAGCTCCCTGACCCAAACGGTATTTTCTGTGATATCACAGTAAATATAAAATAATATAGGAGGAAAATAAATGAAAAAGAATCTTGCAAAGCTGCTTGCTCTTCTTCTGACGCTGGCCATGGTCGCGACGCTGTTCGTCGGCTGCTCCGGCAACACGGATGAGACGCAGCCGTCTTCCGACGCAACCGAGCCGACCACCACGTCGACCGAGGAAGACACCACCGAGCCCGCTGTCGAGCGTGGTCCGCTGAGCGACTACGAGTACGGCACCGACTACATCTCCCTGTACGAAGCCATTGGCGATCAGGTCACTGTCGACATGGTCGAGGAATATGACGGTCTGGCTTATGTCACCGTTGACGGCGTCGAGTACGAACTCGGCGAGGACTTCCTCTCCATGGCAATGGTCTACAAGACCGAGCCGATCGAAGGCAACGAAGCTTTCGATACCGCCGACGAGATCTACAACTACTGGTGGAAGCTGTACATCCAGAGATGGAACTACCTGGCTGCTGAGATCCCCCTGTACTCCAACCAGTACTACCATGTCTTCAACGCCAAGCTGCAGAACTACGAGGTCTCCCCGTACTGGGGCGCTGCCAACGCCATCGTTAATGCCACTATCGACACCGAGAAGGGCAGCAACTCCATCATCCTCGGCAGCACGACCGACCTGAGCGGCTCCTTCCGCTTTGCGTCCTTCGGCAAGAACACCCCCGGCGCTTCCGACCTCGACATCCAGACCATGAGCTCCGGCCTCGGCACCGTTGAGACCGACGTGTCCGGCCTGTATGCCTGGAACCCCACTGTCGTTGTTGACCATCAGGAGCAGAACAACGAAGACGGCTCCAAGACCTTCACCATCCAGATCGCTGACGATCTCGTCTTCTCCGATGGCTCCCCCATCACCGCGAAGAACTACATCGTCCACACCCTCGTTTTCGCCACCCCCGTTGCGGCTGAGGCTGCTTCCCGCGATCATATGGCCGGCATGAACCTCGTCGGCTACGCCGACTACGCTGCTGCGACCGACGCTGCTGTGCCGTTTGCCGGCCTGCGTCTGATCGACGACTACACCTTCTCCGTCACCATCGATTCCACCTATCTGCCGTACTACTACGACCTTACCTACGCTGCATTCTCTCCGGAATATCTCCCGATGTGGCTCGGCAACGACTGCGACGTCGTTGACGACGGCGAGGGCGCTTACATCTCCGGCGACTTCTACGCGAAGAACGGCGACTCCTACACCATGGCTGCCGTGATCAACGCCAACCGTATGGACATCACCACCTTCCCGTACTCCGGCCCGTACACCGTCACCAACTGGGACGAGTCCGCTCTGACCGCCACCCTGGCCCTGAACCCCAACTTCAAGGGCACTCCGGAAGGCAACAAGCCGACCATCGAGACCATTTCCTACATCAAGGTCGTTGACAAGACCCAGAATGAGCAGCTCAAGAAGGGCGAAGTCGACGTTCTGTGCGACATCACCGGCGGCGACGCTACCAACGCTGCTCTGGCAATCGTCGAAGAGAACCCCGAAGCTTTCGCGTCGACCTACTATGACCGCGCCGGCTACGGCAAGCTCGGTTTCCGTGCTGACTTTGGCCCGGTCTACTTCACCGAGGTCCGTCAGGCCGTCATGTACTCCATCGACCGTAACGCTTTCGCACAGCAGTTCACCGGCGGCTACGGCGCCGTTGTCCATGGCCCGTACTACACCGGTTCCGCTGCCTACCTCGCCAACGAGGACACCATCCTCCTCGACTCCTATGCAGTTTCCGAATCGTCCGCCATCGCTGTCCTCGAAGAGGGCGGCTGGGTCTACAACGCTGAAGGCGGCGAGTACACCGAGGGTGTCCGCTACAAGAAGCTGTCCAAGGCTGACCTGACTGAGGCCAACCTGAACTACGCTTCCATCGACGGCGCTTACAAGACCGTGAAGGTCGGCGACGACTACTACATGCCGCTCGTCATCAACTGGTTCTGCACCACTGATAACAACGTCTCCGAGATGCTGAAGACTGCTTGGGCAGGCTCCGAGATCACGAAGAACATCGGCATGGTCGTTCAGTACACGCAGGGCGACTTCAACACCCTCATTGCTGAGCTCGGCCAGGATCCGGCTGCCGGCTACACCGGCCCGGCTCTGTACTCCGCCTTCAACTTCGCGACCGGCTTCAATTCCGCTATTTATGACTTTAGCTGGAACTGGACCATCGACCCGTCCCTGTGGGATTCCTACACCATGTTCTACATCAAGGATCAGGCCGACATCTACTGGCTGACCGAGGGCTAATCCCTGAATCGTCATTAGAAAACCTAAGTAAAAAGCGTGGGGGCAATAGCCTGCTATTGCCCCCACCTTCGCGTATCAATGCCGTACTTTTCCGGCCGATTCGCTCTTGACAGACCATTCGCAATACAGAGACAGTTAAAAAATTGCGATTTCCTACCCATGCAGTATTCCGCGGCGGCGGGTCCGGCTGGCTTTGCCGGGCGCGTGGCTCGGACGGTCGCAATTTTTTAGCTGTTTTATGAGCGATTGCGCATTTGCATAAAACTGATACGAAACACAGGCTTATTTCAGAATCATCGCCTTGCCGGCGGACGAGACTGCGGAGGAACGCTTGTTTTTCCGTGCTGCGTGCCGCTTCCCCGTAAATTTCGAAGCCAAACTGACGTGATCCGGTACTGTGACGCTTTTTTTGCGCCGCACGACCATATGACGATGGGGATTTTTTACGCTCCGAAACGACAAATTTTGCGTTGTTTTTCGGTGTTTCGCAGCAGTTTTATGTCAGAATCATCGCATTAGCCATATTTCAGCGCACCCCGCGCACAAGAAAGACAACGGAGGCAAGCATATGGGAAAATATATACTGAAACGTTTGGGTTATATGCTCGTGGTTACGCTCATACTGACCTTACTGATGTACCTTGTCTACAACCTCATTCCCGTCAACCGCGCCGAGAATGAGTACAAGGAAACGATGAAGGCGAACAAGGCTGCTGCGGCGTGGAGCGACGAGGAAAAGGAGGAATTCCGTCTGGAGCTGTACAGTAAGTACGGCATGGACGGCAACATCTTTATCCGCTACCTGCGCTGGATGGGCCTGTATCCCTACTCCGGCTACAGCCGTATCACGCACGACTACAATCCGACCTTTGACGGACTTCTGCAGGGTAATATCGGTTATTCCTATAAAGAAGGTAAAGATGTTATCGAGGTGCTGAAGGAGCCGATGAAAAACTCCATCTTCATCAACATCTTCGCCACGATTGCGGCTCTCGCCATCACGATCCCGCTGGGCATTTTCTGCGCGAGAAGAAAAGGCTCAAAGCGAGACACCGCTGTGCAGATCGGCACGATCATCGGCTACAGTCTGCCGAGCTTCATCATTGCCATTTTGTTCATTTACCTCTTCGCTGCGACCCTCGGCTGGTTCCCGGTCAGTGGCATGAAGACGCTGAACATGGTCTACAAAAGCGATCTGCAGGAGTTCGCCGACAAGATGTACCACCTCGCTCTGCCGCTTATTGCCATGACGTTTATGTCTCTCGGCAGCATGACGCGTTACGTCCGCGCCTCGATGATCGAAGCGCTCTCGATGGACTGCATCCGCACCGCCCGCGCCAAAGGCGTCAAGGAGAAGACCGTCGTGTATTCGCACGCTTTCCGCAACGCGCTCATCCCGATCGTCACCATCGTTATCGGCTGGTTCCTCGGCATCTTCAGCGGCTCGATCATGATCGAGAACATCTTCGGTCTGAACGGCATCGGCAGAACGTATATCCTGGCGCTGCAGGGCAACGACTTTGAAACCGCCCTTGCTCTGCAGATGTTCTACGTCTTCATCAGCCTGATCGGCAACCTGATCACGGACATTGTCTACGGCTTTGTCGATCCGAGAATCCGCGTCAATAAGTAAAGGAGGAGAAAAAATGGAACAGAAACAGAAGAAAAAAGGCATTTTTTCTACCCTCGGACGCTGGTTCCGCCGCACCTTCTTCGGCACGTCGAAGGAATATGAGGACATCAACGTAGAAGAGATCGTCAGCCCCGGCAAGCAGGTCGTGCGCAACTTCTTCGGCCGCAAGATCGCTGTCTTTGCGCTGATCATGCTCATTTTCATGCTGTTCCTCTCGTTCATCATGCCTGCCTTTATCCCCCTCGACCTGAACTACACCGAGGTTCTGCAGATGAACCTCGCGCCGGGCTTTAAGATGATGGACGTACCCGATGAGCTTGCCGACGACGTCAAGACCATCAGCAGCTATTCGCACTTCTCCGTCGGCCTGTCCAACGCCGGCAAGGTCTACGTCTGGGGCGACACCAAGCTCCGCGCCGCCGGCTACGATATGGCGGACATCCCCGAGGCTGTGCAGAACAATAAGATCCTCTTTGCGGCCGCCGGCTATGACCACGCCATCGCCATCGACGAAAACGGCAACGTCTACGGCTGGGGCAACAACCGCCTCGGTCAGTATCCCGGCACGATCTATGAAGACCGTCTTGCAAACGTCAATGAGCTGCTGCCGGACGGCAAGGTCGACATCGACAACGTCAAGTCCGTCCAGTGCGGCTATCAGGCCACCGCCATCCTGATGAAAGACGGCTCGGCCATCTGCTTCGGCAACTCCAACGGCTGCCTGAATATGCAGATGATCAACCGCTATGACAACATCGAAGACCTCACCTTCACGGCGAACTATATCGTCGCCCTGCTCAAGGACGGTAACATTGCCGTCGGCAACGTCAAGGGCATTTACGATACCGTCAACGGCGACCCGAAGCTCAAGCTCAGCCGCTATGTCGGCAAGCGCACCATCACCTCCGTCGCCTCCACCTCCGCAACCATCGCCATGATCGTCGTCGACGAAAAGGCGGAGGCCGCCGCGACGAACGATGTCGAGCGTGCCGCCGCGCATGAGGTCATCTTCAGCGGATCGTTTGCCTACGGCGAAAACAAGATGCCCACTCTCCCGGCCGACGAGTATTTCGTCCAGATTGAGGGCGGCGCGAACCACTACACCGGCCTGACCAATAAGGGCCACCTCTACGCCTGGGGCTCCAACCACCTCAAGCAGCTCAACATCGACACCGACGGCGAGAATGCCGACCGCCTGATCGTCACCTCGTTCCAGAACTACGCCATCGACAGCAACAACCATCTGCAGGCAAAATGGGGCCATAAGGGCTACATCTTCGGCACGGACGGCAAGGGCGCGGACGTCTTCGCCCGCTGCGTCCACGGCGGCAAGATGACCATGACCATCGGCGCCGTCGCCGTTATCGTCTCGTCCATCATCGCCATCATCATCGGCTGCGTCTCCGGCTATGCCGGCGGCTGGGTCGACCTCCTGCTCATGCGTATCACGGAGATATTCTCCTCAATCCCGTTCCTGCCGTTTGCGATGATCCTGTCGGCGGTTCTGATCCGAACGTCGCTGACGGAAAATCAAAAGATATTTATCATCATGCTCATCCTCGGCGTTCTGTCGTGGACGGGTCTTGCAAAGATGATCCGTGCGCAGATCCTTGCCGAGCGTGAAAAAGAGTTCGTCACCGCTGCAAAGGCCATCGGCGTCCGCGAGCGCCGCATCGCCTTCAAACACATCCTGCCGAACGTCATGTCCGTCATCCTCGTCGACCTGACGCTCAGCTTCGCAACCTGCCTGCTGACCGAATCGAGCCTTTCCTACCTCGGCTTCGGCGTGCAGTACCCGCGTCCGACGTGGGGCAATATGCTCGACGCCGCAAACGACGCGAACGTCATCAAGAACTACTGGTGGCAGTGGGCGTTCCCCGCGCTACTGCTGTCCGTGTGTACCATCAGCATCAACATCATCGGCGACAACCTGCGTGATGTTCTGGATCCCAAGTCCGATCGTGATAAGTAAGGAGGAAGCGTAATGGCATTACTTGAATTAAAAGATCTGCATACCTTCTTCCACACGAAGAAGGGAACCGTTAAGGCCGTCAACGGCGTGTCCTATGCCGTTGACGCCGGCCGCACGCTCGGCATCGTTGGTGAGTCCGGCTCCGGCAAGAGCGTCTCCGCAATGAGCATTCTGCAGCTGCTTGACGGCAACGGCTATATCGACAGCGGCGAGATCATCTTTGAGGGCAAGGATCTGACCAAGCTCTCGCAGAAGGAAATGTACGAGATCCGCGGCAACGACATCTCCGTCATCTTCCAGGAGCCGATGACGAGCCTGAACCCCGTCTTCACCGTCCAGCGCCAGGTCAGCGAGCCGTTCATCATCCACCAGCACATGACCAAGAAGGAAGCCGCGGAAAAGGTCATCGAAATGCTCAACGACGTCAAGATCCCGAACCCGCATATCGTCGCAAAGCAGTATCCGCACCAGCTCTCCGGTGGTATGCGCCAGCGCGTTATGATCGCCATGGCGCTTGCCTGCCGTCCCAAGCTGCTCATCGCGGACGAGCCGACCACCGCGCTTGACGTTACCATTCAGGCGCAGATCCTCAAGCTCATGAACGAGCTGAAGGAGGAGCTGTCCACCTCGATCCTCTTTATCACCCACGACCTCGGCGTTATCCGCCAGATCGCCGACGATGTCGCCGTCATGTACTGCGGCCAGGTCGTCGAAATGGCGCCGGCCGAAGTGATCTTCGGCGATGCCGAATACTCCCACCCCTATACGGAGGGCCTGATGGTCTCCATCCCGCGCATCAACACGCCGGGCCACCAGCGTCTGGAGGCGATCCCCGGCGCCGTGCCGCACCCGTTGGCACTGCCGAAGGGCTGCAAGTTCGCGCCGCGCTGCAAATACTGCACTGAGCGCTGTATGCAGGAAGAGCCGGACCTCGTAAAGGTCAACGAAAACCAGTCCATCCGTTGCTTCTATCCGGAAAAGGAGGACAGACATGGAAAATAAGAAAGTCCTTCTGAAAATCACCGACCTGAAGCAGTATTTCCCTGTCGGTAAGAGCAAGAGCGTCTTCGTTAAGGCGAACGACGGCATCACGCTCGACATCTACGAGGGCGAGACCCTCGGCCTCGTCGGCGAATCCGGCTGCGGCAAGTCGACCTTCGGCCGCACGCTGCTCCAGCTTTACCGCCAGACCGACGGCAAGACCATGTACTACGGCGCATCCCGCGACGACCTCGCGCCGAAGTATATCGAGCAATCCATCACCCACATGGAGCACCACAGAAAGGAGCTGCGCCATCTCGAAGAGAAGCGCGACAAGCTCCAGGCGGAATACGACGCCGCGGAGGAGCAGCAGAAATTCCACCTCCACGCCGAGCTCGACGCCGCAAAGAAGAAGGCGAACGACGCCTATCTCAGCCTTGTCAACATCATCGGCGGCTTTATCGTGGTCGATGACCTCGGCCCCGTCGAGGAGATCTTCACCGAGCGCTATCGCGCCTGCAAGAAGCTCAACAAGTGCATTGAGCAGATGAAGCCGGTCAAGCTCGACTATGACGAGGAAGCCTATGTTTTCGCGAAATACGAGTCCGGCCGCCGCGGCTATTCGCGCCACGAGGCGAAGACCGCCCGCCTGAAGGCAAAGGTCGACGCCTGCCAGGCCCGCATCGACGCGGCAAGAGCACAGATCAAGGACATTGACCGCCGTATCGACCATATGCGCGCGGCATACTCGACCAATGCCGAATTCCAGAAGCACGAGGCCAACCGCGACGAGGGCATCGACCTTGCGCGCCTGACCTATCCGGAAGTGCGCCTCCTGCGCAGCCAGATGCAGTATATCTTCCAGGACCCGTATTCCTCGCTGAACCCGCGTATGACCGTCGCCTCCATCATCGGCGAGGGCCTGCTCGCGCACAAGTTCTATAAGAAGATCAACGAGAGAATGCAGGAGGAGATCCTCAAGGTCATGGATGAGTGCGGCCTCGCACCCTACTTCCTGCACCGCTATCCGCACCAGTTCTCCGGCGGCCAGCGCCAGAGAATCGGCATCGCAAGAAGCCTTGCCGTGCGTCCGAAGTTCGTCGTCTGCGACGAGGCGGTCTCCGCCCTCGACGTTTCGATCCAGTCTCAGATCATCAACCTCCTGCAGGATCTGAAGGAGCAGCAGAATCTGACCTACCTCTTCATCACGCACGACCTGTCCGTCGTCAAGTATATCTCCGACCGCATCGGCGTTATGTACCTCGGCAACATGGTCGAGCTTGCAAGCTCGGACGAGCTGTTTGCCTACCAGCTCCACCCCTACACCGAGGCGCTGCTGGAGTCCATCCCCACCACCGAGGAAAAGAAGGAGCTGATCGTTCTCGAGGGCGATATTCCCAGCCCCGTCAACCCGCCGAAGGGCTGCAAGTTCCACACCCGCTGCAAGTATTGCACCGAGATCTGCTCCCATGTCGTGCCCGAGTGGCGTGAGCTGCGGCCGAACCATTTCGTCGCCTGCCACCATGCCGACGAGATGCTCGAACGCGAGGAGAAAGCAAAGACCGAATAAAGGAGATGCGCCATGGCCATTTTTAAGCGCCTTCGCAAGTACCGCAAAATGGATACCACGGAAGCGGAGGAAAATATCAGCAAGGAGACCGAAAAGGGAGATTATCTCTCCATGCTGATCGCTGCCTTCCTGACGATCTGGCTTCCGTGCCTGCTTGTGCTTCTGGCCTTCGGCGGTCTGATTCTCCTGTTTTTCCTCTGATATGAGATGAAAATGCCCCTGACGCGGGAAATATCCTGCGCCGGGGGCTATTTTTGACTTTCTGTGGACGGCACTCCAGTAGAACACCGTGGGGCGGATATGATCCGCCCGCGTGAGGCGCTCCCGTTCTGTAATGAGAAACAGACAGCCGCACCCGTTAGGGCGCGGCTGTTCGGTTATTGCACATGGGTGTGATTGTTGATGTGGTCGATGCAGTAGCAGAAGTAGCCCTTGCACTTGGAGCAGTAGCGGAATTCCAGATCGGGACATTCCGTGTCCGTCCGGCCGCAGACGGTGCATTTGTGGTGGTAAGGCCGCTGTCCGGCGCTGCCGCGGTAATTCTTCGCCCAGTCGGGGTTCGGCTGCGGCTCGAAAGGCACGGTGCGCGGCTTTTTCTTTTTCCTCGTGGGACGGTACGGCATGAGATTCTGCACATTGCGCCCCACATAGAGGAAATAGTTGAGAAGGGAAACGAGCGCGCTGGTGGCGAAGACCACGGTCAGGACCAGCTTGTTGTCGTAAAAGAGCGAGAAATCCATGATATTGTCGATGATGTCGTAGCTCACGAGTGCGATGTCGAGCAGCGCCAGCCAGCGCATTTTGATGGGAATCAGAAAATAGAACAGAACCTTCTGTTCCGACATTAACGCGGCGACCACGAGGAAGAACGAGAGGTTGACATAATACGACGTCGTGTAGACCCATATGTCTGTGGTCAACGAGATGAGAACGGAGATGAGGGAGGTCATCAGAATGCCGGTGAGATAGAACAGGTTCATTTTCAGCCGTCCCCAGATGCCCTCGACCAGGTTGCTCGTCCAGTAATAGACATAAAACGTGAAAAGCATGAGGAGAAATTCCATCAAATTAAACCGGCTCAAGTCTCTGAAAAATTCAAAGCACATGGTCAGCGGATAGGTGAAAAGCCGCCAAATCTCTCCACGCGCGACCGCAGCGGCATTGAAGGAAAAAACGTTGTACAGGGTATAGCTTTGGAAAAGCATAAACATCAGATATACCAGAAGACTACCGCCGCAGACCCAGAGCATCAGCTTCGGGATGCCCTTGTTGCGGTTTCGTGATAAAAAGCGGTTGAAATTCCGCCGGATATTGCTCATAAGCTGCCTCCTTTTTATGATGCTACCATTGTAGCGGTTTTTTTGCCGCTTGTCTATAAACATTCTTTGAATTCTGTCCGATGCTTGAAAATTTTTCCGCCATATGCTATGATACCATAAGAATACTATGGAGGTCACGCCATGAGCCATGTCAGAGATATGTCCCTCGCCGCCTACGGCAGAATGAAGATCGAGTGGGTGCGCGATTTTATGCCCGCCCTCGTCGCCATCCGCGAACGCTTCGAGCGGGAAAAGCCCTTTGCGGGCAAAAAGATCACTATTTCCATCCATATGGAGGCAAAAACGGCGTTTTTGGCGCTGTGCCTTGCCGCCGGCGGGGCGGAGGTCCACGCCACGGGCTGCAACCCCCTGTCCACGCAGGACGATGTCGCAGCCGGCCTTGCCTCGATGGGCGTCGAGACCTACGCGATGCACGGCGTCAGCAGCGAGGAATACAAGGCTCTGCTCGTCGAGGCGCTCTCGTGCCATCCCGATTTGATTATTGACGACGGCGGCGACCTTTTAGACCTCCTGAGCGGAGAATATGCGTATTTGGGCGACCGCATCATCGGCGGCGCGGAGGAGACGACCACGGGCATCCACCGCCTGCACGCCAGAGCGAAGGCCGGCGCCCTGCCGTTTCCGATGATGAACGTCAACGACGCCAAGTGCAAGCACTATTACGACAACAAGTACGGCACGGGCCAGTCGGTCTGGGATTCCATCATGCACACGACGAACCTGCTCGTTGCGGGCAAGACCGTCGTCGTCGCGGGCTACGGCTATTGCGGCCGCGGTGTCGCCATGCGCGCCAAGGGCATGGGCGCGAACGTGATCGTCACGGAGATCGACCCGATCAAGGCGCTCGAAGCGTCAATGGACGGCTGCCGCGTGATGCCGATGGACGAGGCCGCGCCGCAGGGCGATATTTTCGTCACGACGACGGGCTGCCGCGATGTCATCACGCGCCGCCATTTTGAAGTCATGAAGCACAACGCCTTCCTCTCCAACGCGGGCCACTTCAACGTCGAGGTCAACGCGGCGGAGCTGGAGGAGATGGCCGTGCGCGTCTATAAGCGCCGCGACGACATCGTCGGCTACGAGCTGCCCGACGGGCGCGTGCTGAATCTGCTGGCTGAGGGACGGCTGGTCAACCTCGCCTCCGGCAACGGTCATCCCGCCGAGATCATGGATACGAGCTTCTCCGTGCAGGCGCTTGCGCTGGAATATATGCTCAAGCACGGCGCGGGTCTGCCCAAAGCGGTCTACGAGGTGCCGAAGGAGATCGACGAGACGGTGTCGCTTCTGAAGCTGCAGGGCGCGGGCTTCCGCATTGACCGCCTGACGCCGGAGCAGGAGGCCTATCTCGCCGGCTGGAGCGTGTGACGAGCGCGATGGGACTGATCTTACGCCAACGCTTTTTCAAGCCGCTCGGCATGAGGAACTTTGATGTCTGCGATGAGACGGGAAAACGCGTGTTCCTTGCCGAGCAGCAGCTTCGGTTTCCACGCTGCTGGCAAATTTTAGACGCGGCGGAGCGGCACGTCGCAACGGTGCAGAAACGGTTCCGTCGCATCGTCCTGTTGACGCCCGACGGCGAGCGCTCCGACGTTGCCCGTAGGCGCGGCCTGCGCAGAAAATTCCGCTTTTCCGCTTGCGGCTGGCGCGCGGAATGCGCGGCGTTTGCGGACGACTTCATCGTCCGCACGGCGCAGGGCGAGACGATCGCGGTAGCGGAGGGTGCTCCGGAGAAAAACAGCCTCCGCCTTGAGACGGTGCGGGAGAAAGACGTTTTGCCTGTCCTGCTGTTTGCGGTCGCGGTGCGAAAATACAAATCCGGTCTTCGCATTTAGGAGAATAGTATGGAAAAAATGACGGTGAACGGGCGGGAACTTGAGGTGCTGCGCCTGCTCGGCAAGGGCAAGGGCGGCTATTCCTTCCTCGTGACGGACGGGGAAAGGCAGTTCGTGCTGAAGCAGATCCACCACGAGCCGTGCGATTATTACCAGTTTGGCAACAAGCTCGAAGCCGAGCTGCGCGACTATGCGCGTTTGCAGGCGCTCGGCGTGCCGATGCCGGCGCTGCTGGACACCGACGTCCCGCAGGAGCGCATTTTGAAGGAATTCATTGACGGCGAGACGATCTTCGAGCTTGTCCGGCAGGAGCGGATGCAGGAGAGCTATTTTGAGCAGATGCGCGCCCTCTGCTGCACACTCTACGCCGCCAATACGAACATCGACTATTTCCCGACGAATTTCGTCGTGCAGGACGGACGGCTGTTCTATATCGACTATGAGTGCAACAACTATATGGAGCAGTGGGATTTTGAACATTGGGGCATCAAATACTGGTCGAAAACGCCGGAATTTCTGGAATATATCAACAAATAAGCAACGCGGCTTCGCAAAAGGGCGAAGCCGCGTTCGTTTTTT
>CAZVSJ010000010.1:0-31389 GCA_964629755.1 uncultured Oscillospiraceae bacterium | reverse complement strand
GAATCGTATCGGCCTTGGTTGTTTCCGGTGTACTTGGAGCAGTCTGATATCATCCACATGAACATTTGCACTGGCAGTGTTCCCCATTTCCGCTTCTTCGATTTTATAACATTGAAAAAGAGTCCCGTAAGGAAAGGCTGCCCAGCAACCAAAGAGTATGCACCCGCCAGGCGCACAACAGAAAAACCCAGTGGACAGGTTAAATCCTCCGGGCGTGATCATCAGTATATAATGTCTTTGATAAAAACAAGAAATCCGAACGCATTTCCAATCGGAAATAAGTTCGGATTTTTCATGTATGGTGGAGACTAATGGACTCGAACCATCGACCTCCTGCGTGTGAAGCAGGCGCTCTAACCAGCTGAGCTAAGCCTCCATATACTGCAAGCGACGCTTACGCCGTATATTATAGCACATATTTTATAAAAAGCAAGCAGAATTTTCTTCTGTTTTTCTTTTTCTCGTTTCGCGCCGTAAAATGAAGGATTTGGGGCATACTGACAACGAGGTGATTCATGTGCAGGATGTTCTCATTGTCGGCGCAGGGCCGGCGGGTCTATCGGCGGCGCTTTATTGCGCCCGCGCGGGGCTTTCCGTGACAGCGCTGGAAAAGGCGCTCGTCGGCGGGCAGATGACGCTTGCGGAGAAAATTGAAAACTATCCGGCGGTGATACAGGACGGACACTCGCTTTCGCAGGCAATGCAGCGGCAGGCGGAGCAATTCGGCGCAAGAATATTACAGGCAGAAATCGTATCGTGTGACCTTTCCGGCGAGGTCAAGAGACTGCGAAGCCAAACGCAGACATTTGAAGCGCCCTGCGTGATTCTTGCGACAGGCGCAGCGCCGGCAAGGCTCGGTCTTGCACAGGAGGAACGCTTCCTTGGGCGTGGACTGAGCTATTGCGCCACCTGTGACGGACGTTTTTTCAAAGGAAAGCGCGTAGCCGTGGTCGGCGGAGGCAACTCTGCCGTATCGGAGGCGCTGCATCTGGCACACCAGTGCAGTGCGGTCTATTTGCTGCACCGCAGAGCGGAGCTGCGCGCCGAGGCGGCGCTGCAGGAAAAGCTCTTTTCTTCCTCTGTGGTCTTTCGCCCGAATTGCGCGGTGCGCGAGCTGCTGGGCGCGCAACGGCTGACCGGCGTCGTTCTGGAGGAAAACGGCAGGTGCATGACGCTCGACGTCGATGGGTTGTTCGTTGCCATCGGCCGTCAGCCCGAAAGCGCTCCGTTTCTCCCGGCCCTCGCCGCCGACGCGCAGGGCTATCTGCTCGCGAGCGAAGACACGCAGACTGCTCTGTCGGGCGTCTATGTCGCCGGAGACGTGCGCAAAAAACCGCTGCGACAGATCGTCACAGCGGTCAGCGACGGCGCGGTCGCGGCGCAGCAGGCGCTCGCCTTCCTGCGCCGCAAGCCGTAGTCTCTCCTATAGGCTCTCCGCACGGCATTTGATCAGCTCTGCCGCGATGCTGATGGCGATCTCCGCGGGCGTCTCAGCGAGAATGGGCAGGCCGATCGGCCAGTGCACCCGGGCGATCGCCTCGTCGGAAATGCCCGCTTCTCGCAGCAGTTCCTTTGTCCGCGCGATCTTGTGGCGGCTGCCGATGCAGCCGACGTAGCGTGTTTGCAGGCGCAGCACCTGCGACAGCAGCGCAAAATCGCCCTGATGACCGGGCGTCATAATAACGACATAGTCGTTCTCGGTCGGCCTGACGGTGATCGCATCGTACGAACCGCAGATGATCTGTTCCGCCTGCGCAAAATGCTCCGCGTTCGCAAGCTCCGGGCGGCTGTCATAGACGCTGACGCGGAAGCCGACGCTTGCAAGCACCGGAACGAGCGCCTGCCCGACATGGCCGCCGCCGAACACGAAAACACGTCCCGCGCGCACCAGCGGCTCGGCATAGACGAGCGTCTCCCCTTCCCGCAACACCGCGCGGCGGGAAAACAGCGCCGGATCGGCGGCAGCATCTTCCTCGTTTACGATCTCAAACGTCTCAACAGTGCCGTCGGTGACTCGGAGCCGGAGCCACGAGTTCGCGTCGGTATTGAGCGCGTCATACATTTTGCGCAGCACGGGAAGCTCCTGCGGTGTCAAAAGCTGGAAGAACACCTTCACCGTACCGCCGCAGATCATGCCGATCGCGGAGGGCTTTTCCGGCCCGAGCTCATAGGTGCGCAGGCTGGCCTTCCCACCGTTAAGCAACGCAAGCGCCTCCTGCGTGGCAAGCAGCTCTGCCTTGCCGCCGCCGATCGTGCCTGCGGTCGAGCCGTCGGCAAACACAGCCATGCGTGCGCCCGCGCCGCGCGGCGACGAGCCGGTGCTCTCCAGGATCGTGCAAAGCGCCGCATTTTGGCCGTTTTCCAGAGCTACGATGAGTTTATGCGTCAATTTTTTCACGCGGAATCCCTCCACATTGATTTTTCGTTATTTATTTTACAGCATCACGCGCAAAAAAGCAAGAAAAAGCTCCCTGCTTTCGCAAGGAGCTTTCGTTTGACAAGAAAACGGGAATCAATAGCCTCTTCTCTTGTTTTTACGAGCAGCTTCGGACTTCTGCTTCCGCTTGAGACTCGGGCTGACATAATGCTCTCTCTTCTTGACCTCGGCGATAACGCCGTCCTTCTGGCAGCTTCTCTTGAAGCGCTTCAGAGCACTCTCCAAAGACTCGTTCTCTTTGACACGGATTTCAGACATTGATTTCCCTCCCTCCGACGCATCCGGCTCGATCCAGGATGCTTTCAGGGCCGCAACACGGCAACAACTATTATAGTGATGACAAGGCAAAATGTCAAGCAATATCTGCAAATTTTTTTGTTTTTTTGAGATATTCTGCTTTCTTTTCCTCAGAATAGACGCTGCGCCCGAATGCACGCTCTGTTTTTGTACTTACCTATTTTCATCCGCACAGAAACAATACGGCGCAGACTCCTCCGGTGTGCGGCAGACCTGCCGTTCGGCGTAACCGATCAGCTCACCCGAGCCGTCGCGCAGCGCTACCATATAGCTGTCCCGGTTGTGCTTCTGATTGTGCGCAATGAAGACGCGGTTATGCGTGGTGTCTGATCGGAACCAGTCGACAACGCGCCGTATTTTCTCCTGTGATTCCGGCAAGTGGCAATCCAGAAGACTTTTTCCCATCAATGACGTGCCGCCGCGCTTTGCATATTGCCGTTCCGCGCAGGGGTTTATATAAATTATTTTATGTGACACGTCGCATATCACGACTGCGCTGTTTTCCTGCTCGATCAAGCTCTGAAAGAATATACTTTGGGTCATGTTCCTTCTCCTTTTCAGAAAATGCAGGGTATACCGGCGCGGCATACCCTGCTTTTTCATTATTTCACGATCAGATTGACCAGCTTGTTCTTAACGACGATGGTCTTGACGATGCTGCCGCCGAGACGGGCAAGGAAGGCCGAGACCTTCTCGTCCGCGGTCGCAGCCGCAACGACGCTGTCGTTATCGAGGTCGGCCGCGACGTGGATGGTGCCGCGGAGCTTACCGTTGACCTGCACGGCCATGTCGATCTCGGTATCCTTGCACTTGGCCTCGTCATAGGTCGGCCACGCGGACACGGAGCAGATACCCTCAAAACCGTGCAGCTCCCAGATCTCATCGCAGATGTGCGGGGCAAACGGGCTGAGAAGCTGCAGGAGCGTCTTCAGCTCGGCTGCGTTGCAGCCGTTGTCAGTCAACTCGTTGCACAGGGTCATCAGCGCGGCCAGCGCGGTGTTGCCCTTGAGCGTGTCGATGTCGGAGGAGACCTTCTTGATGGTCTTGTGCAGGATCGCCTCATTTTTGGCGCTGTAGGCCGTCTCGTGGTCGGTCACGCCCTCGGCGAGGTTCCAGACCTTGTCCAGGAAGCGCTTGCAGCCCTTGACGGCGTTGGTCGCCCAGGAGGCCGCCTTCTCAAAGTCACCGATGAAGATGATGTAGGTGCGCATCGTGTCCGCGCCGTACTCCGCGATGACGTCGGTGGGGTTGATGACGTTGCCGCGGGACTTGGACATCTTGATGCCGCCCTCGCCGAGGATCATGCCGTGGCTGGTGCGCTTGGCATACGGCTCCTTCGTCGGCACGACGCCGATGTCATAGAGGAACTTGTGCCAGAAGCGGCTGTAGAGCAGGTGGAGCGTCGTATGCTCCATGCCGCCGTTGTACCAATCGACCGGGCTCCAGTATTCGAGCGCCTCCTTCGAGGCCAGCGCCTCGTCGTTGTGCGGGTCCATATAACGCAGATAGTACCACGAGGAGCCGGCCCACTGGGGCATGGTGTCCGTCTCGCGCTTGGCGGGGCCGCCGCAGCACGGGCAGGTCGTGTTGACCCAGTCGGTCATCTTTGCCAGCGGGGACTGACCGTCGTCGGTCGGCTCGTAGCTGTCGACCTGCGGCAGGAGCAGCGGCAGATCCTTCTCGTCCAGCGGGACGGTGCCGCACTTCGGGCAATGCACAATGGGGATCGGCTCGCCCCAGTAGCGCTGGCGGGAGAAGACCCAGTCGCGCAGCTTGAAGTTGACCTTCGCCTCACCGATGCCCTTCTCGGTCAGGTAGGCAATGATCGCCTTTTTTGCCTCCTCGACGCTCATGCCGTCGAGGAAGTCAGAATTGACCATCACACCCGTGGCGCAGTCCGTAAAGGGTGCTTCCTGCACGTTGCCGCCCTTGACGACCTCCACGATCTCGCAGCCGAACTTCTTGGCGAAGTCCCAGTCGCGGTCGTCATGCGCAGGCACGGCCATGATCGCGCCGGTGCCGTAGGTCGCAAGGACATAGTCGGAGATGAAGATCGGGATCTTTTTGCCGTTGACGGGGTTGATACCCATCACGCCCTTGAGCTTGACGCCGGTCTTTTCCTTGGAAAGCTCGGTGCGCTCCATGTCGGATTTTGCGGCGGCTGCCGCCTGATATGCTTTGACCTCGGCGGCATTTTCCAGCTTGTCCATCCACTTTTCCATCAGCGCGTGCTCCGGCGAGAGAACCATATAGGTCGCGCCGAAGAGCGTGTCCGGGCGGGTGGTGAAGACGGTGACGGTATCGCCGGCGGTGGTCTCAAAGCGAACCTCCGCGCCGGTCGAGCGGCCGATCCAGTTGCGCTGCTGGAGCTTCACGCGGTCGATGAAGTCGACCTCGTCCAGATCGTCCAGCAGGCGCTGGGCGTACTTCGTGATGCGCAGCATCCACTGGCTCTGCTCCTTGCGGATGACCGGGCTGCCGCAGCGCTCGCACACGCCCTCGACGACCTCTTCGTTCGCCAGCACGCACTTGCAGGAGGTGCACCAGTTCACGGGCATCTTTGTCTTATAGGCGAGGCCGTTCTTATAGAGCTGGAGGAAGATCCACTGCGTCCACTTGAAATACTTCGGGTCGGTGGTGTTGATCTCTCTGTCCCAGTCGAAGCTGTAGCCGAGCGCCTTGAGCTGACCACGGAAGGTCTCGATGTTGTTCTTCGTCACGATGGCGGGGTGGATGTGGTTCTTGATCGCGTAGTTCTCCGTGGGCAGGCCGAAGGCGTCATAGCCCATCGGGAACAGGACGTTTTCGCCCTGCATCCGGTGCTTGCGCGCAATGGCATCCATCGCGGTGTAGGGCCGGGCGTGGCCGACGTGCAGACCCGCGCCCGAAGGATACGGGAACTCGATCAGCGCATAAAACTTCTTCTTATCGCCGCCGGTCTCTGCCTTGTAAAGCTGTTTTTCGTCCCAGATCTTGTGCCATTTCTGCTCAATGGCGGTAAAATCGTATTTCATGTTATCCCTCTTTTTTTATTTCTCAAAAGTCAGCGGAATCTCCTTCGCGTCGTTCCAGAGACGCTCCAGATCATAAAACTCGCGCGTTTCGTTCGTGAAAACATGGACGACCAGACAGCCGAAGTCCAGAAGCACCCATGTTCCGCCGCGATGTCCCTCGCGGTGCAGCAGCGCCTCGCCCATCTCGTCGGTGACGGCCTCCTCGACGCTGTCGCAGAGCGTCTTGACGTGGGTGTTGGACGTGCCGGTGCAGATCAGGAAGTAGTCTGCGATGCTGGTAACGTCCGTGACCTCAAGAAGCTTGATGCCGAGGCCCTTGCGGTCATCGAGGATCTTTGCGGCGTACATTGCGATTTCTTTCGGTGTGTTCATAATTTGCTCCATTCTCCGCTTGCGCGGCGTTGGTGTAGTTTGCAATTCTCAGGGTTCCTCCGGAGGCGCCGGCTCTGTGGGCGGGTCGGTCGGCTCGGGAGACGGTTCCGGGCCTTCCGTCGGTGCGGTCGTCTCGTCCGTATTATCCGTATTTTCCGTGTCCTGCGTGTCCTCGGTGTCCTCAGTGTTGTCGGTATTATTCGTCGGATCATTGACCGGGTCACGCGGTTCCTCCGTCGAGCTGCTGAAACCGTAAGGATCATAGGTGCCGCTGCCGCTGTCGCCCGTCTCCTGACGGAAGCTGACGTCATAGACCGTCAGCGCTTTTTCGTTGGGGTTAAAATGCTCATTGAGCAGCTCGATCGCCTTTTCCGGGTTGACCTCGTAAAACAGCTCGCCGTCGATCTCAATCTCACCGCCGGGCAGCGCACGGCTGAAAGCGCTCTTGACGTCGGTGTTTTGCAGGAGATACGCAAGGTACGCGAGATTTCCCGCACTCAGGTCGGTATCCGCGGCGGCCGCGATCGTCTCCGCATTTTCCAGATAGGTCCGCGGGTCGGAAAGCAGGGCGTCCAACAGCGTGAGCAGGAACTCGCGCTGCACGCGCGCAGGCTCGGTTTCCACATCCGTATAGCCCTCGCGGTAGCAAAGGAGCTGCATGGCCTTTGCGCCGTCCATGCGCTGCAGGCCGCCGGAAAGCGTGCTGTAACTCGGGCTGTCCGGAACCGTGAAGTTCACGCCGCCGACGATGCCGGTCATCGCCGTCATCGATGCTTCATCCAAAACGAAGTAATAGTCCGGCGTGAAGCCGACCATGTTCGCGACCTTTTCCCAAACCGCCTGAATGCCGCGCATCTTGCCGTCGTCCGCCTCCTGGTAGACAAGGCTCAGCTTCGGCGTCTCATAATTGCCCGCGACGTAGGTATCGCGCGGGAAGCTCAGGAGCGCAAGCTCGCCCGTCTCCATATCCACCGAGGCGAGCAGAACGGCGTCCGTCCGGCGGTTATCGCCGTTTCTCGTGAGCAAGAGAATGTTGAGCGTTTCGGAATCGTTGCGGCTGACCGGCGCGGCCGCCTCCGTCGGCATCTCCACGGTCGACGGCTTGACGGAATTCACCACATATTGCAGCTGCTTGGGCTCGTCCAGCGGCGGAAGCTCGATCGGCTCCGCGCTCTTTCGGATGAGGGACAGGCACATAATAACTGCGCAGAGAAAAACGCATACCGAGGCGGCAAGGAGCAGCCACGCTTTCGTCTTTCCGCTGAGGCGGCCTTCCTCCTGCTCCTCCGCAGGGGGCTGCGATCGCTGCGACGTCCGGCGGTAGTCCTCCGCAGGCTGCGTCCGTTGCACCGGCTGGCGGTACTCGTCCGCAGGTTGCATTCTTTGCGACGGCTGGCGCAGCTCTTGCGTCTGCTGCGGCCGCTTTTGCGCAGGCCGCCGCTTTTTATTGCCGAATAGTTTCATTCTGTTTGCATCCTTTCTTGCAGAAAACGCAGGGCGCCGAGGGAATTCCGGTCGACCTCGCGTCCGTTTGCGCGAACCTGCGCGACGGTCATCTCCAGCCCGCGGCGCAGGCCGAGGTCAAGGCTCTGCGCGGTCAGCTCGCGCAGCTCCTGCACGCCCGGAAAATCGCGGTTCGGCTCGATGTAATCGGCAAGATAGACGATCTTCTCAAGAGTGGTCATGTCCGCCTTGCCGGTCGTATGCCAGCAAATTGCCTCGCAGACCGCGTCGTTCTCACCGAAAATCTCCCGGGCGATCACGGAACCGGTCTTTGCGTGCAGCAATTTGGGATTATCGCGTTCAAATTTATCTAATATCATAGCATATCTTTCGCACAATTTCAACTGTTCGTCGCCGCTGAGCGCCTTCGTAATATCGTGCAAAATGCCCGCCCGCGCGGCGTCCGTCTCATCCGCGCCGTACTGCGCGGCAAGGCTCCTGGCCGTCATACTGCATCCGGCCACATGGGCGACGCGCTTGGGCTTGTGCAGGCTCAGACTGACGCGCGAAAGCTCCTCGAACGGCAGGTTCTTCAGCTTTGCGCCGCAAAAATACAGGGCGTTTTCCCGGATATAGTCGAGCACCGGTGCGGAAAGATAGGATGCCGCGCAGTCAAACGCGAGCATCGCGCGCACCGAGGTGGACGAATGGGGCAGAAAGCTGTTTTCCACGAAGACCGTCCGAGCGCCGAGCGTCTCCCGCAGCGTCCTTTCGCATTCATGAAGCACCTGCGGGTCATCCACATCGCGGTGCGCAACGGCAAGCGTCACCTCCCGGGCGATGCGCTCGGGGTGATACCATTTTCCGAAGGAGAGGAACATATCCGTGCCCATGAGCAAAAACAGCTCGTCGTGCGGATAGGTCAGGCGGAGCTGGGCGACGGTGTCCGCGGTATAGCTCGCGCCCTCGCGGCGCAGCTCAAGGTCGAGCACTTCAACATTCTGCATATCCTGCGCGGCCAGACGCGTCATTTGCAGCCGGTGCTCCGCCAAAGGCGAATTGGCTGTCAGCTTCTTATGCGGAGGAACGGCAGCCGGGATCAGCAGCACGCGATCCAGCGAGAGTTTCTCCTGAAACTCCCGCAGCGCAAGCATATGTCCCAGATGCGGAGGGTTGAAGCTCCCGCCGAAAATGCCGATCCTTGCCATTTTAGGTTCCTTCTCTCTTATTTTTCAGTGTTGCCCTTGCGGCGGTCGATCGCGGCCTGGATCGCCGCCTGACGGAAATATTCGTTGCGCTTTTCGCGCGCTTCCTTCGCCCTTTTGCGGCGCTCCTGCGCGCCGCGGCGGACGGGGTTGGCGTTTTTCTTTTGCAGGGCGCGCGCCTGACGCGCTGCCTCCTGTGCCTTTTTTTCGGACTTTTTATAAATCACGAATTTGGAGCCGACGCACTGGATGCCCTCGGCTCTCAGCGCTTCGCAAAGCGCGTCACACGCCTCGCGCGCCGTCAGCAGCGCAGCCTCCAAAACACGGCCCTTGACGAGCTCGCGCGCCTCAAGCTGCGTGGCAGCTTCTGCGACCACGGCCTCGGTAATGCCGCCCTTTCCGACCATCAGAGTCGTCTCCAGCGTGTTTGCCTCGCTGCGCAGCTCGGCGCGTTGCTTACTTGTCAGCATAATCCTGCTCCCTTCTGATCTGTTCGGCAAAGGCCTCCAGCGCCCTTGCCCGGTGAGAGATCCGGTTTTTCCGCTCGGCCGGAAGCTGCGCAAAGGTGCAGCCCTCCTGCGCCACATAGAACACGGGATCGTAACCGAAGCCGTTTTCACCCATCGGTTCGCGCAGGATCACGCCGGGGCACTCGCCCCGCGCGACGACGCGCTTGCCATCCGGCGTCAGCAGCGTGATGACGCTGACGAATTTCGCCATGCGGTCGCCATCGGCCACGTTCTGCATCTGCGCAAGCAGATATTCCAGCCGGTCACGGTCTGACTTGCAGGCCGCGCCGCCGTAGCGCGCGGAATAGACGCCGGGTGCGCCACCGAGCGCATCGACCATCAGGCCGGAATCGTCCGCAATGGTCGGAAGGTGGCAGCAATCCATCACGGTCTTTGCCTTAATATACGAGTTTTCTTCAAAGGTCGTGCCGGTCTCCTCCGGCTCGACCGAAATGCCCAGTTCCTTCTGGGCGACGACCTCCATGCCGAGGGTCGTCAAAATCGCGCGCAATTCCTCTAATTTGTGCGCGTTGTTGCTTGCCAGTACGATCCTCATTCAAGCGCCCCCAGACATCTGCGCTGCATCTGCGTCAGCAGGGCGTTGCCCTTTCTGCACAGATTGACGAGCTTGCGCTGTTCCTCAATGGTAAACGGTCTGCCCTCGCCCGTCGCCTGCAGCTCGATGATGTCGCCCTCGGCGGTCATTACGCAGTTGAGGTCGACCAATGCGCGGGAATCCTCCTCATAGCACAGGTCGAGCATAGCCTCATTGCGTACGATACCGGCCGAAACACCCGCGACATAGGTCTTAACGGGCATATTTTCGATCTTTCCCTCGGAGAGCAGCTTGCGGCAGGCCAGCGTCAGGGCAATGAAGCCGCCCGTGACGGACGCCGTCCGCGTGCCACCGTCGCCCTGCAAAACGTCGCAGTCGACGGTGATCGTATAGCCCTCGAGCGCCTGCAGGTCGACCGCGCTGCGCAGGCTTCTGCCGATCAGGCGCTGGATCTCCGCGCTGCGCGGCGCGAGCTTTAATTTGGAGATGTCGCGCTTGCTGCGCTCGCGGTTGGCGCGCGGAAGCATGGAATACTCCGCCGTAATCCAGCCGCCGGAGGTAACGTGCGGCGGCACCTTTGCCTCGGCCGACGCGTTACAAAGCACAACGGTGTCTCCGACCTCGATCAGACAGCTCCCCTCGGCGAACTTCGTAAAGCCAAGGGTCGCCTTCACCTTCCGCATTTCGTCTGCGGCTCTTCCGTCGTTTCTCATTTCGGCCTCCTCAGATCAGCGCATCGACAAAGCTGCGCGCGTCGAAAGGCATCAGGTCGTCCATCTGTTCGCCCACGCCGATATACTTCACGGGGATCTGCAGCTCATCGGCCACGGCGATGACGATGCCGCCCTTGGCGGTGCCGTCGAGTTTGGTCAGCGCGATGGCTGTGACGCCCGCGATCTGCTTGAACTGTTTGGCCTGGATCAGGCCGTTCTGCCCCGTCGTGCCGTCGAGCACGAGCAGGACTTCCTTATCCGCGTCGGGCAGCTCCCGGTCGATAATGCGCGAGATCTTGCCCAGCTCGTTCATCAGGTTCGCCTTGTTGTGCAGGCGGCCGGCGGTGTCGCAGAGGATCACGTCCGTGCCGCGTGCCTTGGCCGCGGAGATCGCGTCAAAGACGACGGAGGCGGGATCTGCGCCCTCGTGCTGGCGGACGATCTGCGTGCCGGAGCGGCCCGCCCAGACCTCCAGTTGATCCGCGGCAGCCGCGCGGAAGGTGTCGCCCGCGCACAGCAGCACACGCTTGCCCTGCTCAGAGAGGTTGTGCGCCAGCTTGCCGATGGTCGTCGTCTTGCCGACGCCGTTGACGCCGATGACGAGGATGACCGACGGCTTCGTGCCGATGTGCAGGGCGGTGTCGCCCACGTTCAGCGTCTCGACAAGGATGTCCTTGAGGGCGTTGTGGATCTCCTCCGCGCCGCGCAGCTTCTGCTCCTTGACGCGCTCGCGGAGCTTCTCGACGACCTTGCTCGACGTCTCCACGCCGATGTCGGCAAGGATCATACTCTCCTCCAGCTCCTCGTAGAAGTCCTCGTTCGCGCCGGTGAAGGAGTCGAAGATGCCGCCGAGCGTCGCAGCGATGGCGGTTCTGGTCTTTTTCAGGCCATTCTTGATTTTATCAAAAAATCCCATTGTTTTTCTCCTGTCTTGGGTAGTTTATACATTGGAATGTTGCTTATTCCTCCGAGACGATGTCGAGCTGCTGCTCTATCTGGTTCAGATCGAGGTGGAGGATCTTGGAAATGCCCTGCTCCTGCATCGTCACGCCGTACAGGACATCCGCCGCCTCCATCGTGCCGCGGCGGTGCGTGATGACGATGAACTGCGTCTTCTGGCTGAAGCCGTGCAGGTAACTGGCAAAGCGCTCGACGTTGCGGTCGTCCAGTGCAGCGTCGATCTCGTCGAGCATACAGAAGGGCGTCGGGCGCACCTTCAAAATGGCGAAATAGAGCGCGATGGCAACGAACGCCTTCTCGCCGCCGGAGAGCAGCGTGATCGTCTTGAGCTGCTTGCCGGGCGGCTGGACGCGAATCTCGATGCCGCAGGTCAGCGGCTCGTTCTTGTCCTCAAGCTCCAGCGAGGCCTTGCCGCCGCCAAACATCTCGGTGAAGGTCTGTCCAAAATAGGTGTTGATCTTGGCAAACTCGGTCGTGAAGATCTCCGTCATCTGCTTCGTGATGTCACTGATGATGCCCTCGAGGTCGCGCTTGGAGGTCAGAACGTCGTCGCGCTGGCCGGTCAGGTATTCGTAGCGCTCGTTCACGCGGGCGAATTCCTCAATGGCGCCGAGGTTCGGCGTGCCGAGGGCGGAGATCTTGCGCCGCAGCTCCGCGACGCGCTTCTGCGCAGTCTGCACGCTCTCGATCTGCGCGGCAGCCTGCGGCGCGGTCGAGCGGGTCAGCTCGTAGGAGTCCCAGAGCTTGTCGATGATCTGCTTTTCCTCCATCTCGGCAGCCGTCTTTTTGGCCTCAAGACGGGCGCTCTCGCGCTCCATGTTCAGGATGTCGCGGCTCTTATTCTGCGCGTCCTTCTCGGTGGAGGTCTTGCGCGATTCGATCTGCGCGCGCTCGTCCAGCGCGGCCTTCAGCGTCCCGCGCTGCTGTTCCGCCGCGTCAAGCTGCGTCTGCAGCTCCGCCCGCCGCTGCGCGATCTGCGCCAGCAGATCGTCGTTTTCCTTGGTATAGGTCGCAATCAGGGCGGTCTTCTGCGCGTGGTCGCCGTGCATGGCAAGCTCCAACCCGCGCAGGCGGCCGATGGAATCCTGCGCAGTCGCGCGTTCGGCCTCCAGCGCGGCGGTATCCATGCGGATGGCCGTCATGCGCTCGGAGAGGCGGCTGCTCTGCTCGGCTGCGACGCTCTGCCCGTCCGAAACGACCGCAAGTTCCTGCTCCGTCTGCGAGATTTGACGTTCCAGCGTGCTGATTTGTTCCGTTAATGCCGTTTTGCGGCGCTCGTCGGCGTCCGTACGCGTTTTCAGCGCAGCCAGCTCGCTTTCCGAGGAGGTCAGCGCGTCGCCGATGGCCTCTGCGAGAGCGGCATACTGCTTTTCCTCGCCGGACAGCCGCAGAACGTTGTCCTCGGCGGCGCGGAGGCGCTCCGTCTCGGCGGAAAGCTCAAAATCGACCTGCTGTACGAGGCGTTCGGCCTCGGTCAGCGCGGTGACCGCCGCAGCGTGCCGCTCTTTGGTGTCCGCCAGCAGCTTGCGCAGGCGTTCGATCTCGTTGGCGCGCGAGAGAATGCCAGTATTTTTGCTCACCGAGCCACCCGTCATCGAGCCGCCGGCGTTGATGACCTGTCCGTCGAGGGTGACGATGCGGAAGCGGTGTCCAAAGCGCTCCGCCATGGCAATTGCCGCGTCCATGTCCTCCGCGATGGCAGTCCTGCCGAGCAGGTTCGAGATGATCTGGCGGTAGCGCTCGTCGCATTTGACAAGGTCGGAAGCGACGCCGACGAAGCCTCTGCAAGTCTCTGCGCCGCGTTCGTTCCAGTCCTTGCCGCGAATGACGCTGATCGGCAGGAAGGTCGCGCGGCCCACGTCGTTGCGCTTGAGATACTGGATCGCAGCCTTGGCGGCCTGCTCGTCAGAAACGATGATCTGCTGCATAGCGCTGCCGAGCGCGATCTCGACGGCGACGGTGTAGCGGTCGCCCGTGCGGATGAGCTGGGAGACCGGGCCGTGGATGCCGCGGAGCTGGCCGCGCTTGCTCTGCTGCATGACCACGCGCACGGCCTTGGAAAAGCCCTCGTATTCGCGCTCCATCTCCTCAAAGAGCTTCAGGCGCGAGGACGTCGTTTCCAGTGCGAGGGACAGCTCCGTTGTCTGCTTTTTCAGGCTGTCGCGCTTTTCCGCGCGGGCCTTGCTGCGCAGGCGGTAGCCCTCAATCGTATTATTGCAAGCGGTGATCTCCTCCTGCGCCTCGGAGAGCGCCTTGCGCGCAGCGTCAAGGCGGGTCTGCGCGTCCGATTTCCGCGCAGCGGCGGCCTCGCAGTCCGACTCGACCTGCGCGCGCCGCTCGGCGCTCTGGCGCAGGGAATCGGTGGTCGCGCTGAGGTCGGCGCTCCTTGCGGAAAGCTCCGTGCGCAGCGATTCCTGCCGGTTGCGCAGTTCAAAATAGCGTTTGGTCATGCCGTCAGCCGAATCGGCCAGACGCTTGCCCTCGATCTCCGCGCTGTGGAGCTGGTCGGCAAGCTCCTGCATCTGCACTGCGATCTCGCTGACGCGTTGCTCCAACGTCTTGATCTGCTCGCCGATGCCGCCGCTTCTCGTCTCCTGCTCGGCAAGCTCGCGCTTGACGCGGTCGATGTTTGCAAGGCAGTTTTCGCTGTTCGTCTGCAAAATGGCGATGGCGCTCTGGACGGACTGCGTCTGCGCGTCCGCCAGCGCGATCTGCTCACGCAGGCCGTCGATCTGTGCGTCGCGGTTGTGCAGGTCAAAGGCCAGCGTCTCCGCCGTGACGTAGAGCTGGTCGAGGGCGGTATGCTCCTGCTGCAAAATGAACGCAGCGGAGTGGTAGTCCTCCTCCGCCTTGCGCGCGGTGGCGCTCAGCTTTTCCAGCGTTTGCAGCCACAGTGCGACCTCAAAGCCCTTGAGCTCGTCGCGGTAGGCAAGGAATTTCTTCGCCTTTTCCGACTGCTCACGCAGCGGTTCGACCTGCAGCTCCAGCTCGGAGATCTTGTCGCCGATGCGCAAAAGATTGTCCTGTGTCGTTGCAAGTCGCCGCTCCGTCTCCTCCTTGCGGTGGCGGTACTTGGAGATGCCCGCCGCCTCTTCAAAAATCTCGCGGCGGTCGGTGCTCTTGACCGAGAGGATCTCGTCGATACGGCCCTGGCTGATATTGGAATAGCCCTCGCGGCCGAGGCCGGTGTCCATAAACAGCTCGTTGATGTCGCGCAGGCGGACGGATTGCCGGTTGATATAGTATTCACTCTCGCCGGAGCGGTAATACCGGCGGGTGATGACCATTTCGTCCGCGTCGTAGCGCAGGGCGCGGTCGGAGTTGTCCAGCACGAGCGTAGCCTCGGCAAAGCCGACCTGTCCGCGCTTCTCCGTGCCGCCGAAGATGACGTCTTCCATCTTCTGTCCGCGCAGCGAACGGGAGTTCTGCTCGCCCATGACCCAACGGATCGCGTCGGAGATATTCGATTTTCCGCTGCCGTTCGGGCCGACGATCGCGGTGATGTCGTGGCCGAAGCTGACGACCGTCCGGTCGGGGAACGATTTGAAGCCCTGAATTTCGAGATGTTTCAGATACATGGACAGAATGCTCCTGTAGTATTTTGCAATAAGGTATTGTACCAAATATTGTGCCAAATTGCAAGCAAAAAGCGGATTTTCTGTGCGACAGGCGAAAAAATTCGGACTGTTTATTCACAGTCCGAATCATTTTCGGGGAACAGCCGCCGGATGGCTTCCTCCGCCGCTGCCTGTTCCGCGCGTTTTTTGCTCGAGCCGCTGCCGCTGCCGACGGGCGCGCCGTTGAGCAGCACGCGGACGGTAAACTCCTTGCAGTGGTCAGGGCCGCTCTCCGCGACCAGTTCATAATGCAGGACCTGGTCTTTTTTCCGCTGCACCAGCTCCTGCAGCTCCGTTTTATAGTCCTGCGACTTGGGCTTTTGCGCAAGCTCCGGCAGGATCAGGCGCTGGACGATCCCTTTCGCCGCCTCGAAGCCGCCGTCGAGGTAAGCCGCCGCGATGAGGGATTCCATCACGTCGCACAGCGTGCCGCTGCGGTGGCGGCCGCCGCCGTGCTCCTCGCCGTTGCCCAAGAGCAGGTAGTCGCCGAGGTTCAGCCGCTCGGCAATCGCGGCGAGATTCTTTTCGCACACCAGCTCCGCGCGGATGCGCGTCAGCTCGCCCTCGTGCTTGTTCGGAAACGTGCGGAACAGATAATCCGCCGTGACGAAGCCGAGGATCGAATCGCCGAGGAATTCCAGCCGCTCGTAGCTGTGCAGATTGTCCTTGAAGATCTCATTGGCATAGGACGTGTGCGACAGGGCCGTCTCAAGCAGCTGCCGGTCGCGGTAAGTATAGCCGAGGGCCTGTTCAAGCTTCTTCTGCATGAGCCGTTCCCTCCCGCGGCAGGGTCATCGCCGCAACGTTGGCGCGAATATCGTCGCAGAAGCCGCTCTCGACCGCGCCGATGGCCTGCCTGATCGCGCCGCGCACCGCGCGGGCGTCGGACGAGCCATGCGCCTTAATGACGGGCTTGCCGATGCCGATGACCATTGAGCCGCCGACCTCGCGGTAGTCCATCAGCTCCTTGATGTGGTTCACGCCCTTTTTGCAGCACAGGTAGCCGAGCTTGGACACCGCGCTGCGCATAAACATCTCCTTCATCAGCTTGGACATATAGATGGCCGTGCCCTCGATGGTCTTAAGCAATACGTTGCCGGAAAAGCCGTCCGCAACGACGACGTCCGCGCCGCCGCCCGGCACGTCTCGCGCCTCAATATTGCCGATAAAGTTGATCGTGCCATTTTCTCCGGCCTTTTTCAGAAGCTGATACGCCTCGCGGTGCAGCTCGTCGCCCTTCGTCTCCTCCGCGCCGTTGTTCAGCAGCGCCACGCGGGGGCTGGGCTTTTTGTGCGCCTTCTGGGCAAAAAGTGAGCCCATGCAGCCGAATTGCAGCAGGTATTCCGGCGTGCATTCGGTGTTCGCGCCCGCGTCGACGAGGATCGTGCCGCCGCCGATGGGCAGAAGCGGCGCAAAGGCCGCGCGGCGGATGCCCCGGATGCGCTTGACGATGAGCGTCGCAGCCGTCAGCAGGGCGCCGCTGCTGCCGGCGGAGATAAACGCGTCGCCCGCGCCGTCAGCAAGCATCTTCAGGCCGATCACCATCGACGAATTTTTGTGCTGTCGGACGACCTCGGTCGGCTCCGCCTCCATGTCGACGACGTCGTCGGCGTTGGCGACCTCCACGCCGGCCGGGAGCGTATCCCAGCCGTGCGCCTTCATGCAGGAGAGCACCTGCTCGCCGCGCCCGACAAGCACGATCTCAATGCCGAACTCCTTTGCGGACTGCAGCGCGCCCAGAACGATCTGATCCGGCGCGTTGTCGCCGCCCATAGCGTCAATGATGATTTTCATGCTTCTTCTCCGTTTCTTTGATTCATTGTTTCCAGATACGCAAGCGCGCGGTTGGCGATTGCGAGATTCTTGTTCGCTTTGCCCCTGACGCGCTGCTCCAGCGGCTCGATGATGCCGAAATTGACGTTCATCGGCTGGAAGGAGGTTACAGACGTGTCGCTGATGTAATAGCCCAGCGCGCCGATGGCCGTCTTACGCGAAAAATCAGGCACCGGCTCGCCGCGCAGCCGCGCAGCCATTGACACCGCCGCCACATAGCCGGACGCGCAGGACTCCACATAGCCCTCCACGCCGGTCATCTGCCCGGCGAAGGCAACCATGCTGTCGCGGCGGTCGGCATAGGTGCGGTCGAGCAGGCGCGGCGAATTGAGGAAGGTGTTGCGGTGCATCACGCCGTAGCGGACGAACTGCGCCTCACGCAGCGCGGGAATCATCGAAAAGACGCGTTTCTGTTCCGGAAATTTCAGGTGCGTCTGGAAGCCGACAAGGTTGTAGATATTGCCCGCCGCGTTGTCCCGGCGGAGCTGCACGACGGCGTAAGGTTCTTTCCCCGTGGCGGGGTCTTTCAGGCCGACGGGCTTGAGCGGCCCGTAGCGCAGGGTGTCCTCGCCGCGCCGCGCCATAACCTCCACGGGCATACAGCCCTCGAAGACATTTTTGTCCTCGAAGCCGTGCACCTCGGCCTCCTCGGCGGAGGCAAGCTCCCGCACGAAGGCCGTGTATTCCTCACGCGACATGGCGCAGTTGATATAGTCCGCGCTGCCGCGGTCATAACGTGAGGCGTACCACGCGCGGGACATATCCACGGATTCCAGCGTCACGAGCGGCGCCGCGGCATCGAAAAAGTGCAGATAATCGGCATTTCCGAAATAGGCGCCGATCGCCTCGCTCATGGCGTCCGAGGTGAGCGGCCCCGTGGCGATGATGACAGGCCCCTCCGGCACACGCGTGACCTCGCCGGGGATGACGCGGACGTTGGGATGCGCACGGAGCTTCTGCGTCACCATGGCCGAAAAGCCGTAGCGGTCGACCGCGAGGCAGCCGCCCGCCTCGACACGCGTTGCGTCCGCGCAGGCAAGGATCAGGCTGTCCAGCCGGCGCAGCTCCTCCTTGAGCAGGCCGACCGCGTTTTCCAGCCGGTCGCCGCGCAGGGAGTTGGAGCAGACCAGCTCGGCAAAGTCCGCGCAGTGGTGCGCAGGCGTCATTTTTTCGGGCTTCATCTCATAAAGCGCCACGGAAAAGCCGCGCTGGGCAAGCTGCCACGCGGCCTCGCTGCCCGCCAGACCCGCGCCGATCACTTTCACTTCTGTCATGCTTTCTTCGTTCCTTTGGCTTTTGTAGACTTTGCGGCGGTCTTTTTCGCCGGTTTCTTCGTTTTCTTCTCTGCAGGCGTTTCCGCAGCCGTCAGTTCCTCCGCCGTCTCGACCGTCTCGGTCGTCGCCTTGGGCATACGGCGCTTATAGCCGCGCTTGTCCTCCGGCAGGAAGTCCTTGCAGGCCTCGTTGATGCAGAAGGGCTTCATCTGTCCCCTGCCGGACTTTTTGAAGAGCGTCTGCCCGCAGGAGGGGCAGTCGTTCGCCGTCGGCACGTCCCACGTCATAAAGCCGCATTCCGCGCCGCGCTCGCAGGCATAGTAGACATAGCCCTTCTTCGACTTGCGCTTGAGGATCGTCGAGCCGCACTTCGGGCAGCGGCCCGGCATCCGTTCGACGATGGGCTTGGTGTTCTTGCACTCCGGGAAGCCCGGACACGCAAGGAAGCGCCCAAAACGGCCGCTTTTGATGACCATGCGTCTGCCGCAGACGTCGCAGATCTCGTCCGTCTCCTCGTCCGGCACCTTGATGCGCTTGCCGTCGAGGGTCTGCTCAGCCTCGGTCATCTCGCGGTGGAAGTCCGCGTAGAACTCGCGCAGGACGCGTTTCCATTCCACTCTACCGGCCTCGACCTCGTCGAGCTGGTGCTCCATGTTCGCCGTGAATTCCACGTCGATGACGTCCTTGAAGTGGTCGAGCATCAGGTCGGTCACGACGATGCCCAGCGGGGTCGGCGCAAGGCGTTTGTCCTTTTTAATCACATATTCCCGATCCTGGATCGTTGCGACAATCGAGGCGTAGGTCGAGGGCCGGCCGACGCCGCGCTCCTCCATCGCCTTGACGAGCGTCGCCTCGGTATAGCGCGCGGGCGGCGCGGTAAAATGCTGTTCCTTTTTGGTGTTCTCGGCGCGCAGGCGCTCGTTGCCCGTGAGGTCGGGCAGGCTGCCGCCCTTTTCCTCCGTCTCGTCGTCGCGGCCTTCTTCATACACCGCGGTATAGCCCGCGAATTTCAGCACCTGATCGGTCGCGCGGAAGGTATGCCCCCCGCAGACGGCGTCGATCTGCACCGCGTCAAAACGGGCGTCGGCCATCTGGCAGGCGACGAAGCGGCTCCAGATGAGCTTATACAGACGGTACTGCTCACGCGTCAGGTCGCCCTTGATCGTCTCCGGGTCGAGGGCGACATTGCTCGGACGGATGGCCTCATGCGCGTCCTGCGCACCGGACTTGGCACGGAAGCGGCGCGGCGCACCGGCATAGTAGGCGCTGCCGTAGCGCCCGACGATGAAGTCCTTCGCGGCGGAGAGCGCCTCCTCGGACAGGCGGAGTGAGTCGGTACGCATATAGGTAATCAAGCCGACCGTGCCCTCGCCGGTGATGTCCACGCCCTCATAGAGCTGCTGCGCGACGGCCATCGTGCGGCGCGGCGTCATATTGAGCTTGCGCGACGCCTCCTGCTGGAGCGTCGAGGTGATGAACGGCGGTGTCGGGCTGCGGCGCTTTTCGGCGCGCTTGACGGAAGCGACGGTAAAATCCTTTCCCGTCACGTCGCGGATGATCTCGTCGACCTCCGCTTCGCTGTGCAGCTCGCGCTTTTTCGTCTCGCCGTAATAGCGGGCGGTGAAGCTGCCGGGCTTGTCCACACAGCGCAGCAGCGCGTCAAGCGTCCAGTATTCCTTCGGCACAAAGGCCTCGATCTCGCGCTCGCGCTCGACGACCAGACGCGTCGCGACGGACTGCACACGCCCGGCGGACAGACCGCGGCGCACTTTTTTCCACAGCAGCGGGCTGAGCTGATAGCCGACGATGCGGTCGAGGATGCGTCTGGCCTGCTGCGCGTCGACAAGGTTATAGTCGATGTCACGCGGCTGGCCGATGCTCTTGGTGACGACGCCCTTGGTGATCTCGTTAAACGTCACACGTCTGGCTTTTTCGTCCGGGATGTTGAGAAGCTGCTTCAGATGCCATGAGATCGCCTCGCCCTCGCGGTCAGGGTCGGTCGCGAGATAGACGCAGCTCGCCTTGTCCGACGCGTGCTTCAGCTCGGAGATGATCGCTTCCTTGCCCGCCATCGGGCGGTATTCCGGCGTGAAATCATGCTCGATGTCCACGCCCATCGTGCTTTTCGGCAGATCGCGCAGATGTCCCATGCACGCCTCGACGCGGTAATCCGCGCCCAGGTATTTTCCTATGGTTTTCGCCTTGGAGGGCGATTCGACAATGACCAGATTTGTTCCCTTTGCCATGCAGGAACCTCCGATTTCATTCAAAATTTTCGCTGATAATAGTTACCCGCCAGCTTGCAGGCAAGCCCCTTGATCTGCAGGAGCGTCAGCGCGGCCATGACGCGCTGGGCAGGCAGGCCGCTTGCGGCAACGAGCGCATCCGCGTGCAGCGGCTTGTCCGTGAGCGTGGACAGAAGCCGCTCTTCGTCCGCCGACAGCGCCGGGCGGTTCTCTTTTTCGTCACTATAATGCTTCGGCGCGGGATTGTCAACGGCTTTTTTGTCGCCCCGGTCGTCAATCATGACAGGTGAGAAGACCGGAAGTGCCTTTTGATAGCGCGCCTGAAAGAGTCTGTGCATGGATTCCATGCTTCTGCCGTCGGAGAGCTTGTCGGGATATAGCGGCTGGTAGTCGCGCAGTACCTCCCACCCGTTTTCGACCATGATCGCGCCCTCGCGCAGCAGACGGTTGCTGCCCTCGCAGTGCTTCACGCCGATGTTGCCCGGAATGGCAAAGACGTCGCGCCCCTGTTCGAGCGCGTGCTCGGCGGTGATGAGGGCGCCGCTCTTCTCCGGCGCCTCGACCACGAGCACGCCGAGCGAAAGCCCGCTGATCAGGCGGTTGCGCACGGGAAAATTGCCGCGCTCCGGCGGCGTATTCGGCGGATATTCGCTCAAAAGGCAGCCGTGCTGCTCGATCTCGCGGAACAGGGTCTTGTTCTCGCGCGGGTAGACCACATCGACGCCGCAGCCGAGCACGCACACGACGGGCATGGTCGAATCGAGCGCACCGCGCAGCGCCATCGTGTCGATGCCGCGTGCGCCGCCGGAGACGACGATGCCGCCGCTCGCGGCAATCAGCTTGGAAAACTGCTTTGCGTGCAGCAGGCCGTAGGCGCTGCACCGTCTTGAGCCGACCACGCCGACGGTCACTTCCTCGTCAAAGCGCGGGAGCGTACCGCGGTAGTAGAGTACCGCGGGCGGGTCGGCAATATTCTTCAATCGCATCGGATAGGCTTCGTCGGCGAAGGTCAGCAGGGAGATCTCCTTGTTGTCGCATTCGGTCAAAATGCGCTCCGGCTCATCCAGAGACTTGTCGAGCAAGCCCTCCAGCCAGCGGCGCTCAAAGCCCTCCGTGCCGGTATAGTCGCGCTCGCGCAACTCATAGATCCGCTCCGCCGTCTCATAAAGGCGCAGGAGCTGCGCGCAGCCGCGCGTGCCGACGCCCTTTCGCGTGGTCAGCCATATCCAGTGCTTTAGCATATCTTTCTCTCTTTCGCTAAGTTCAGTATCAGTATTTCATATTCCACATCACGATGGCCGCCGCGACCGCAGCATTGAGCGACTCGCAGCGCGGCTGCATGGGGATGATGACCTGCCGGTCGGAGGCCGCCAAAAGTTCTTGACAGATCCCCTGCCCTTCGCTGCCGATGACGACGAGATCGTCTTTGATCTGCGTCTGCCGCAGGTCGGTCGCGGTTGCCGAGAGGGCGGTCGCCGTGATGCGAATGCCCCGTTCCTTGCAGGCGCTCAAAATCTTCGAAAGCTCCGCGCTCTGCGGCGCGGTGCGCAGCACCGCACCCATCGAGGCCCGCAGTGTTTTTTCCGAATAGGGATCGGCGCAGCCGTTTGTCAGCAGCACCGGCACGCCGAACGCGTCCGCCGTGCGCAGGATCGTGCCGAGATTGCCGGGGTCCTGCACGCGGTCAAGCAAAAGCGTTCCTCCGTGTATCTCCGCCGTTTCAGTTTTCGGCATCGCGCAGGTAAAGATCACACCCTGCGGGCTCTTCATGCTGGAAAGGCTCTGCATCAGAGAGGCGGGAATCTGTGCAACGCGCACATCGTTCGGAAGCGGCGGCAGGCGCTCGCCCTCCGCGACGATCACGGTTTTCAGGTGCGGATACCATTTCAGCGCCTCGTCCAGCAGCTTGAAGCCGTCACAGACGAATTCGCCGCGTTCTTCGCGGTAGGCACGCGAGGCTTGCAGCTTGCGGATATGCCGCAGCAAAGGGTTCTGGTTGCTCGTGATCCTGTCTGCCATACGCGCTTCTCCATTCGTGCTTTTCCTTGCGGATTTCGGGTATAGAATCATACATTATAATATTATACACAGCAATTCGGTTATTTTCAATATCACTGTACGCTTTTTTCTCTTCTTTTCAGAAACACGAATGCTGCCGCATCCGAACGACGCGGCAGCATTTTGCTTATCGCTGTGTTTCTTCGATATCGTGCAGCGCATCCTCCATGCTCAGGCTGGTATGGCGGCGGATGGCTTCCTCGACCGCCTGCACATCACGGTGCTTGAGGGCCTGGTAGATGCGCTCGTGGTACTGGTGCGCCTTGCGGCGGCGGTCAGTGCTGTGCGCCGTAATGCTGCGGAAGGCGCGCATCTGGTTGCGAATGTCGCAATAGGACTCGCTCATACGCTCATTGCCGAGCAAGGATACGATGCAGGCGTGAAAATCCTCGTCGGACTTGATAAAATCATCGTCCGCCTCCTGATTGTCGGCATTTGCCTCGCTCAGATATGCGCTGTCGATCCGTTTTTCCGCCTCGGCGTCCTTCGGCAGGATCTCTTCGATCACCTTTCTCGCCGCGTACAGGTCAAACATCAGGCGAAGCTCAAAAATTTCACGGATGTCGTCGGCGGTGGGGCTGTAAACGCGGAAACCGCGGCCATTGCTGTAGACAAGGCCTTCCTCGCTGAGCTTCATCAGCGCGTCACGGATGGGCGTCCGGCTGATGCCGAAATCCTCAGCCAGCTTGGAGTCGACCAGACGCATTCCGGCGGGGTATTTTTTCTCAAGCAGGCTCTGTTTCAGCGCGTCATACGCTTGCTTATTCAGATTATCAACGGTCAGCTTCATGCAAACCACACTCCAGTTTTTATTCATCCTTTACGGCGTCGCCGTCTGTGGCGTCGAACGGATAAGCTGCAATGCTTTTACAAATTATATACTATTGTAATCTATTTTCCGGTTTTGTCAACCCGCGTTTCCGCAATAATACAGAGAATTGTAAGCGCTTTATCCGTTCAACTCCCGCATCGTGGCATAGGCGCTGTAGGTCGCGTCTCCGATGCGGCCGGGCTTACTGCAATCGCCGACCCACTGCACCGGAATGCCCGCAAGCGCCTCCGGCAGCGTGTTCGTCTGCAGGCCCGCAGCCAGAATAACGGTGTCCGCTTCGAGCCGCTTTTCCTCGCCGTCCGGCAGGCATACGCGCACGCCCTCGGCGTTGATCTCCAGCACGCGTGTGCCGGTCAGCAGTGTAACGCCCTTTTCCGGCAGCAGAACGTGCATGGCAGCCTTGTTGAATTCGTCCATGTCCTGCGCGTAGCCGGGCATCATCTCGATCACCGTGACCTCACGGTCTTTCTCCGTTGCAGGCTCTTCCGTTTTGCGGTAGAGCAGCGGGCCGTTGATGCCGTCCACGCCGGTAAATTCGATCTTTACGCGTTCGCCGGCGAAGAATTCCGCCGTTTCGCAGCCGCTTGCGCCGCCGCCGATGATGGCAACGCGGCGTCCGACGCGTTCCGGCTCCTGCAGCGCCTCGATCGCGGTGATGACGTTCTTGCCCGTGCTGCCGGGGATAAAGCGCGCATAGGACGCGCCCACCGCCGCGATCACGCGGTCGGGCTTGAACTGCGCCAGCAGCTCCGGCGTCACGTTCACGCCAAGGTGGACTTCAACGCCGAGCAGCTCCATCTGGTGCGCATACCAGTCGACCAGCTTACCGATCTTGCCCTTGTTGGGAGGAATGGCTGCCGCGTTCAGAGAGCCGCCGAGGCGAGCCTCCTTCTCATACAGCGCTACGGTATGACCCTGCAGCGCAGCGATCCGCGCGGCCTCACAGCCGGCAGGGCCGCCGCCGATGACGGCAACTCTCTGCGGAGCCTCTTTCGTTACGCAGCCGTACATATATTCCCGTCCGGTCTCCGGGTTGACCGCGCAGCGCAGCGAGCGGCCGGAATCGAGCGTGCGGAAGCAGTGCTGGCACGACAGGCAGGGACGGATCTCGTCACCCTTCCCCGCAAGCGCCTTGCGCGGGAAGTCGGGGTCGGCCAGAAGCGGGCGGCCCAGCGCGACCATGTCGACCTTGCCCTCGCCCAAAATACGGTCGATCTCCTCCGGGTAGCGGATCGTGTTGGCGCAGATGACGGGGATGTTCACCGCCGCCTTGACCTGCGCGGCCTTTTCGACCAGCAGGCAGGAGGTGTCGCCCAGTCCGTTGGGAGGATTCGTGAAGGTATAGGCATTCGGGATGCCGGCGGAGAGATCCACCGCCGCGACGCCTGCCTTTTCCAGGATCTTCGCGATCTCGACCGATTCCTCCACCGTTCTGCCGCCGGTGGCGAATTCGTCGACGCTGTAGCGCACCATGATCGGGAAGCGGTCGCCAACGACCCGCTTCGCCTGTTGGATCAGCTCCACGAGGAAGCGGGTGCGGTTTTCCAGGCTGCCGCCGTAGCGGTCGGTACGCTTGTTATAGATCGGAGAGAGGAATTCCGCGATCAGGTAGCCATGTGCGCCGTGGAGCGTAACCGCGTCCGCCCCCGCCATTTTGGCGTTGGCGATGGTGCGCACGAACTGCTGCTGCACCTGCGCGATCTCTTCCACGCTCAGGCTCTTGACCTCAACACCGGGAAAACGGCTGCAATCCGAGGAGGAAACTCTCGGTGCCAGAGTTGCCTCAGAGCCGAAATGTGCAATTTCAATAGATACCTTGGTGCCAAAGCTCTGGATTCTTTCGATCAGGTTTGACCATGCGGGAACGAACTTTTCGTCATAAAGCATCGGCTGAACGCCGTGGTTTTTGCTGTTCGGGTCGACGGATACCGCCTCGAGCACCATCATACCCACGCCGCCTTTCGCGCGGCGGACATAGTAAGCCTCCATCTGCGGTGTCAGACAGCCGGTCTCGCTGGAATAGTTGGTATTCATGGGAGGCATGACAAAGCGGTTTTTCAGGCGCATCGTGCCGATGCGCAGCGGAGACGCCATTGTAATTTTTTCCATTGCTTACGCAGCTCCTTTCAACTTTTAATTTAGGGCAATCCCCCGAAGGGGATTGCCCTATCCCATAGGGAAACGAAGGGGGAAAAGGAACTAAAATCAGTATGTGATTACTTCAGGTACTGGTCAACGTTGGTGGAGTCGATGATGACAGCCTCAACGAGGTACTGTGCGTCGAGCTTCTCGCCCTTGGAGAGCTTCACAACACAGTCGATGGCAGCCTTGGACTGGGAGCCGGTAGCCTGGTCGACGGAGATCTCCAGACGGCCTTCCTTGATGGCCTTGACAGCGTCGTCAACAGCGTCAACGCCGTAAGCCTTGATCTCGCCGGACTTGCCGATGTCCTCAACGGCCTTGATCGCGCCGAGGGCCATGTTGTCGTTCTGGCAGACGAAAGCGTTGATCTCGGTGCCGGTGGAGAGCCAGTTCTCAGCGAGCTTCAGAGCATCTTCGGTGGTCCAGGCAGCTTCTTCTTCGAAGACGACCTTGACGTCGGGGTACTCAGCCAGCGCCTTGGTGTAGCCCTCGGAACGGCCGAGCTGACCTTCAGAGCCGCGCGGCCCGAGGAGGATGGCAACATTGCCCTTGCCGCCCATGTCTTCGCAAGCACGCTTCATTTCCATGTAGCCCATGTCAGCATTGGAGACGCCGACGAAGGAGGTAGCCTTGCTGGGATCGCTGATGTTCTGGTTGAAGATGATGCAGGGGATGCCGGCAGCTTCAGCAGCCTCGACAGCGGCGAGAACGCCCTCAGCGGAGACCGGCTCGATGATGATGGCGGTTGCCTTTGCGTTGACAGCCATTTCGATCTGGCTGACCTGCTTGTTGATGTCCTGGTCGGCGGAAACGACGGTCAGAGCGACGCCGGCTTCCTTCGCAGCGGCTTCCATGGTCTCGGCCGCGTTGACTGCCCAGGCGTTGGACATATGGCTGATGCAGAAATATGCGGTGGGCTGGCTGCCGGTATCGGGAGTCTCTTCTTTTTCGGAAGAGCAGCCGACGATGGCGAGAATCATGACGAGTGCCAAGAGGATCGCAAATACCTTTTTCATTTTCTTTTTCTCCTTTGTTATTTTTATTTTAATGCAGAAACTGCATCAAAACCGGGTGGATTGTTACCGCTTGCTGCGGCCGCGGACGTCGATGAAGACCGCCAGAATGACGATGACGCCCTTGATGATGAGCTGATAGTAGGAGTTGACATTCAGGATATCGAGGCCGTTGCTGATGACCGACAGCACCAGAGCGCCGATGATCATGCCGTACCACTTACCGGAGCCGCCGTCCATGCTGAAGCCGCCGATAACGCAGGCCGCGATGGCGTCAAGCTCATAGCCATCACCGGTGATCGGGGAACCGGAGACCGTACGGGAGGTCAGGAGCATACCGGCAACGCCAGCGATCAGTCCGCACAGGACATAGGCCGATGCCTTGATGAACTTGACATTGATGCCGGAAACGCTTGCCGCCTGATCGTTGCCGCCGACGGCGTAGATCCGTCTGCCGTAAACGGTCTTGGTCAGGACAAAGCCGATGAGCAGCGCGATGGCCAGATAGTAGATGACGAGAAGCGGAATGGTGCCGAAGAGTTTGCCGCCCGCGATGTATTCATACGCCTTTGTGACGCCGAACACCGGGCGTCCGCCGCTGGCCAGATACGCAAGGCCGCGGATGATCGACTGCGTGCCGAGTGTGACGACAAACGCCGGGATCTTCAGATACGCGATCGCAACGCCGTTGAGCAGGCCCGCCACCAGACCGGTGAGAATGGCTGCCGCGATTGGAACGACGATCGGATATTGACCCTGCGCCAGCAGCGCCGCAATGACACCGGACAGGCCGACGGTGGAGCCGACCGAAAGGTCGAAGCCGCCGACCAGGATTGCGCAGGCCATGCCGGTGGCAAGGATGCCGTTGATCGCAGTCTGCTTGAAGATGTTGATGATGTTGCCTTTTGTCGCAAACGCCGGCGACAGGATGCTGAGGACGATAAACATCAGGAGCAGGATACCCAGCATCACCAGCTCTTTGAAAGCTCCCAAATGCAGTTTCTTTTGTTTGACTGCCAACTGATTCATAATCACACTGCCTCCGCTTCTGTTGTGTCTTTCATTGTGCCGAATTGCATATGCATGATGGTCTCCTCGTCGAAGTCGGCGCGGTCAACGAAGCCCGTTACCTCACCGTCGGCGAGCACCATGATCCGGTCGCTCATACCCATGACCTCCGGCATTTCCGAGGAGATCATCACGACTGCCTTGCCCGCCTTGGCAAATTCGCCGATGAGCAGGTAGATGTCCCGCTTTGCACCGACGTCAATGCCTCTGGTCGGCTCGTCCAGAATGATGATGTCCGGCTCCGAAAGCAGCCATTTTGCGATTGCGATCTTCTGCTGATTGCCGCCGGAGAGGTATTGCACCAGTTTTTCCGGCGAATCCGTGCGGATCTTCATGGACGAAATGTACTTTTCCGCAGCTTTGACGCACTTTTTGCGGCTGACGAGACGTGCCGTGCAAAGGTCGCGGATGCTGATGATGGTCATATTCTCGCGGACGCTGCCGATCAGGTTCAGACCGGTGACCTTGCGGTCCTCCGTGATGAAGGCCATCTTCTTGGCGACCGCTTTCTGCGGAGCGGTGATCTCCGCCTTTTCGCCGTTGATGTAGACCTCGCCGGAGGACTTCCTGCGCACGCCGAAGATCGCCTCGACCATCTCGCTGCGGCCGGCACCGACCAGACCCGCAACGCCGAGGATCTCGCCCTTGCGGACGTTGAAGCTGACGTTCTTGACCCGGCCGGGTACGCTCAGGTTCTTAACCTCCAGCGCAACCTCGCCGATCGGCACGGTCTGCTTCGGGTAGATCTCCTGAATATCGCGGCCTACCATCATGGAGATCAGAACGTCCTTGCTCAGCTCTCCGATGACGTTCTCACCGATGAACTTGCCGTCGCGCAGGACCGTCACGCGGTCTGCGATCTGGAAGATCTCGTCCATCTTGTGAGAGATGTAGATGATGGCAACGTTGCGTTCGCGGAGCTGGCGGATCAGCGAGAAGAGGACATCGACCTCGCGGACGGTCAGAGAGGCCGTCGGCTCGTCCATGATGATGATCTTCGCGTCCCAGGAAAGCGCCTTTGCGATCTCGACCATCTGCATCTGCGCAACGCTCAGCGTGCGCATCAATACATTGGGGCTGACATCAAGGCCGATCTCCTTGAGCCACTTTTTGGTCTCCTCCTCCATCTCCTTCTTGCGGACAAGGCCGAGCTTATTGCGCTTTTCCTTGCCGAGGAAGATGTTTTCGGCGATGCTCAGATCGAGCACGGGGTTCAGCTCCTGGTGGATCATTGCAATGCCGTTTTCCAGCGCCTGCTTCGGAGAACGGATCATGACGGGATTGCCTTCAAGCACCGTCTCGCCCTCATCGGCATTGTAAATGCCCATGAGGATCTTCATCAGAGTGGACTTGCCTGCGCCGTTCTCGCCCATCAAAGCGTGTACCTCGCCGCGTTTCAGTTGAAACGTGACCTTTTCCAGCACCGTGACGCCGGAAAAGCGCTTGGTAATGTCCCTGAGTTCCAGGATATTCTCACTCATGGCAAATCCCCTTTGCTTTTCTCCAAATTTGCTTAGTCATCGAAGGTCAGCATAACCTTCATGGCGTGCTCCTTGTCGTGGCAGGCAAGATCCATCGCCTTATCCAGATCCTTAAAGTTGAAGTAATGGGTAGTCAGCTTCTTGAAGTCGAACTGCTTGCGCACCTGGCTCATGAAGCGGATGGTGCGGGGCATGAAATGGTCGGTGCCGCCGGAGCCCTTGATGCGCAGGGTCTTCCAGTTCGTCCAGCCCATCTCGACCGGGATCTGACGGCCCAGCGTATGACCGGTGACGTTCACGCGGCAGTTATGGCCGGCGATCTGGAACATCTCGGAGACCGCGGCGTTGCTGCCGGAGCACTCGCAGATGACGGACGGGCCGCCGCCTGCCGGGCACAGCTCCTTCACGCGGGCTCTGAAGTCGGGTGCGGTGGGATCGAGCGCGTAGTCCGCGCCGAAGCGGAGCGCCATTTCGCGTCTGCTTTCCAGCGGGTCGACCATGATGGTTCTGGCGTTTGCCATTTTGCAGGTCATCAGGGCAGACAGGCCGACAGGGCCGCAGCCGAAGATCAGCGCGGTGTCGGATGCGTCGACGTAGCCGCCGTTGCCCCAGACGCTGAAATAGCCGATGGAGAAGGGCTCAACCCAGGCGCCGTCGACATAGTCCCAATCCTCCGGGAACTTGTGGAGGTTGCCCTCGGTGCAGATGAGGTATTCGCCGTAGCCGCCGGGGGTGTCGGGGCCGAAGCCGATTTCCTTAAAGTCGAGGCAAGCGGAGGGCATCAGGCCCGCCTTGCAGTTTTCGCACACGCCGCAGGCGACGACGCAGTCGCTCGTGACCTTGTCGCCGGGCTTGAGCGTCTTGATGTCGGCGCCGACTTCGACGACGTCGCCCGACCACTCGTGACCGGGAACGAACGGCTGAATGTCGTAGCGTCCTTCGTTGGACTTGCCCTCGAAGATCTCGACGTCAGAGCCGCAGATGCCGCAGGCACGAACCTTGACGAGCACTTCGTTCGCCTTGATGGGACGAAGCTCGACCTCTTCCATTCTCAGATCAAACGGGCCATGCAGGAATGCTTGCTTACACTTCATTTTTAAGTCCCTCCGTTCAATGAATTACAGTCTTTCAAAAATGCCGATGCGCGGCAGTTCGTCCACGGATTTCCAGCCCTCGGACAGCGGCTCCTTCAGGAAGGGTGCCAGCTCCTCGGCGGTGCGCAGAGTCGTCATCTCAACGGGCGGCACCGTTCCGGGAGGCAGCTCACGGCGGATCTCGTCATGGATGAGGGTGAGATACTTCAGCGTCGCGGCGATCGGACGCTTTGCCTTGCGGGCCGAGGCCAGCTTCGGGTTGCCGACGACGCCCTCCGGCGTGCCTCTGCGCTCGATGGCGTTGTGGCCCTCGCCCTCGCTCCATCTCGACGGACGGCGGTAGGACTCCACGGAGGTGTCGAACTGGTCGCGGAACAGATAGCTCGTCGGCCAGGCTTCCTGGGCGGCGCTCATGTCGACCATGTCGGGGAAGAGCAGCTGCGCGCAGGAGGTCTCCGCCTCGTCGGCGTGGACGAAATGGGTGTCAAGGCTGTCCTCATGCTCCTCGACCGGAATGAAGAACTCGCGCACGGAGCGGTGCCATTCGACATTGCGGAAGATGCCGGGGAGCTGATAGCGCTTGCAGAATTCGTGGATCGCGGATTCGATCATCCAGGAGTGGCCGTGGTTGTTGACGAAGATGATCTTGCGGTAGCCGTCGTTCCAGAGGCCGAGCATGGTGTAGATCAGGGTCTCCTTGACGACCTCCTCCGGCATGATGACCGTGCCGGGCATACCGATGTGATGGTAGGGATGGCCGCCGTAGAGCAGCGGCGGGAACGCCAGATTGCACTCGTGGCCCTGCTTTGCGGTGTAGCGGCGCACACCCTCAAGCACCATGCTGACCTGGAAGGTGTCAAGGCCGCTGTTGGCGTGCAGGCCGTGGTTCTCGGTGCAGCCGATTGGGACGAAAACGATGTCGTTGTTGCGGCGCTTTTCGATCTGCTGCGCACGCGGCGTGGTCTGGATGTAAGCGCCGGGCTTGCCCAGCTCCGACGGAGCAGGAATGCCGTAATCTTCAAGGATCTTGTCGATTTCTTCCTCGCTCGCGTCCCAGATCTCCTTCTTCATCCGGCCAACCGGGCTGTTTTCAAAGACGATGCCGGGGTTGCCGGTCGTCAGCCACTTCTGTTCCTTAAAGTTCTGCATCTTTTTGATCCTCCTTAAAAATTATCTCTGCACTCTGCCGGAGGCGTCGCCGCCGGCGAGTTTTTCGACGTCGGCC
>CAZVSJ010000009.1:0-31406 GCA_964629755.1 uncultured Oscillospiraceae bacterium | reverse complement strand
ATCGCCACCGTTCTGATGCGCTATTTGAATCAGTAAACAAAGCAGCGGCCTTTCGGGGAAAACCCGAAAGGCCGCTTCAGACTGTCGATAAAGCCCGAAACCGTCAAAATCAGAAAACATTTTCAAGCCTCAGATAATACACGGCATGAAACATTTTTTCGTAAATTTCGAAACTTTTTCTTTGTGAATGAATAAGGTAATATAATGATTTTGACTTACTGCGCAACTCTCGCCTTACCGTACCTGTGTACGCCGACAGGCGAGAGTTGCTTGTCTTTCGAACTTTCTCGACAGTCTCTCAGCGTGTCGAAATAGTTTTTCGACACGCTACAGCGGCCTTTCGAAAAAACCGAAAGGCCGCTTGCTTTATGCCATTTTTGCCTTAATGTCCGACAGACGGTTGAGCGCTTCGTAGAGCGTCTCGTCCTTTTTCGCAAAGTGCATTCTGACGATGTCCGGCACGTCCTCCATGAAGAACGAGCTGCCGGGCACGACGGCAACGCCAACCTTTTTCGCCATTTCCTCGCAGAATTCCACGTCGTTCTGTCCCTTTTTCAGGAACTGGCCGATGTTGGCAAGGACGAAATACGCACCCTGCGGATCGGTGTACTCGATGCCGATGCGATCCAGGCCCTCGGTAAAGAGCTTCTTCATGTGCGCGTAATGCGCGCCGAATTCCTCGTAATAGCTGTCGGGCATCTCGAGGCCGACGACAGCCGCCTCCATGAGCGGCGAGGGCGCGCCGACGGTGTTGAAATCGTGATACTGCTTGATCCGGTCCATGATATGCTGCGGCGCGATCGCATAGCCCAGACGCCAGCCGGTGATGGAATAGGTCTTCGACAGCGAGCTGCACGAGACGGTGCGTTCCCACATTCCGGGCAGACTGTTCATATAGACGTGCTGATGCGGGGCATAGACAATGTGCTCATAGACCTCATCCATGATGACGTAGGTGTCATATTTGACGGCAAGCGCCGCGATCTGCGACAGCTCCTCACGGGTAAAGACCTTGCCACTCGGATTGGAGGGGTTGCAGATCAGAATCGCCTTCGCGCCCTGCTTAAACGCATCCTCCAGCACGTTTGCGTCATAGTGGAAGGTCGGCGGGATGAGCGGGACGAAGACCGGCTCGCAGCCAACGAGCAGCGTCTGTGCGCGGTAGTTTTCAAAATACGGCGAGAACATGATGATCTTGTCGCCGGGATTGGTCAGGGCAAACAGCGTGTCCACCATCGCCTCGGTCGAGCCGATGGTCACGACGACTTCCGTCTCCGGGTCGATGGTGCGGCCCATGAAACGGCCGCATTTCTTCGCCAGCGCGCGGCGGAAATTGGGCGCGCCCATCGTGATGGGATACTGGTGCGGGCCGATGGCGCTGACCTCGGCGAGACGGTCGGTCAGCTCCTTCGGCGGGTCAAAATCCGGGAAGCCCTGCGCCAGATTGATGGCGTTGTTCGCGATCGCGATACGCGTCATGCGGCGGATGACGGAATCGGTGAAGTGTTGGGATGTTCTGCTCATTTCCTGCATGGTAGTTTCCTCGATTCTATATCATTTCAAGCCGAGCGCCTGCGCAGAGACGGTCGCAAGGCCGTTCTTTGCCAGCACCGCAAGCAAACTGTCCTCGTTCGACACGCGGAAGACCATATAGGCCACGTCAACGCCGCGCTCGATCAGGGAGTACATATACTCGATGTCGATTTTCTCCTGCGCCATCAGGCTCAGCACGCGGGACAGGCCGCCGGGCGCATCCGGCACGGCGACGACTACGACGTCATTGACGCTGAGAATGCAGTTCTGCTCAGACAAAACGTTCTTCGCGGCGGTGATGTCGCTGACGAGCATACGCAGAATGCCGAAATCCGTGGTGTCCGCAATGGAAAGTGCGCGAATATCGACGCCGCCCTCGGAGAGGGCGCGGACGACCGCGGCGATTTTGCCGGACTTGTTCTGCAAAAAAACGGAAAGCTGCTGTACCATCGTGTTACCTCCTCAATCCAATAGCTTACGCTTGTCGATGACGCGGACGGCCTTACCCTCCGAGCGCGGGATGGAGTTCGGCTCAAGCAGGGTGACCTTAGCGCTGACGCCCAGAAGCGTCTTGAGCGCGGCGGCCAGCTCCTTGGCCCGCTCGGCAAGGCCGCGCACGGTGTCGGAGAAGATCTCGTTGCTGATCTCCACCTGAACCTCGATGCTGTCGAAGTTGTTCGCGCGGTCGACGACGATCTGATAGTTGGCGGTGTAGCCCTTTTCCAGCAGGACGGTCTCGATCTGCGACGGGAAGACGTTGACGCCGCGGATGATGAGCATATCGTCCGTTCTGCCGCGCGGCTTCGTCATCTTCACGAGCGTTCTGCCGCAGGAGCACTTCCCTCTTGTGATGACGCCGATGTCGCGCGTGCGGTAGCGCAAAATCGGGAAGGCTTCTTTTGTGATGCAGGTGAAGACCAGCTCGCCCTGCGTGCCCTCGGGCAGCACCTCGCCCGTGTCCGGGTCGATTACCTCAACAATGAAGTGATCCTCGTTGACGTGCATACCGGTCTGCTCCCTACACTCAAAGGCGACGCCCGGCCCGATGATCTCGGTCAGACCGTAGATGTCATAAGCGGTCAGGCCGAGCATTTCCTCGATCTTCCGGCGCATCTCATTTGTCCACGGTTCAGCGCCGAACACGCCGGCCTTGAGCTTGATGTCGTCCTTGGTGTAGCCGCTGGCGTAGAGCACCTCGGCAATGTGCAGGGCGTAAGACGGCGTGCAGCACAGAATGGTCGAGCCGAAGTCCTTGAGGATCGTGACCTGGCGCTGCGTGTTGCCGCTGGAGACGGGAACGGTCGTCGCGCCGAGGCGTCTTGCGCCGCCGTCCGCGCCGAGGCCGCCCGTGAACAGGCCGTAGCCGTAGGAGACGTGGACGACGTCCTCGTCCGTGCAGCCGGCAGCCGTCAGGGCGCGGGCGACGCAGTCGTCCCAGACGTCGAGGTCGTGGCGGGTGTAGCCGACGACGATCTGCTTGCCGGTCGTGCCGCTCGAGGCGTGCAGCCGGACGACGTCCTTCAGAGGAACGGCGAACAGGCCGTACGGATAGGTGTCGCGCAGATCCTTCTTATAGCTGAAGGGCAGCTTGTGCAGGTCGTCGATCGTCTTGATGTCGTCCGGCGTGACGCCTGCCTGCTCCATCTTGCTGCGGTAGAAGGGCACGTTTTCATAGACGCGGCGCACGGTCGCGGCAAGACGCTCATTTTGCAAGGCGACGATCTTCTCGCGCGGCGCGGTCTCGATTTCGGGCTGATAATATCTTTCCATCTCTATTTTACGCGTTTGCGCCGAGCGCAAATGCCCTTTCGTTCATTTCTTTGAATTTTACGGGAACGCTTGCGTCGATGGCCTGCATCCACTCATCAACGGTGAAGTCAAAATACTTTGACAGTCTGCCCATCAGCACGAGGTTGACCGCCTTAGCGGAGCCTGCCTGCTCGGCAAGGGAGAGCGCCTCGATCGCATCGACGCGGAAGCCGGAGGCGCGCATCGTTTCGACGAGGCCGGACGGATACGCCGCCGCGCCCGTGATGACGGGCATGGGGTTGATCTGCTGGGTGTTCGTTATGATGCAGCCGCCTTCGCGCAGATATTCCGTCCAGCGTGCGGCCTCCAAAAGCTCAAACGAGACGATGAAGTCCGCTTCGCCCTTGTCGATCACGGGGGAGTAGACCTTTTCGCCGAAGCGGACGTAGGTCACAACACTTCCTCCGCGCTGGCTCATGCCGTGCACCTCGGAAACCTTGACGTCATAGCCGCGCGAAAGCAGCAGCTTGCCGAGCAGCTTGCTGGCAAGCAGACTTCCCTGCCCGCCGACGCCGACGATCATCACATTGCAAGTTTTCATGCCTTTCCCTCCAATGCGCCGAATTTGCAAAGCTGCGAACAGACACCGCAGCCCGTGCAGAGCGTTGCGTCGATGCGCGCCTTGCCGTCCGCCATGCTGATGGCGGGACAGCCGACCTTCATGCACATCTTGCAGCTTTTGCACTTTTCCGGGTCGACCGAGAGCGGCGGCTTGTGCTTGACGTATTTCAATAGCGCACAGGGACGGCGCGAGATGATGACGGAAGCCTCGTCCGCCGCAAGCTCCTCTTTGATGACACTTTCGCACTGCGCAAGATCGTAAGGATCGACGACGCGCACACGCGCAATACCGAGCGCATGACAAAGCGCCTCCAGATCGACCTTTGCCGCCGGATCGCCCTTGAGGTTAAAGCCCGTGGTGGGGTTCTGCTGGTGGCCGGTCATGCCCGTGATGGAATTGTCAAGGATAATGACCGTGCTCTTGGAATCGTTGTAGGCGATGTTGACGAGGCCGGTCATGCCGGAGTGCATAAAGGTCGAATCGCCGATGACGGCGACGGTGTGGCCGTCCGTGCTGCCGCCGTTTGCCTTGTTGAAGCCGTGGATGCCGGAGACGGACGCGCCCATGCAGATGACGGAGTCCACAGCATTGAGCGGCGCGACCGCGCCGAGGGTGTAGCAGCCGATGTCGCCGATGACGGTCAGCTTCAGCTTGGAAAGGACGTAGTAAAGGCCGCGGTGCGGGCAGCCGGCGCACATGACGGGCGGACGCGGCGGAATGGCCGTATCGAGTGCCTTGCCCTGCGGAGCGGCAAGGCCAAGCCCTTGCGCGACGAGATTCTGCGACAGCTCACCGATGTCGGAGAAATGTTCCTTGCCTTCGATGCTCAGGCCGATCGAGCGGCAGTAGGTTTCAATAAAGCCGTCCAGTTCCTCGACGACGACCACGCGCTCGACCGAGGCAGCGAATTCACGCAGGAGCTTTTCCGGCAGCGGCCAGATCATGCCGAGCTTCAAAACGCTTACATCTTCGCCGCAGACCTCGCGGACATACTGATAACAGGTGCTGGAGGTGATGATGCCGAGCTTCCCTTCCGTGCCGCGCTCAATGCGGTTGCAGGGCGCCGTTTCCGCATATGCCGCCAGCGCTTTGAGGCGCTGCTCCACGACAGGATGGCGCTTTTTTGCGTTGCCGGGCATCATGATGTACTTCTGCGGATTTTTTTCATAGGGCTTCTGCGCCGGCTCGACGCGCTCAGCCGGGGTGACGATGCTCTGCGAATGCGCCACGCGGGTACACATTTTGAGCAGCACCGGCGTGTCGAATTCTTCCGAGATCTCATAGGCAAGCTTTGCAAACGCGATGCACTCAGCCGAGTCCGACGGCTCAAGCATCGGCAGCTTCGCGGCCTTGGCGTAGTTGCGCGAATCCTGCTCGTTCTGCGAGCTGTGCATTCCGGCGTCGTCCGCGACGCCGATGATCATGCCGGCGTTCACGCCGGTGTAGGAGATCGTAAACAGCGGGTCGGCCGCGACATTCAGGCCGACGTGCTTCATGCCGCAAAAGCTGCGCTTCCCCGCCAGAGACGCACCGAAAGCGGCCTCGACGGCGACCTTTTCGTTCGGCGCCCACTCGGCGTAGATTTCCGGGTATTTCGCCGCGCATTCCGTGATCTCCGTGCTCGGCGTGCCCGGATAGCTCGAAACAAAGCTGCATCCCGCTTCATACAGGCCGCGTGCCACGGCCTCATTTCCAAGCATGAGTTGTTTCATGGTCATTCCCTCATTCCGTTTTTTCAAATTATACACGATTTCGAGTAAAAATTCAACTACTGACCGAGTGACTCCTTGACGGGAACGGTCGTTTTCTCGTCATAGCAGCGGAAAATGCCGTCGACCTGCGCGCGGTCGGGCGCTTTGGTCAGAAGCGAGACAAGCGGCACGATGAGCAGTCCGCCGAGCATTGCGATCGCGCCGGAGTGGATGGAGGTCGCAAAGACGGTCTTGTCAAGGAACGCAACGCCGAAGGAGAAGCCGGTCAGGCTCTTTGCAAGCTGTACCAGCGACAGCGCGACGCCCCAGAAGAAGCTGAACCAGCAAGCCGTCTTGGTCGTGCGCTTCCAGAACAGGCCGTAAAGGAAGGGCGCGAGGAAGGCACCCGCGAGCGCGCCCCACGAGACGCCCATGAGCTGCGCGATAAAGACGACGTTCGACTTCGCCTGTACGATCGCGATCACTGCGGAGACGACCACGAAAAACGCGATAAACAGGCGCATCAGGAGCATTTTTTTCTTTTCGGAAAGCCCCTGCTTACTAGCCGGTGCGATCAGGTCGAGCGTGATGGTCGAGCTGGACGTCAGCACGAGCGACGAGAGGGTCGACATCGAGGCCGAGAGGACGAGCACCAGCACGACGCCGATCAGCAGCGGCGAGAGATTCGCGAGCATGGACGGGACGATACTGTCATAGACCGGGGTCACGCCGTCTGCCTGATAGGTGATGACGTCGGAGAAAAGCCGGCCGAAGCCGCCGAGGAAGTAGCAGCCGCCCGCGACGATCACGGCGAAGACCGTGGAAATGACCGTGCCCTTTTTGATGGAGTTTTCGTCCTTGATGGCGTAGAACTTGCCGACCATCTGCGGCAGGCCCCATGTGCCGAGGGAGGTCAGGATGATAACGAAGAAGAGAAACACCGGGTCTGCGCCAAGGAAGGAGGTGTAGGCACCCTGAAATTCCGTGCCGGCGCTCGTCCAGCTCGAGCTCTGTGAGAGCTTCGCGATCGCCTCGCCGATGCCGCCCTGCCCGTGCAGCACGGCAAAGATCACCGCGAGAATGCCGAAAATCATAATGATGCCCTGGATAAAATCGTTGACCGCGGTTGCCATATAGCCGCCGACGATGACATAGATGCCCGTCAGGACAGCCATCGCAATGACGCACCAGGCGTAGTCGATGCCGGGGAACGCCATCGTAAACAGGCGGGAAAGGCCGTTGAACAGCGATGCGGTATAGGGGATCAGGAAGACAAAGACGATGATCGAGGCGGCGACCTTCAGCCCGCCCGAGCTGTAGCGCAGGGCGAAAAAGTCCGGCATCGTGCGGGAATTCAGATGTTGGGTCATGATCCTCGTTCTTCTGCCGAGGACGATCCACGCCAGAAGCGAGCCGATAAAGGCGTTGCCGAGGCCGATCCATGTGGAGGCGAGGCCGAAGCGCCAGCCGAACTGGCCGGCATAGCCGACAAAAATGACGGCGGAAAAATAGGAAGTGCCAAAGGCGAAGGCGGTGAACCATGCGCCGACGGAGCGGCCGCCTAAAACGAAGCCGTCAACGCTTTTTGCGTGCCTGCGGCAGGCGATGCCGATGGCGACCATGACGGCGAAGAAGATCACCAGCATTAAGATTTTGGTTAACATTTTTCTCTCACCCTTTTTATTTTTTCTCTCTTTTCTGTACGTTAGGTGCTGCGGGAAACACGAAAGCGTCCGTTATCCAAGAATGACGGTCAGCGCGACAAAAGCGGCGAGGCTGATGACGATCAGACTATAGTAGAGGAATAAATACCTTCGCTTGCGCTTCGGATAGTCCGCCTTGGAAATCTCCTTCCACGGAAAGAGAAAGGAGATTCGCGGTATGAAAATAAGGCTTAGTATCCATATCAATTCGACAAGGAACGTGAGCGTTATTGACCCCCTGTTGATCGAGTAATACAGCGGCAACGGCGCGATCAGCAGCAACAAAAGGAAGGTGAAAATCAAGCTCCCATATATAACAAAATATGTACGGCCGCATTTTGCACACGAGATCACATAGGGCTCTTTGGAGGTGGTGAAGAATTCCCGCCAATAATCATAGTTCTGAAAGCGAATGCTGTTTTTTCCGCTCACCTTGCAGTTTTTCAGCAGCCCCTCCGCTGCGCAATGCGGACAGCAGTCAATTACCATTTAATGCTCCCTCCTATCGCGTATAGTTTGTCAATGCGTCGTCTGGGCCTCGACCAGTCGGCCGTGGCAGTATTTTTCACGCAGGACGGGCTTTTCGATCTTGCCGGTCGGATTGCGCGGGACCTTGTCGAATATGACTTTGCGCGGACGTTTATAGCGCGGCAGCGCCTTGCAGAATTCGTTGATCTCTTCTGCGGAGCAGGTTTCGCCCTCCTTCAATTCGACGATGGCGGCGGCGATCTCGCCCAGACGCGGGTCGGGCAGGCCGATGACGGCGACGTCCTTGATCTTCCCGTTCGACCGCAGGAAGTCCTCGATCTGCACGGGATAGAGATTCTCGCCGCCGGAGATGACGACGTCCTTCTTGCGGTCGACCAGATAGATAAAGCCGTCCTCGTCCTCCCGCGCCATATCGCCCGTGTAGAGCCAGCCGTCCTTTAAGACCTCGCTCGTGGCCTCCGCGTTTTTGTAATAGCACAGCATCACGCCGTCGCCGCGGACGACCAGCTCGCCGACCTCGCCGCGCGTGACTTCACGGCCTGCCTCGTCGACGATCTTCGCCTCCCAGCCGTAGCCGGGCTTACCGATGGCGCCGACCTTGCCGATGTTCTCCACGCCGAGATGGACGCAGCCCGGGCCGATGGACTCGGAAAGGCCGTAGTTGGTGTCGTACTGATGATGGGGGAAGATCTTCATCCAGCGGTGGATGAGGCTGGGCGGAACGGGCTGCGCGCCGATGTGCATCAGCCGCCACTGCTCGAGCATATAGCTTCCCAGATCGATCTTCCCCGCCTCGATCGCGTCCAGCAGATCCTGCGCCCACGGGACGAGCAGCCAGACGATGGTGCATTTTTCCTCCGTGACCGCGCGCAGGATCCACTCCGGCTTTACGCCGCGCAGCAAAACGGCGCGGCTGGCGGACAGGAGGCTGCCGAACCAGTGCATTTTTGCGCCGGTATGGTACAGCGGCGGAATGCACAGAAAGACGTCGTCGCGGGTCTGGCCGTGGTGCTTCTGCTCGGTGACGCAGGCGCTGACCAGCGCTCTGTGGTTGTGAAGGATCGCCTTTGGAAATCCCGTCGTGCCGGAGGAGAAATAGATCGCGGCGTAGTCGTCCGGCTCCATACAGACGGGAGGCGCCGTGCGCGAGCAGTAGTTGACCAGCTCTAAATAGGATTCGGCAAAGGGCGGCACTTCCCTGCCGACATAGAACATATATTTGACGCGGGAAAGCCGCGGCACGATCGGCTCCAGACGTTCGGTAAACTCCGGCCCGAAGACCAGCACCTCGACATCCGCCAAATCCAGACAGTATTCGATCTCGTCGCTGGAATAGCGGAAATTCATCGGCACGGCGATGGCGCCCGATTTCAAAACGCCGAAATAGATCGGCAGCCACTCCAGACAGTTCATCAGAAGGATGCCAACCTTCTGCCCCTTTTTGATGCCACGGCTGAGCAGCAGGTTTGCAAAGCGGTTCGCCTTTTTGTCAAACTGTCCCCAAGTGATCTCGCGCCGGTACGGCAGATCCGGCCGCGTGTTCTCAATCAGGCTGAAGTCGCGCCAGGTAACCGCCCGGTCGCGCTCCTCGGAGGGATTGATCTCAACGAGCGCGACCTCCTCGCCGTAGAGCCGTGCGTTCTTTTCCAGAAAATCGGTAATGACCATACTTCTCTCTCCTTTTTATGAAAAACGTCCTCTGCAAAAGCAGAGGACGAGTGGGTGACAGCTCATCGATATGCTCTCTCGCAAAGACTTTATCACTTTTAAGTGCTAAAGTCAAGGGAGATTTCATATTTTTCTATTTTTCTGCCTTCTACAGGACAAAACCGTTGACGCTTGCGCGGGCGACGAGGGTGCCCAGCTCGTCGGTGATCTCCACCTCGTACAGCGAGGTCGTGCGGCCCTGCCGGATGCAGCTTGCCTTGGCGATCAGCCGCGTTCCCTTTGCGGCGCTCAAAAACGTGATGTCTGCGTGCAGCGAGATGGTGTCGGTTTGCTCGGCAAAGCCGTTTGCCGCCACCGCCGCGGCAAAATCCGCCAGCGTGAAGATCGCGCCGCCCATGGGAGTGCCGCGTGCGTTGCGGTGCTTCTCCAGAATGGGCATTTCGCAGACGGCATATTGCGGCTGCGCGTCAACGATGCGGATCTCCGCGGCCTCCGTGGCAAAGCGGTCGCGGGAGAAATGCGCGCGGATCTGGTCAATCGCCGGCATAGGGTTCACCTCCCGGTGCGAACACGAACGGTTCGCTCATCCACAGAATATCCAGCGCGTCGGACGCGGAGACCTGCGCGACGCATATCTCGTCGCCCGGTGCCAAGACGGTGTCGTTGACGAGCAGTGTATTTTCGTTGACGTATTCCGTCTCGCAGGCGCTGTCATTGAGATAGACCACACTGTAGGGGGTAAAATGCGCCCCGGCAATGCGCAGCAGCTCGCCATCCTGAATGACGGCGGAGATCGTGATGTCTTCAACGTCATAACGCATCTCGGCCGGATGCGGCGGCACGGAATTCTCCGCGTAGTATTGCTCGCCGGAGAGCATATCATACTCCAGCACCGAAAGCGCCGCCTGATATGCCTCGGCATGGTCGTCGGCGTAGCCGTAGCTCTGATGCAGGCGGAAGATCGTGCCCTCGTGCAGGCCGCACAGCTCCAAGACATAAGCTCCGAGCTGGTAGGTCTGCAGGCTGCGGCTCGGACGATCCTTCAGCGGATAGTTCGCCCAGACGACATACTCCGTCGTCTGCGTCGTACCGCAGGACAGCTCCTCCTGCTGGAAATTGAAGCTGGGCAGATGGTCGCCGTAAAAGACGACGACGACCGGCTCGTCGTAGGCGGACAGCGCCTGCGTCAGCTCCGAAACAAAGGCGTCGCACGCCTTGAGCTGCGCAAGGTAGTATTCCAGCCCGTTGCGGCGTTCCTCGTCCTCCATACCGGATACGCCGATCACGGGCGCGCCCTCGAGCGGCTCTGTCGGATACTTGCCGTGCGGCTGAACGGAGACGGCAAAGACAAAGTCCCTGCCCTCCGTGGAATCGAGCGCTTTTTCGATTTCGCCGGTCAGAATGCTGTCGTCGGCCCAGCCGCGCGGATTATACTCCACGTCGTTCATAAACTCGATGGGCGTAAAGCTGTCAAAGCCGAGGTTGGCATAGACAATATGGCGGTCATAGAAGGTCGCGTTGTTGTTGTGGATGGCGTGCGTGCTGTAACCGCAGCGCGAAAGGGTCGAGGCGATTGATTCGGCGGCGTTGGAGCCGACGATCGTCATATAGGGATACTCTCCGACGCCGAAATGGCTGAGGTTCATTCCGGTCAGAACCTCAAATTCCGTATTTGCCGTTCCGGCGCCGACGGCGGGAACGTAGAGAAGGCCGCTGGGCCAGTCCTCCTTCAGCGCCTCGAAATTCGGCACCGGATTTTCGGTGAAGCCGAGATCCTTCAGATAGTTCGCGTCGAAAAAGGATTCGAGCTGTACAAAGACGATGTTGGGCGGATTTTTCACGGACGGCGGCAGGTCGATCTGCGTGTCGATGATGTCGTCGACCTCGCCGGGTGAATAGGTTTCCGGCTCGTCTACGCCACCCGTGACAAGGCTTGCGGAAAAGCAGTAGACAAAGCCGTTCTGATGGTATGCCTGCGGCAGGCTGGAAAACTCGTCCGACCGCCCGAGAATGTCGATCTTTGTGAAGAAATTCGTCAGGAAGAACAGGCCGAGGGAGAAAAGCAGGATGGTCACGACCGCAAAGCAGGGCGCAAGGCGGAATCTCTTCGCCTGTGACCACAAAAAGAAGATCGCGCCCATCAGAGCAGAGATGCCTAAAATGAGCAAAAAGAGGGCAAAATGGCTGAGGTATTTTTCAAAAATATCGCGCACGGAGGCCATCAGCCAGATGTCCGAGGCGGTCAGCGGCATGGAGCGGTAGGACAGCAGAATGAAATCCGTGACGGCGAGGCCGAACCAGACCGCTGCGATCAGCAGGAAATAGAACCGCCGCTTCGGAAACAGGAGCGACACGGTCAGCGTGCAGAAGATCAGGAATGCGCCATAGGCAAACGTCCAGGGCTTGCCCATGATAAAGGCCAGCGTATCATAGAAGGAGCGGCGGGCAAGCAGCTCAATGGCGGCGTTGAGCACGAGGGCGGAGAGAAAATAGAGCGCCAGCGTGCGATAATTGTCCCTGTTCCATTCCTTTTTCAGATTTTTGAAGGAAAAATACTCGCGTAACCGCATGATTGGTCTCACCGTCCTCTCTTTTTCCTGTTCAGTATATCATTTTCAGCGAAAAAAGCAACATATTTTTCAAAAAACGTCATATGAAGGCGGACTTTGCTTGCGCAATCGCAAAAAGCGTGCTATAATATATGTTTAGAGGTTAACAGGACGCAAAATGAGGCGTCCGACCGCGTATCAACGAAAGGAAGCGTACCATTATATGACGACAATTGACATTTATTCCGGCTTTTTGGGTGCAGGCAAGACCACGCTCATCAAAAAAATGATCCGCGAGGCATATACCGGCGAACAGATCGTTCTGATCGAGAACGAGTTCGGCGAGATCGGCATCGACGGCGGCTTTATGAAGGAAGCCGGGATCCAGGTCAACGAGATGAATTCCGGCTGCATCTGCTGCTCCCTCGTCGGCGACTTCGGCAAGGCGCTCCAGCAGGTCATCAGCGAGTACCACCCCGACCGCATTCTGATCGAGCCATCCGGTGTCGGCAAGCTCAGTGACGTCGTCGGCGCGGTGCAGCGCGTTGCGACTGACGACGTGCAGCTCGGCTGCTTTGTCACTGTGGCGGACGCCACGAAGTGCAAGGTCTATCTGAAGAATTTCGGCGAGTTCTACTCCAACCAGATCGAGACGGCCTCTGCCATCATCCTCAGCCGCACGGCCACCATTTCCGGGGAAAAGCTCGATGCCGCGATTGCCCTGCTGCGTGAGCACAACCAGAAGGCCGTCATCATCACGACGCCGTGGGATCAGCTCGACGGCAAGCAGATTCTGGAGGCAATGCAGCACCAGCACTCGCTGACGGACGAGCTTTCGGAGATGATCGAGCAGGCCCGTGCGCACGAGGAAGAAGACGACGATGACGACGAATGCTGCCACCACGACCACGAGCACCATCATGAGCACGAACATCATCACGAGCATGACGGGCATTGCTGCCATCACGACCATGATGACGAGGATGAACACGAGCATCATCATGACCATGAGCACGACGAGCACTGCTGCCATCACGATCACGACGATGAGGATGAACATGAGCATCATCACGAGCACGATGCGCAATGCTGCCATCATGACCACGAGCATCATCACCACCATCATCACGGCCACGACGCCGACGAGATCTTCCAGAGTTGGGGCGTCGAGACGCACAAGAAGTTTACCGCCGACGAGATCAAGGCCGCGCTGGCCGCGCTGGATAACGAGGAAGCCTACGGCATCGTCCTGCGTGCCAAGGGTATCGTGCAGGCAACGGACGGAAGCTGGCTGCACTTTGACCATGTGCCGGGCGAGATCGACGTCAGAAGCGGCAGCGCCGAGGTCACGGGCAGACTGTGCGTCATCGGCACAAAGCTGAACGAAGCGGCCGTTGCCGCCCTCTTCGACGTGTAAGGAGGATGCGCCATGCCGATTCCGGTCTATGCGTTCACCGGCTTTCTCGACGCCGGCAAGACGAAGTTCATACAGGAGACGCTCTGCGATACACGCTTTAACGCCGGTGAGCGCACGCTGCTGCTGATCTGCGAGGAGGGCGAAGAGGAATTCGACGTCTCCGCCTACCCCTACAAGCGGGTCTATCCCGAGGTCGTCGATCAGGAGACCGTCACGACGCAGGAGCTTGCCGCTCTTGCGCAGAAGCACCGCGCCGAGCGCGTGATCGTCGAGCTGAACGGAATGCAACTTGTCGGCGAATTCTACCAGAAGATGCCGCAGGACTGGCAGGTCGCGCAGGAGGTCATGTTCGCCGACGGCTCGACCATCCTGGGCTACAATGCCAATCTGCGTTCGCTGGTTGTGGATAAGCTGAGTGGCTGCGAGATGGTCTGCTTTAACCGCGTGCCTGTTGGGACGGACATCATGCCGCTGCACAAGCTCGCCCGCGCACTCAACCGCCGGGTCGGCATTCTCTATGAGTACACCGACGGCAGGACGGAGTATGACGAGATTGAGGACCCCCTGCCCTTCGATATCAACGCGCCAGTCATTGAGATCGCGGACGAGGACTACGCGCTGTGGTACCGCGACATCAACGAGGAACCGAAGAAGTATAACGGCAAGACCGTGCGCTTCAAGGCGCAGGTCGCGCGGCTGAAAAAAGACCGTGACGGCTATTTCGCGCCTGGCCGCTTCGTGATGACGTGCTGTGTCGAGGACATCCAGTTTATGGGAATGCCCTGCAAATACGAAAAAACTGCCGAGCTTCGCGCGCGGCAGTGGGTCATGGTTACGGCCACGGTCGAGACGCGCTTCCACGCGCTCTACCGCGGCACCGGCCCGATCCTGACGGCGCTCTCTGTAGAACCGGCCGAACCGGCCAAGGACGAGGTCGCAACTTTTTAATGACAAAAATCCCGCCTCAGCCGAGGCGGGATTTTAATTTAGCCAATGCGTTCGACGGTATAGCCGCGTTCGGCCAGAAGGTCGGCACAGGCGCCGTCTCCGAGAATGTGCGCCGCGCCGACGACAAAGAAGCCCGTGCCGCCCTGCTTCAGGTATTCCTCGGCGGTGTCGGCCATGTTGCCGTTGCGCTCCGTGATGAGTGCTGTCTCATATTCCGCGTACAGCGCTGCGTCCTCCTCTTCCGGCTGCTCGTTGAGGAGCTGAACAAGGCTATCTTCATCGCCCGCGAGCCAGAACTCATACAGTGCCTTCGTGCCGTCGGCTTGCTCCTGCGGATCCTGTGCGCAGTCGCCGACGATCAGGCTCAGAAGCTCATCAGAAAAGCCGAGCAGCAAATCGTACTGATATTCGACGGATTCCACCTCGCGGATCGGTTTGCCCTCCTGCGCCGCAAGCGTCAGGAAATACATATCAATGCCGCTGTTGGGGTCAAGACCGCTCATATCAGCCACTTCGGCCTCCAAAAGCGACATCCACATGGCCGGATGGTAGCTGTCATAGATCTGAAAATACGCGCCGCGCTCGCTCAAAAAGGCTTTCGCCGCCTCATAGACATCCTGCCCGAGATGATCCGCGACGGTTGTGCCGTCTGTGAGGACCATTTTTGTGACCAGCTCCTGCTGCGCAGCAAAATCAGAGGTAAAGGCGTTGACGTCGCACTCAACGGCCAGAAAATCGCTTTCCTCATAGGCCTGCATGACATAGTCCGGCAGCGGATAGGCGCGAGAATCGGTCACATGGATCGAACCAAAGAGATAGAGCACGGCGCCGTTTTCCGCGCTGACCTTATACAGCACGGGCGTGCAGGTCGCCTCTTGCTGGGAAGACGGCTCCTGTGTCGTCGAAGAAGGCTCTTCCGTGGGCTTCGTGCTGCACGCGCTCAGAAGGAGCAGCGCCAGCGTGAGAATCAGACAAAGTGTGCGTTTCATTTGGAATCCTCCGTATTTATTTGTTGAATCGGGGTGCTGCTTTTCCGCGCCGCGCGCAGAAAACGGAACGTTTCGTCCTCGCCCTTGTCGCGCAGCATCGTCAGAACATAGGTCAGGTCGCTTCTCGTCTGCGGGTGCATCATCTGCATATCGCGGCCCTCAGCCGAGCGGATCAGGTATTCCAGCGCGTCGCCGTCGCGGTAATTCTTGCCGTGGTAGATCTTGCAGGCGGCGATGCGATCCATGATCATCTCGATGAAGAATTTGCGCGGCATCTCGACGGGCTGATAGGTGCGGGTTTTCAGGTCAAGATCGGTCCAGTATTCAAAATGGTGCCGGTTTCTGCCCTTGTGGTGCATCCACGCGGTCGAATAGCCGACGAGCTCACGCTCGCGGGAGTTCGGGCTGCGCGTGCCCTGGTAGTATTTTGCGCCCGAGATGAATTCGCTCGGCGAATATTTGGAAAGGTCGTGAACAAGCCCGCGCCAGTAAAGTCCGACGCGGAAGCAGCCGCTGCGAACCTTCCAGCGGTGCTTTGTGATCGTGCAAAAGTGTTTCCATGCGTGCATGGCGTCTGTCTCCTATTCCGTCAGGGCCTTTTCTAATTTTTGCAGTGCTTTTTTCTCAATGCGGCTGACATAGCTGCGGCTGATGCCGCACAGGTCTGCGATCTCGCGCTGCGTCAGCGGTTTGCGGTTGCCGATGCCGTAGCGCAGCGTGATGATGCGCTTTTCGCGCGGGGTGAGGCATTCGTCGATCTTCTCATAGAGCTTCGCATAGACCTCCCGGTCGGACATCTGCTCAAACAGATCGTCGTCGGAGCAGATCACGTCCATCAGGGACAGCGCCGTGCCGTCCTTGCCCGTTTCGATGAACTCGGACAGCGACACGTCCGAGGCGCTCTTGCGCTGCCCGCGGAAGTACATCAGGATCTCGTTTTCCACACAGCGGGCGGCATAGGTTGCAAGCCGCGCGCCCTTGGATGCGTCGAAGGTCGAGATGCCCTTGATGAGTCCGATCGTACCAATGGAGATCAGATCCTCCTGATCCGACGTCTGCGTGTAGTATTTCTTCATAATGTGCGCCACAAGGCGCAGATTTCGTTCAATGAGTATGTTTCGCGCATTCAGGTCTCCCTGCGCTGCCAGAGCAAGATAGTGCTGCTCTTCCTTCGCGCTCAGAGGCTTCGGAAATGAGCCGCTCCCATTCGACAGGCGGAGGGAATAGAGAATGCTGCTGATGGTCAGCCATACGGCGGCACACAGCATCAAACCACCTCCGAAACAGCCTATTCGGAAGCGGCAAGTCCTTATGTCAAAAGAATTTCAGCGGTCGCGGGAAACCAGCGATTGGGCAAGCTCCGTCAAAAACTGCGGCGCAGCGAAAACCGACAGGGCGGAAACGGCCTTTTCTGTTTCAGACGCGATCATTTGACGGCATTTTTCGACGCCGTAGAGCCGGACGAAGGTGTTTTTCTTCCCGTCTACGCCGACGGCCTTGCCCAGCTTCTGTGCGTCGCCGACGACATCGAGAATGTCATCCTCGATCTGGAACGCGAGACCGACGGCGTCGGCATAGGCGCCCGCGGCGTCCTGCTGCGCCTGACTGCCTCCGGCGGCGATGACGCCGAGGCGGCAGGCGGCGCTGATCAGCGCGCCGGTCTTTCTCGACTGGATCTCATAGACCTCCTGCTCGGTGCATTCGCGGGTTTCTGAGTCCATGTCGAGCACCTGCCCGCCGACCATGCCCAGCTCGCCTGCGCACTGCGACAGGACGCTGACGGCCTGCACGATCTGCTGCGCGGGAAGCGGCGCGGACGCGAGATGGGAAAATGCCGCCGTGAGCAGGGCGTCTCCGGCCAGAACGGCCTTTGCCTCGCCGTAGACGCGGTGATTGGTCGGCTTGCCTCTGCGGAAGTCGTCATTGTCCATACAGGGTAGGTCATCGTGGATGAGGCTGTAGGTATGCACCATCTCGACCGCACCCGCAAAGGGCAGCGCTTGTTCGGCTTTGCCGCCGCAAAGCTCGCAAAACGCCTGCGTCAGCACAGGACGCAGCCGTTTGCCGCCTGCAAGGAGGCTGTAGCGCATTGCCTCAAACAGCACCTTCTGCGGTGCGTCCGACAGGAAGCACCCGAGCAGATAGGTCTCGATATTCGCAACATAACGATTTAACTCACTGTTCATCGATGAACTCCGTTTCCTGCGGGGTGCCGTCGGCGCCCTTGGTGAGCTGGACGACCTTCAGCTCCGCTTCGTCGAGCAGCCTGGTGCAGGAGGAGACAAGACCCGTCCCCTCTTCAAACAGCGCAAGCGCCTGCTCCAGCGGCACGTCGCCGCGCTCCATCTGTTTGACGATCTGCTCCAGACGCGTCAGGGACTGCTCAAAGGTCTGCGATTCCTGTTTCATTCGATAACCTCCCGAACTTCGGTAACGGCCTTGCCGTCTGCAAGGCTGACCGTCAATTTTTCTCCGACGGAGACGGCGCGGATGGTCTTTACAAGTCTGCCGTTTTCGTCGAGCGCCATGGAGTAGCCGCGAGAGAGCACCTTCAGCGGGCTCATGGCGTCGAGCTTGGACGCCAGACGCACAAAGCGCTCGCGATTGGTGTTCAGCAGGGCGGCAGACGCGGCGCAAAGCCTGCGATGGGTATAATCGAGCGCCATGCGGCGGTCGCTGAGGTAGTTGGCGGGATTTGTCAGGCTGCGCGACTGCGCAAGGGCGCTCACGCGCTGCCGCTCCTGCTTGAGCCGCTTGTTCATGAGCGTGATCAGCATCAACTTCTTTGCTGCAAGTGCCTGCCGCAGCTCGGTCTGATCGGGCACGGCAAGCTCCGCCGCGTTCGAGGGCGTGGCCGCGCGCAGATCGGCGACAAAATCGGAGATCGTCACGTCCGGCTCGTGGCCGACGGCGGAGATGACCGGGATATCGGACTGCGCGATGGCATAGGCGACGCGCTCGTCGTTAAACGCCCACAGATCCTCGATCGAGCCGCCGCCGCGACCGGTGATGATGAGGTCGGCCACGCGGTAGCGGTTGGCATAGCGGATAGCACCGGCGATCTCGGCAGGAGCCTCGGCCCCTTGCACGCGCACGGCCAGCAGCTTGACCTCCGACAGCGGATAGCGCTTGCGCAAGATACGCAGCATATCACGCAGCGCGGCGCCTGCGGAGGACGTGATGATCGCTATGCGGTGCGGAAACCGCGGCAGCGGCTTTTTCCGTTCGGCGGCGAACAGTCCCTCGGCCTGCAGCCGCGCCTTGAGCTGCTCAAAGGCGACGTGCAGATCGCCCACGCCGTCCGGCGTCAGGCTGGTGCAATAGAGCTGGTAAGCGCCGTCACGGGGAAAGACGGAGATGCGTCCGCCGGCGATGACCTTCATGCCGTTTTCCGGCCGGAAGCGCAGGCGGAAGGCATTGCCCTTGAACATGACGCAGCGGATTGCGCCGCCGGCGTCCTTCAGGGAGAAATAGTGATGCCCCGATGGATAGAGCTTATAGTTGCTGATCTCGCCGCGGACGAGCAGATCGGACAGGAATTCGTCCTCCTCAAAGCGCAGCTTGAGATATTCGTTGATTTGGGATACTTCATAGACCTGCTGCATGATGTGCCCTCCATGTCAGCACCGCCGTGCCGAGCGCGTTGTCGGTTGCATATTGCGGCGGGCAGAAAACGGCCGGAAGCGCCGCACACGCGCTGCGCAGCATCGAATTCGAGGCCACGCCGCCGGCAAAAACGACGGCCTCCACCGGGTATTCGCGCAGGGCGTTCTTCGTGGCCGTGACGATCGCGCCGATCAGGCAGCGCAGCGCGTAGGCAGCGGTCTCAGCGGCGTTGCCCGTGTGATAGGCCTCAACCTTGTTCTGCACACCGGAGAGCGAAAACTCCGTGCCGTGTACCTTGACGCGGAAGGTCTGCTTGTCCGTTGCGCCGGCGCTCAAGGCGTCGATGTGCTTCCCTGCGGGAAACGGCAGGCCGAGAAGCTTACCGGTGCGGTCGATAAGCTGACCGGCGGAGATGTCCGTCGTTCCGCCGATGCGCTCGGCGCGGACGCTTACGCCCTCCGGCGTGACGTACAAAAGCTCCGTCGTGCCGCCGGAGAGGTGCCAGGCAAGATGCGGCTTTTCCATCAGCTCCATGTGCTCCGAGGAAAACAGAGACGCGGCAATGTGCCCCTGCTGGTGGGAAAACGGATAGACCGGCACGCCCAGCGCAGCGCCGAGCACCCGCGCCTGCGACTCGCCGGCCAGAAAGCACGGCATATATGAGCCCTCCACAGCGCGCGGCCGCGTGCTGACGCCGATGGCGTCAAGCTGAACCGCGCCAATATCCGAAAACAGCCTGTCGGTCAGTTCCGGCAGGCGTTTTACATGGGCGAATAGCGCGTCGCTCTGGCGAAGGCCGAGGCTGCCCTGCTCCACGTCCAAAAGGCGGGAGACATTGTGCCCCTGCGCTCCGTCAAAGACGGCGACCGAGGTCGTGTAGTTGCTCGTGTCGAAGGCCAGAACCGTCATTGCGGCGCCCCCTTCAACGAGCGGGCAAAGGAGCCGAGAATGCCGTTGACGAAGGAGACGACCTCGGCATCCTCATATTTGCGAGTCAGCTCGACGCACTCGTTGATCGCGACGCCTGTGGGAACGTCCTCCACGTAGAGGATCTCAAACATGGCAAGACGCAGCGCCGCCTTGGTAAAGCGGGAGATGCGGTGCAGATTCCAGCCGATGGAGTATTTGGCGATCAATTCGTCCAGCTCCGCAGCGTGCTCGGCAACGCCGGTGACGCAGAAAATGATATAGTTCATCTGCTTCTTGCTGGGACGTTCGGCGTAGACCTCGTTTTCCTCGGCAAGGGCAGCGTAGTAGCCGCGCTCCATGCGCGATTCGATGGCCTGCGCGGGCGTCTCGTCCGTATAGTCCAGTTCGTAGATGAGATGTGCGGCGAGTTCTCTTGCGTTTGAGCGTGTCATAGGCGTCTCCTTTATGTATCAGAGGATTAGGGGTGCCGGCAAAGCAGCACCCCGGACGGAAGCAATTATTACTTCTCGGCGGTCTTCGGAACGGCGACGCCGCAGACGTTGACATTCACGCGCAGCGGACGCGTGCCGGTCATCGAGGTGACTTCCTCGGTGATGGCCTCCTGCACGGCCTTGGCGACGGTCATGACCGCGCAGCCCATTTTGACGATGAGGTTGCAGGCGATCTCCACGCCCTCGTCGGTGATGACAACGCGGATGCCCTTGCGGAGATTCTTTTTGCCGAGAATGTTGGAAAGATCGAGCGTCTGCGTAACGCTCAGGCCGAAAACGCCCTCGACCTCGCGGACAGCAAGCGCCGCGATGGAGGCGATGACTTCCTCAGAGATGAGAATGCTGCCGTTTTCCTGTTCCTGCACGAGATATTCTTTATTTTCTGCCATTGTCATGACTTCCCTTCTGTAATCGTTCCCTTCTATTCTATCACATTTTTCGTAAAAAACAATACCTTTATTCCACGCCGACAATATGAATATCGGAAAGTTTATAATCCGTCTGCGACATGACGATGTCGGCAAGGAGCGAAACGTCATTCTGCGTCAGGCCCTCCTCCGGCGCGGCCACGGCCAGCGAGACGCCGTCTTCGCTGATGTAGGCGACGCAATCGGTATAGCCCTTGGCGATGACGAGGCTTTCGATCTGCGATTCGGCCAGAGCGTCGGCGACGATGCGCTCGAGCTTACGGCTCGTTTCGGACGTGTCGGTCCCCTCGGCGTAGGCGATCGTCTCCTGCAGGAGAGTGACGGCCTCGTCCCTTGCGGTCTGGCGCGACAGGCGCATCTGCGCGAAATGCTCCGTGCTGTCGGACGTGTTGCTCACCGGCGTTGCCGAATCGAGCTGCGTCGTGTCGTTGAGCACGAGAGTCGCCTCGCCCAGCACCTTGTCGGCGTCGAGGGTCTGCGTCAGTTCCGGCGTGCTGCCGCTGTAGAGCCAGTTGAGGTAGATGCCCGCGCATACCACGACCAGCACTCCGGCAATCACTGCGTTGCGTTTCCATGTTTTCATTGCGATTCCTCCATTACTTCATTTTGACAACTGTGATCTGGTCGCTGCTCAAGCCGGTGAGCGCGGCGACGGCCTGCGTCAGCGCGAGCCTGACCGAAGCGGTGTCCGCGCCCTCGCTGACGATGAGCGCTCCCTGAAAGAGCGGGTAGTCCACGGCGGACACTGCTGCTTTATCGTATGCGCTGCCCTCGGACAAAATCACCGTTTTTCGTTCCTCGCTTCTACGTGTCTCCTCCGCGCCGGTGTCCTCGGAGGTCTGGGTGTCCGTCTGAAATCTGGTGCGGCTGCCGGTGCGCAGGGTGAGCATCACCTCTACCCTGCCTGCGCCGTCGATTTTTGAGAGCATATCCGTCAGGCGCTGCTCCATCATGGCGGCATAAGCGTCGTCGTCCTGCGCGGTGCTCTGCGTCGCGGCGGTCTCCTGCGTCTGCGTCGCCTTTCTGCCCGGAAGCAGCAGCAGCGCGACGCCCAAAAGCAGCACCAGGATGGCGTATTTGTACTTTTTCAGCCCTTTGCCGAGCTTCCCTGTCAGCTCACTCAGAGATCCCATACAGCTTCCACTCCTGTTTTTCCGGCGCGATGCCGAGCGATTCGGTCAGGTATTGCCGCAGCGCGAGCGTCTGCTCCGCTGTGAGCGTGCCGATGACCGTCACGCGCTCCGGCACCGGCTGCTCGCCGTTGCTGACCTCGACCTTTGCCTGGATCGCGGCGCCGAGGGACGCCGCTTTGCTTTCAATGTATGTTTCGGTTGTCCGCTTTATGTGTAAAGCAAGCGCAGCGTGCGTGTTTTCTTCGACGGCGGAGGTGTCGAAGGAGTGCTCCGCACAGATGCGTTCAAGATTGCGCGAAAGCTGCTGCGTGTCGATCGAAAGCAGCGGCGAGACTGCGACGAGCAACACCAAAACCCCACCGATCAGCCGGACGATCTTGCTTGCCGGGGACGAATGCACAAGCACCGCCGCCAGCGCCGCAAGCATACACACCGCGACAAGGCGGAGCAGATATTCCCGAACCGCGCCCATCAAACCACCACCTTCATAAAGCATACCGAGGAGATCAGAAGCAGCAGGCCGCTCGTGCCGCACATGGCGAGCAGATACCCCATCGCGCTGGCGCAGTTTTTTAACAGCTTCACATGGCTCCTGATGCCGACAGTTCCGCTGACCGCAGCCGTGACCTTCAGAAGCAGGTATTGGATGCCGACGCGCAGAAAGGGCAACAGGCACGTCGCAAGCACGGCGATCATGCCGAACACGCCGACGGAGCTTTTGAGCAGAGAGGCGCTTGCCAGAAGCGTCTCCGAGGCGTCGGAGATGATGCTGCCGACCACCGGGATCATGCCGGAGACGGCGGCTTTGGTCGCCTTGACGGCGGCCGCGTCGGCAGCGCCGGTGATCACGCCCGTGAGCGTCATGTAGGCAAGAAAAAGGTACAAAACGATGCGCAGGCTTTTGGAGATCAGCCAGCCGATAAACTCGCGGATCTCGGCAAGTGTGTCGCTGGAAAGCGCCGCCTCCGCCGTGGAAACGGCAAGAAAAAAGAACACCCCCGGCACGAGCAGCCGAGATATGAGCTGCAGCAGCACCTCGACGAAGACGACCGTTCCGGCGTAGAGCGCGGTCGAGGCGGTGACGCAGCCGCTCATGGCCGCCGCTGAGGCCATCACGGGCAGAAAGCAGGCACCGTAGGTGGACACCTCCTGCACGGTGGTAACGGCGAGGGAGACCATCGTCTGAAACGTGCCGACCACCGCAGCGGAGATCCCCAGCGCGCCGGCGACCGAGATCGCGCCGCTGTGCTTCCCCGCCGGCGTCAGCTCAACGACAGCGCAGAGCGTAGAGATGGCGATGAGGATCGCGCAGAGGCGAAGACCGCTGCGCAAGCTCTCGCCGGTTTTTCCGAAAGCGTTGAAAAAGACAGTTTTCACGCCGTCCCAGAAGCTGCTTTGCTCCGCAGGAGAGACGTCCGGCATCAGCTCTCCTGCCTGCGCGGAGAGCCCGTCCTCCAAAACGTCCGTATCGATGCCGGTCTCGTCCTCCGCGCCCGCGCTCGCCGTCAGCAGGAAGACGAGCATCAATATCAACATGATCTGCCGCATTTCAGCCTCCGCTCATTTGTTCCACCATGTCCAGCACTGCCTCCAAAAGCGGCAGGGCGACATACAGCGCAAGCACGCTGCCGCAGACCTCGACAAGGCGGGCGATGGCGTTTTCGCCCGCGTCCGCGCAGACGGTCGCGCTGATCTGTGTCAGGATGCCGATGCCGATCGTTTTGAGCATCGGCGTCATCAGCGCCTTGTCCAGTCCCGCGAGATTGCGCAGCTTTGACAAAAACTCCACGACCGGCTCGGCAAGGCGCAGGAAAAACACGCCGATCAGCACACACGCCGCAAGCGTCAATAGCAGCGCAAGCTCACCGCTGCTCTTTTTCAGCATCGCGGTCAGGATGACCGTGACGAGCGCGACCGCAGCCGCCTGCAAAAACAGCTCCATCAGAAATCGAACAGGTTCTTGACGAGATCGAAAAGCTGCGCGACCTTCTGCACCACGATCAGCAGCACCACGACCAGCCCCGCAAGCGTTGTCATCGTCGCCTGCTCCTCCCGCCCGGAGCGCACGAGCACCTGATTGAGGATCGAGACAATGATGCCGACCGCCGCGATCTTAAAAATCAGATCGATCTCCATCGCTTACACCAGAAGGATCACAAGGGCAAGCCCTGTGCAGAGGCCGAGGGCGGCATAGCCCTTGGCAAGCGGCTTTTTCTCCTTTTCGATGCGCTCCAGCGCGGCGTTCAGGCGGTGCGTGGTCATCTGCAACAGGCGGTTTTCGCCGTCGAGGTCGTAACGGCCAAGCCCCTCAAACAGCTCCAGCAGCGCAAGCTGGGCGTCGGACGGCAGCGTGAGGCCGCGCGTCTCCTCGATGGCCTGCGCCGCCGCCTTTGTGCGCGGCAGCTCATTTTCGAGCTTGGTGGCGTACAGGGTCAAAAGCTGCGCGACCGGCCCTTTGACGCGCGCGGCACTCTCACGGCAGATGCGCGGCAGGGGCATGAGCGTATAATTCAGCTCGCATTTGAGAATCTCCAGCGCACCTGCGCATTCACGGAGCTGGCGGAGCTGGCGGTAAAACTGCATTGCTTTTGCCACACCGAAGCCGCCGGCGCCGCAGAGTATCAGAGAAACACCGATGATTTTCAGCATTTTTTACATCCTTTCTGTCCGTACTTCCCGATTCGGCAGGATCGTCAGGAGATTCATAAAGACCTTCGCCTGCAGGAGCTTTTGATAGACCGGGCGCTGCAAAAGCTCGTCAGCGCTTGCTGCGTGCGCGGTTGCAAGAAAGCGCACCCCGCAATAGCAGGCGCGGACGATAGCCTCCACGTCCTCCTCGGCGGTGATCTCGTCGAGGGCGATCCACTGCGGGTTCATCGTCCGCAGGAGCATTTCGATGCCGAGACGCTTGCCGGCGCCGCTTAATACATCCGTGTGCGCACCGACCCTGAGCTGCGGTTGCCCGCTGAGGCAGCAGGCCAGCTCGAACCGCTCGTCCACTACGCTCACGCGCCAGAGGAAGCGGTCGGAGATCTGCCGGATCAGATCACGCAGCAGGGTCGTCTTCCCCCGCGCGGGCGGGCCGATGATGAGAGTTGACGCCGGGTGCGTCCAGAGAAAATCCGCCGCGCGGTCGGCGCAGCCAAAGCGCTGCGTTGCGATACGCAGATTCATTGAGGAGATGTCGCGCAGGGTCGTCACCAGCCCGTCCTTCTCGACCGCAGTGCCGCACAGGCCGAGCCGGTGCCCTCCGGCGAGGGTGATAAAGCCCTGACGCATCGTGCCCTGCGCGGCATAGAGCGAATGCTCCGTCGCCGCGCTCAGGACATCGCGCAGCAGCTCCTGCGTGACACATTCGCGCGGCAGCGCAGTTTCCTTTCCGTTTGCAAAGAGGCGCACTGCCGTACCGCTGCGCAGCCGGACTTCCTCGAGCGCATTCGCCTGCGGTGCCTGTCCGACCGCCTGCCGCAGGCGCTGCGGCAGGATCTGCAAAGCCTGTCTTACTTCATCCGTCATTCGTGTTCACTCCCGCTTCAATCTATGCGCCCGCCATGGGTCAATATGCAAAGAAAAAGCACCGCCGCAAAAGCGACGGTGCTCGTATTGCGCGCAGATCAGGCTCTGCTCTTTTTCACTGCGTTGATGATCGTGGTGATGGCCGGGTTGAAAACCACGTTGATTCCAAACTCGATCAGGAAATTCACGCCGGTGAGGGTGAAAATGATGTAATTCAGCAGCTCGGTGCCGGCTGCCCATGCCAGCAATGTCTCGCGGAAAAACAGCAGCATTCCGACACAGAACAGACCCGTGTTCACGACGGGAGCGGTGATGCCCGCGAGAAGCGCGGCAAGGGTGCTGCGCTTGGCGGAGTCGTGTCCCTTCATCACAAGCCGGTACACAAGGCCCGCGCACAGGCCGGAGAGCGTACCCTTCGCCATAACGACGACGAAGCACATGACCGGGTTGGCAACGTAGATCAGATTGCCGCCTACGTCAGCACCGTTGACGCAGTTGATATAGACGACGATACTGAATACCGCGCCAAGGATCGCGCCCGCGGTAGGGCCGTAGAAAGCGGCGCCGATGACAATGGGGATCAGCGTCAGGGTGATGGAAAAGGGGCCGATCTTGAGCATGCCTGCAAGTAGCTGTAGCACGACCACGACGGCTGCAAGGAGGGCGACGCCCACCATGCGGTTGATTTTGCTGTGATTCAAAATGATTACCTCCTGCTGTCGCTCCGATTCTTCGGATGCAACGCAAATTTATTTTTGCACCGCGCAAGCGCGGGTACAAACGATCAGGGAAGCTCGTCCTCCACGGGCGGGTTCGGCTCATAGGTGCCGTCGAGCATCTGCTGCCACTGTTCCCGCGTGATGAGGAGCTGGCGCGGCTTTGCGCCCTCGAACGGGCCGACGATGCCGCGTTCCTCCATCTCGTCAACGATGCGCGCGGCGCGGGCATAGCCGAGCTTCAGACGGCGCTGGAGCATGGAGACGGAGGCCTGACCCGTTTCCAGAATGACCTCAACGGCGGCCGGGAGCAGCTCGTCGCCGGCAGCTTCGCCGCCTGTGCGGTCGCCTGCGGCGGGGGCGGAACCACCCTTGCCGCTCTGCTCAGCGCGTTTTTCGATCTGCTCCATGACCTCCTCGGAATAGTCGCTGGTGGACTGCGCCTTGATCGCGTTGACAACGGCCTGCACCTCGTCGTCGGAGATATAGCAGCCCTGCACACGCTTGGGCTTGCCCTGACCGAGCGGAGCAAAGAGCATATCGCCCTTGCCGACGAGCTTTTCCGCGCCCTGCGTATCGAGGATGATGCGCGATTCCATCGACGACGAGACGGCAAACGCGATTCTCGACGGGATGTTCGCCTTCATCAGACCGGTGATGACGTCGGCGGAGGGACGCTGCGTCGCGATGACCAGATGGATGCCGGACGCGCGGCCCATCTGCGCGATGCGGCAGATGGATTCTTCGACTTCCTTGGCCGCCACAAGCATGAGGTCGGCCAGCTCGTCGATGACGACAACGATCTGGGGCATCGGCTCCTGATCGGGGTCATTGAAGATCGCTTTATTATACGATTCAAGGTCGCGCACGCCCTCCTCGGACATGAGGCGGTAGCGGCGCATCATCTCCGTCACCGTCCATTGCAGAGCGCCGGCGGCCTTCTTCGGGTCGGTCACGACGGGAATGAGCAGGTGCGGGATGCCGTTGTAGACGCCCAACTCGACCATCTTCGGGTCGACCATGATGAGCTTGACCTCGCTGGGCTTCGCCTTGTAAAGCAGCGACAGGATCAGCGTGTTCATGCACACCGATTTGCCGGAGCCGGTCGTGCCGGCGATGAGCATATGCGGCAGCTTGGCGATGTCGCCGACGATGCAGTTGCCGCTGATGTCCTTGCCGACAGCAAAGGAGATCTTCGACTTGCTGCTCTTGAACGCGACGGAATCGATGACCTCGCGGGCATAGACGGTGTTGACGGTCTTATTCGGTACCTCGATGCCGACGACGGAGATCTTGTCGGGAATGGCGGAGATGCGCACGCCGGTCGCGCCCAGCGAAAGGGCGATGTCGTCGGCGAGGTTGGTGATCTTGGAGAGCTTGACGCCGCGGTCAAGCTCCAGCTCATAGCGCGTAACGGACGGGCCACGGATGACATTGACAATGTGCGGTTCGATGCCGAAGCTCTTGAGCGTGTCGCCCAGACGGGTCGTATTTTCCCGCATTTCGGCCGTCGCGTCGACCATGCCCTGCCTGCGCAGTGTGAGCAGAGAGACGGGCGGGAAGGTGTATTCCTGCGGGGGAGCCTCTGCACTGCGCTCAATCTCCTGCGAGATCTCGGCGGCGCTGGCCTCCGCCTCGCCTTTTTTGAGCTTTTCCGTCTCCGGCGCCGGCGGCGTGACGGGAACGGGCGCAGCGGCAGGCGCAGGCGTGGGCGCGGCGGGAGCTGCGGGCGCAGACGAGGGAACGGTAATGGTGGGGATGGGCTTTTTCGCGGGCTCCGGCTCCGGGTCATGCAGCTCGATCTCGTCGATCGTCACCTGCTTGACCGGCGCGTTGCTCGCGGCGGTCTCCTTTTGCGTCTGCTCCAGATATTCGTCCGGCGACTGGACGCGCCCTCTGCGTTTTGCGGGCTTTTCCTCCTTCAGGTTGGGAGGATCGTCGACGGGAAGGTCAATGTCCGCGGGAGAGTGCTTGCGCTCATAGCGCTCGATGCGCTTGTTCGCGACGCGGTTGACCAGACGCTCCGCAGGGTCGACCTCCGGCTCGTCGTCAAAGCGTTCCTTGCCGGGCATACGGGGGCGGTTCTTGATGGCGGAGATCAGGCTGCTGACCGTGATGCGCATACAAGACAGAATTTGCAGGATCATCAGAAGGAACAGCGCGATCAGCGCGCCGACCTTCATAATCGCCGCTTCAAGAATTTCTGCAACCAGGCCGGGGAACAGGCCGCCGCTCGTCCAGTTCTGACCGCCCTGATAGAGCGCGCTGATCTTGAACGGCACGTCGTTGCCGGAGAAAAGCTCATAGATGATGTGAACGATCGCGGAAACGGTCAAAACGAGCGTCAGCGCGGACACAACGCGCAGCCTGACCGGCTTTCCCCTACTCAAAAACAGGAGCATCGCCGTATAGACCAGCAGGAACGGCAATATGTAGCGGCCGACCTGGCCGAACAGCCCGCCGATCAGCGAGGCGCACGACGAGATCAGGAACGCGTCGGTATTGACATAGCACAAAAGCGCAAACAGCGCCAGAATAATGCAGATCACGCCGGCAAGCTCACGCCGGTTTTGCATCTGCTGCTTTTGCGCGGCGCCGGAGCGCGGCTTCTGCGTGGTGCGCTTGTTTTGGTTGGAAGGTTTAGATGCCACGGCTTGACCCCCTTACAGATTGATAAGTGAAAGAACCAGTGCGATCGCGGCGGCGTCGAAGCAGTAATAGGCGAACACGACGAGCTTACCGCGGTTGAGCAGGTAGCGGAAATACTGAATGGCGAGATAGCCCACGATGCCGGAAACGAGCATTGCAACCAGCGTGGGCAGCAGGATCGCGGCGGCAAAGCTGCCGAACGCGATGCCGCGGATGAGATAGAACAGGAATGCGGCGGCCTCATAGCACAGCGTCAGAAGGTAGGTCAGGCGCAGCGCGTAGCGCGTGGAAAGGCCGCGCGCCTGCGCGACCGCGATGGAGCTTCCGACCGACGAAAGGCCGGGGAAGACCGAAACCATCCGCGCAAGACCGATCAGCAGTGTGTCCGAGAGCAGGACGGTTTTTTCCGTCTTTTTCCCGGTGCGCCGGCGGCTGCAAAGAAAAAGGAAAAGACCGTTCACCGCGAAGAGCAGGGCGATGATGAGAAGGCTTGAGATCCTTTCTGCCGCCGCCGTGAAAAGCAGCGAGCAGAGCATCGGCACGAGGGCGAAAAAGCCGAGCAGGATACTCCTGCGCTGCACGGCGTCCGTCCGCTGCCCTCTGCGGCGGCGCTTCAGACCCGTGATGAGCAGCAGCTCCCGGCCGAACGACAAGGTTTCTGCGGAAAAGGACAGTACGATAGCCGCCATGACACCGAGGCAGATCGCCGCGCGGACATAGTAGCCGCCGCCCTCCGAAAGGGAGGACAAATTGAATATTCCGCCCAATATGGCGCTGTGCCCGCCGAAGGAAATCGGCAAAAGCTCGGCCGCGCCGCCGAAGACGGCATAAATTATCGCTTCCCAGATCTTCAAGTTGCTGTCTCCTCTGTCTTTTTCGGAACTCGCAAAGCCCGTACGGAATATTATAGCATATTATTTTATAAATTTCTATCCCTTTTGTGCATTTCTCTGCTTTGTATTTTTCGCGGACGCGATCATGCGGTGCAGCGTCTCCAGCGCGTCGTGCAGGCTGCCGAGGCGGTCGATCAAGCCGCTTTCCACAGCTTCCCTGCCGTAAACAATGGTGCCGACGTCCGTGGCGATCTGCCCCGTTGCCATCATATACTGGGAGAATTTTTCGCGCGAGATTTTGGAATTTGCCGTGACAAAATCCGTGATCTGCTCCTGAATGCGCTGGAAATAGTGATAGGTTGCCGGCGCGCCGACGACAACGCCGCTCATGCGTACGGGATGGATCATCATGCTGGCTGACGGCGCGATCATGCTCTTTTTGGCCGAGACAGCCAGCGGAATGCCGATGGAATGTCCGCCGCCGAGCACAAGAGAGACGGTCGGCTTTTTCATGCCCGCGATCAGCTCGGAGATGGCCAGGCCGGCCTCGATGTCGCCGCCGACGGTATTCAAAAGCAGCAAAAGCCCGTCGATCTCCTCACTTTCCTCAATCGTGGCAAGCAGCGGCAGGACGTGCTCGTATTTCGTCGTCTTCACGTTCTCCGGCGCGACCTGGTGCCCTTCAATCTGGCCGATGATCGTCAGGGTATAAATGCACCCGCGCTCCGTCTTTGTCAGCCCGGCGCCGAGATCCTCCACCCGTTCGTTCGCGGTGTTTTTCTGCTCTTCCATGTGCTCCTCCTGTTTCCCGCTCCATATGGCGGGGCGTTTTTCTGTTACTATTCCCCTTTTCGGATTTCTCAATCGCGGGGCTTGCAAATTCCGTCTTTTTTGATATAATGTAGAAAAAACAGAAGGAGCAATTCATGATGCAATACGAATACAAAACGCGCGGCGTGTGTTCGAGCAAAATTTTGTTTGAGATCAACGACAACGTCGTCTCTAATGTCCGCTTTATCGGCGGTTGTAACGGCAACGGCAAGGGCATTTCGCTCCTGGCGGAGGGCATGCCCGTGGATGAGGTCATTTCACGTCTGCAGGGTGTTTGCTGCGGCATGAAGTCCACCTCCTGCCCTGACCAGCTTGCAACGGCGCTGATGGAAGCGAAGGCAAAGGGTTGAGGCACTTAAGAACAAGGATAACGGCAAGGTATGGCGTCATACCTTGCCGTTATTGTTTCCTTTCGGCAGGCTGCGTTTTGCGCAGCCTGCCGTTTGTTTATTCTTCGATCATTTGCAAATAGCGCATGAGGATGGTCGCCACCTGCGCGCGGGTCGCGTCGCCCTGCGGAAGAAGCTTGCCCTCCGAGCCGAGGATCAGACCCTCGCCGACCGCCCACGCAAGGGCGTCAGCCGCATAATCGCTGACCTGCTTCGCGTCGGGATAGCCGCGCAGGTCGCCGCGTTTCGAGGTGTCGGCAATGCCCCAAATCTCGGTATACCGGCACAGAATGACCGCGATCTGCTCGCGCGTGACGTTGCCGTGCGGATCGAACTTGCCGTCTCCGACGCCGTTGACGATGCCGTTTTCGGCGGCCCAGGCCACGGCGGCAGTATACCACTCACCGGCAGGCACATCGGTGAAGGGATTCTTTGTGCCGGTCGGCTTGCCCTCGCAGCGCCAGAGCACCGTCACGAGCATGGCGCGGTTCATCGTCCCCTCGGGGTCGAATTTGCCGTCGCCGAT
>CAZVSJ010000008.1:12226-34578 GCA_964629755.1 uncultured Oscillospiraceae bacterium | reverse complement strand
CTATGCGCTATTCCGCAGGAACTTATGACATCGCCGTCATCGGCGCGGGGCACGCGGGCATCGAGGCGGGTCTCGCCGCCGCGCGTCTCGGCCTGAGGACGGTCGTTTTTACCGTCAATCTGGACGCCGTGGGCAATATGCCCTGCAATCCCGCCATCGGCGGCACGGGCAAGGGCCATCTTGTGCGCGAGCTGGACGCGCTGGGCGGCGAAATGGGCCGCGCCGCCGACGCCTGCTGCATCCAGTACCGGATGCTCAATCGCGGCAAGGGCCCCGCCGTCCATTCGCTGCGTGCGCAGGCCGACCGCCGCCGCTATCAGGAGCATATGAAGCTCCTTTTGGAGCGGCAGGAGAATCTCTCGCTGCGGCAGGCGACCGTGACGGAGATCCTGACCGAAAACGGCGCGGTCACGGGCGTGGTCACCCAGCTCGGCGCGGTCTATGCCGTCCGCGCGTGCGTCGTCGCGGCGGGAACGTACCTCAACGGGCGCTGCGTCACGGGCGAGTGCGCGATCTCGTCCGGGCCGGACGGCCTGCGCGCCGCGACCGAGCTGACGGACAGCCTCCGCGCCCTCGGTCTGCGCCTGCGCCGCTTCAAGACCGGCACGCCCCCGCGCATCAACGCCCGAAGCGTTGATTTTTCCAAAATGGAGGTGCAGCCCGGCGATGAGACCGTCGAGCCGTTCTCGTTTTCCACGAAAACGCCGCCGGAAAACCGCGCGGTGTGCTACCTGACCTACACCAACGAGCGCACGCACGGGATCATCCGCGAAAACCTTGTGCGCAGCCCGCTCTACGACGGCTCGATCACGGGCGTCGGCCCGCGCTACTGCCCGAGCATCGAGACGAAGGTCGTCCGCTTTGCCGACAAGCCGCGCCACCAGCTCTTTTTAGAGCCGTGCGGCCTCGGCACGGACGAGATGTATCTGCAGGGCTTTTCCTCCAGCCTGCCGGAGGACGTGCAGCTTGCGATGCTGCACACCGTCGCCGGGCTGGAGCACGCCGAGATGCTGCGCCCGGCCTACGCCATCGAATATGACTGCGTCGACCCGACGGAACTTTACGCGACGCTTGAATGCAAACGCGTCGCGGGGCTTTACGGCGCGGGGCAGTTCAACGGCTCGTCGGGCTATGAGGAGGCGGCGGTGCAGGGCTTCGTCGCGGGCGTGAACGCCGCGCTCAAGCTGCTCGGCCGGGAGCCGCTGATCCTCAAGCGCTCCGACGGCTACATCGGCACGCTCATCGACGACCTCGTGACCAAGGGCACGGAGGAACCGTACCGCATCATGACCTCGCGCAGCGAGTACCGCCTGCTGCACCGGCAGGACAACGCCGACGAGCGCCTTTGCGCCATCGGCCACCGCATCGGCCTCGTCTCGGACGAGCGCCTTGCGCAGGTGCAGGAGAAATATGCCGCCGTCGCGCGGGAGCTGCGCCGCCTCGACGCGACGGGCACGCCCGCGACCGACGCGCTGAACGAGTTTTTGGCGGCGCACGGCTCCGCGCCGGTGGTGAGCGCTGCACGGCTGAGCGACCTTCTGCGCCGGCCGGAGCTGGACTATGCCATGCTCGCGCCCTTTGACCGCTCGCGGCCTCAGCTTCCGCCGGAGGTCACGCAGCAGGTCGAGATCCGCGTCAAATATGACGGCTACCTGCGCCGGCAGGAAAAGCAGATCGAGGAATTCGCCCGCGTGGAGGAAAAGCTGCTCCCGCAGGACATCGACTACAACGCCATCGAGGGTCTGCGCCTGGAGGCGCGGCAGAAGCTGACGGACATCCGTCCGCACTCGGTCGGGCAGGCGAGCCGCATTTCGGGCGTCAGCCCGTCCGACATCGCCGTGCTGCTGATCTATCTGGAACGAAAATAAAAGTGTCCGCTGCCAACCCGGCAGCGGACATCATTATTTTCAGTGAATCGTGAAAAGAGAATAGAGAACAGAGAATAGATTGCACCCGCGAGGGGTATGCCGCAATTTCAAATCCGTTCGCGCAAGCGAACGCCAGTAGCGCGCGGCATCCCTGACGCGCCCACAAAAGCTTTTTTTGGACTAAGGGCTAAGGACTAAGGGTGAATGACTGTGGTGTTTGCTTACGCAAACGAATTTAAAATGTAGGGCGGGGGCATGCCCCCGCCGTTCCGCGCGGCGGCGGACGGGACAGACGAACGAATCTGTACGAATTCGGTAGTTCCCGGATCGCCACGGGCGCAGAGCGCCCTCGCAATGACATAGGTCGGCAGCTACAGGGTGGGTGCGGTTTCCGACTTCAGCCCCGCAGGGCGCTCAATGCCGCGCCGGAGAGCCAGCGCAGCAGCTCCTGCGGCGTGGCGGGCAGGTCGGCGGTCAAAAACTCCGTCCTGCCGGGGATCATGCGCGTCGGATCGTCGCTCTCGGCCCAGACCACGCGCTGCAAAATGCGCGCCTGACAGGTCGGCAGCGGCTCGTCGGGGAGCTGCGCGTGCTGCAGCAATATCGTCGCGTTGAAGTTATCCGACGTCCAGCGGCCGAAATTGGTCGTCGGGCTTTTCCACAGCCACTTCTGCCGTGTGCCGCCTTCGGCGGTGCCCTTCGGCTTGAGGAAGCCGTTGTGGATGTCCTGCGTGCAGCGCATGAGCCAGACGACGTGGTAGCCCGCGCGCTGAAAGAAGGTACAAACGTCAAAAAATGCCTGCTCCATCAGCAGCCCGTCCTGCAGCATCATCACGAAACGGCCGATCTGCACGAAAGCGATGACCGTCTCGCCGTCCACCGTGATGGGCACGTCGCGGTTTTCCGGCGGGACGAGGCTCTGCCATTGCCGCTTCCACGTCTCCGGGTCGCTCTGGTGAAAGGGCTGCTTTTTTCCGAACAGCATGAATGCTTCTCCTTACTCTTTTCTTCGCGCGGTGATGCGGTAGTTGATCTCGCCGGCGGTGTCGTCCTCGATCGAGATGGCGTAAAAGACCTCCAAAACGCCGCCGTTTTCGTCCATTGTCGACGAGATGCGTTCCGTGCGGACGCAGATCATCAGCGCACCGACGCCGATGTCATACAGCGACCGGTCCTCCTGCCCGACGGAGAAGACCATCACGGACTGCACCGCGCCGGTGCGGGTGAGGGTGACGCGGTCTTTTTCGATGCGGAAGGTCGTCTGCGTGCCGCGCATTCCCGTCAGCTCGCTCTCGGCGTAGGACAGGATCACCGCGCCGTCCTCGACGCGGAGGGTGCCGTCCGTGACGAGGCTGGTCGTCTCGGGCGCCTCATCCTGAAAGCGCTGGCTGCCGTCGATGGTCAGAAGTACCTCGTGCGTCACGGATCAGCCCTCCGTGGCAAGCTCGATCAGGCGGTCGAGCAGCTCACTGTAGGGGATGCCGCTGGCGGCGAAGAGCTTGGGATACATCGAGATCGAGGTGAAGCCGGGGATGGTGTTGATCTCGTTAAAGACGACCTCGTTTTTGTCGTAGGTCACGAAAAAGTCCACGCGCGAAAGGCCGCGGCAGCCGAGTGCCTGATAGGCGCGGATGGCGGTGTCGCGGACAAGCTCGGCGGTCTGCTCGTCGATGCGGGCGGGGATATACAACCGGGCGCAGTCGGAGATATATTTCGCGTCGTAGTCGTAAAACTCCGTGCCGGCGTCGATCTCGCCGCAGACGGAGGCTGCCGGCGCGTCGTTGCCGAGCACCGCGACCTCGACCTCGTGACCGTTGATGAATTCCTCGACGAGGATCTTTTTGTCAAATTCCGCCGCCTTTTGCAGGGCGTTCAGCAGGGCCTCGCGGTTTTTGGCCTTGGAGACGCCGACGGACGAGCCGGTGCCGGCGGGCTTGACGAACACGGGGTAGGCAAAGCGCTGCTCCACCGCGTCCAGCACGGCGTCGGGATTGGCCGCAAGCTCCTGCGCCGTGACGAGCTTCCACGCGGCCTGACGGATGCCCGCGCAGTCGACGACGAGCTTGGTCAGGGTCTTATCCATGCAGGCGGCGGACGCGGCGACGTTCGGGCCGACATAGGGGATGCCCGCAAGCTGCAAAAGCCCCTGCATCGCGCCGTCCTCGCCGTTTTCGCCGTGCAGCACGGGGAAGACCACGTCGATGCGCTCCCGCACGACGCAGTCGCCCTCGAAGCTCAAAAGTCCCTGCCCGCGCACGGGGGAGAGGGCGGCGCGGCGGTTTGCCTCGCAGTGCAGCCATTCGCCGCCGGGCAGCTTGCTGTAATCCGTCCCGCCGTAGAGCACCCAGTCGCCGGTCTTTGTGATGCCGACGGGGAAGATGTTGTATTTTTCCTTATTCAGATGGTTCAGCACCGACTCCGCCGAGCGGAGCGACACCTCATGCTCCGGCGAAATTCCGCCGAAAAGCACGCAAACACTGAGTTTTTTCACGAAAAAGGCCTCCTGTGATTTGTTCAGAGCTTCTTTTTGCCTAAGTCTATATATCATATGTGATTCCCGCACTAAAAACAAGCCCTATTTTTCGATTTTTCGCAATTTGCGCTGGAAATCTCCGCGCAAACCTTATATAATAGACCCCGAAAGGACGGTGAGACGCGAATGACCATTGAAATGACGAACGGGGAATTCCGCAGCTTGCTGGATCTGGTCTATATCGGCAACTGGATTCTCAATTCCACGCGCGGCAACGACCGCATCGAGGAATACGACCGCGTCGAGAGCAAGATCTTTGACCGCTGCACCGATACGCCGCTTTCGGCGCTGGTGGAGCACCGGCTGGGCGTGGCGTTTCCGTCGCGGGCGTTTCAGGAGGGCGGCATTCAGGACGCCATCGCCTATTATGAAGATGGGGTGTTCTTTGACATCCTCGCCGAGGAGCTTTCCAAACGCGACATGGGCTACCCGGAGATCACGGGCGAGAATTATGAGGAGCTGAACGAGCGGATGGACAGATACCTCGCCGAATTCAACGACAGCGGCGTGGAAAACGTCACCATCGAGGGCATGGAAACGGAATAACGCAACGGGCGGAGGCAAAGACCTCCGCCCGTTTCCGTTTTTTAGCTTGTAGGGCGGGGGCAGCCGTAAGCCGGTGCAGGAACTACCAAATTTGTACAAACCTGTTCGCCCGTACCGTCTGCCGCTTCGCGGTCGGTGGAGGCATGCCTCCACCCTACATTTTATTTGTGCGAAGCACACCTGTAGCGCGCGGCATCCCTGACGCGCGTTGGAATCCGTGCGCGGAGCGCACACCACAGCCATTCACTCTTAGCCCTTAGCCCTTAGTCCTTAGCCAATCCCGTCAGTCTCCCACCTGGTTGATGGCGCCGAGGAAGAGGAAGGACTGCGTCTCATTGTCATAGATACCCATGACGAACGGGCGGTCAAGCTCCACGACCTTGGGCCGCTCCTCCAGCGCGAGCGCCTTTTCCATCACGATGACGGTCGCGGCGGCAGCCGTCGTGCCGCTTTCGGTCACCTCGATCCATGTCTTTTGCAGCACGCCGCCGATGATCAGCGGCAGGTCCGCGATGCCGGAGAAGTCCGCGTCCGCCGTGAACGCCAGCGGCATCCCCATCGCGGCGAGGGCGGCGGAAAGCTCCTCCGACGTCTCGGCCGTGAATTTCGGCAGCCGGACGTCGACGGGGGTGCGGGAGGCGTTTTCGACGGTCGCGAGCAGGGTCTCGCCCGTCAGCGAGGCAAGGTAGTCCTGCATCGAAACACCCTCGTTCGGCAGCAGGGCGAGGAAGCTGTAGCGCCCGCCGCTGTAAGGCTTCAGGAAGCCCGTCGCCATGCCGTCGTCGAGATAGGTGTGCTCGGTGCTGTGCAGGAAGGAGGCCGACTGCTGCGTGCCGTCTGCGGCGTGGAACTCGCCCGCGGTCACCTGATAATCGTCGTATTCCTCCATCCAGCGCGCGTCAAAGGTCAGCGCGTTCACGAGCAGCAGCATGGTCTGGGGATCCAGCTCCGTCAGGATCTGCGGGATGCGCCCGGCGGTGTGCTCGCTGACCCACGCGTTGACGTCTTCCACGGTCTGCGCGTCAAAGGGCGCGCGGTAGACGCCCGCGCCGAAATAATCGGCGTTCGCCTGCAAAAACGCGTCCTTTACGTCCAGCTCGTCCGTGTCGCGCAGCCAGACGGAGTTGGCGCTGACGACCCCCTCGCCCATGTCGCAGCCGCGCAGCGCCTCGTTCAGCACGCCGACCGGCAGGCCGAGTACGGCCTCCATCTGCGCCAGCGTCTCGCCTTGTGCGCCGTTGGCGGTCATGGCGAGGGCGAGCATCGCCGAATAGGGCGACAGGACGCAGTTATCCGTCCCGGCCGCGCTGCCCTGCAAGAGCCCGACGGCAAAATTCGCCGCAGCGGCGGCATAGGGCGTCCGCGCGGCGCTTTGCGTCACGGCCTCGCCGCTTTGCGGCGCGGCGGTGCTGCCCTGCGTCGCCTGCGGCGCCGGCTCCCGCGCCTCCACGTCCGCCATCAGATCGCCCGTGCGCGGCGCCGGTTCCTCGCCGCGGCAGGCGCAGAGGGACACAAGCATCGCCCCGAGCAGCAAAAAGCATACCAGTTTTTTCCAATTTTTCATAACTACGACCTCCCGGAAGAGTGGTGTTGCCTGTTTGACGGAAAAACAGGAAAAAGGTTCCGGAAAATCTCGCACCCGGCGCAAAAAAACGGCGGCTTCCGAAGAAGCCGCCGCATTGTCTTTCTTATGCCGCAGTGTAGAGCATGGTGACGAAGAAGGTCAGCAGGACGAAAGCCGCCGCGATCCACTTGGTCATGCGGGCAAGCTTGGCGTCGAGCGTAGCCGTCTTGTTCTTGCCGAAATAGTTGTCGGAATTGCCGGTGAGCGCGCCAAGACCGTCCTCCTTGCCGGACTGGAACAGGATGATCGCAGTCAGAGCAACGCAGGAGACGAGCTGCAGAACGAGAAGAATGACCTTTAAAGTACCCATAATACCTCCAAAAAGACCGCGCTTACGGCAGGCGGCGCGCCGAAATCAAGTTCCGAAGAACGTATTTGTAAACAGTGCTAATAATGTTACCACAAAAAGGCGCGGATTTCAAGCACTTTTTTGCGAAATTGCGGATTATTTTGTCACCCAGTTGCCGGTGGCGGCGCAGGTGAGGTAGGCGTTGATGAAGCCGTCAATCTCGCCGTCCATGACGGCGTTGATGTTGGTGCATTCAAAGCCCGTGCGGGTGTCCTTGGCGAGGGTGTAGGGCATGAAGACGTAGTTGCGGATCTGGCTGCCCCATTCGATCTTCTGCTGCACGCCCTTGATGTCCGAGATCTTGTCCAGATGCTCGCGCTCCTTGATCTCCATCAGCTTCGAGCGCAGCATACGCATACAGTTCTCGCGGTTCTGGAACTGGTCGCGCTGCGTCTGGCAGGCGACGACGATGCCGGTGGGCTTGTGGATCAGGCGGACGGCGGAGGACGTCTTGTTGATGTGCTGGCCGCCTGCGCCGGAGGAGCGGTAGACCTGCATCTCGATGTCCTCGGGACGGATCTCGACCTCGCAGTCGTCCGTGATCTCCGGGATGACCTCGACGGCGGCAAAGGACGTCTGGCGGCGGGCGTTGGAGTCGAACGGAGAGATGCGCACGAGGCGGTGCACGCCGTTTTCGCTCTTGAGGAAGCCGTAGGCGTTGTCGCCCTCGACCATGATGCTGGCGGATTTCAGCCCGGCCTCGTCGCCCTCGATATAGTCCATGATCTTGTAGGTGAAGCCGTGCGCCTCTGCCCAGCGGGTGTACATCCGGTAGAGCATCTGGCACCAGTCCTGCGCCTCGGTGCCGCCGGCGCCGGCCTGGAACGACACGAGGGCGTTGTTGCCGTCGTATTCGCCGCGCAGGAGGGTCTCCAGACGGGCCTCCTCCATGGCGCTCTCTAAGTGCTTGTAGCCCTCGGTCAGCTCGTCCAGCATGGAATCGTCGTTTTCCTCCAGCGCCATCTCGCAGATGGTCATGAGGTCGTCCCACGCGGCGGTCATGGCGTTGTATTTTTCCACCTTGGCCTCGAGCGACTTGGTGCGCATGACCGCCTTCTGTGAGCGGGCGGGATCGTCCCAGAAGCCGGGGGCTTCGGCCATCGCGTGCAGGCGCTCCAATTCGTCCAGCACGCTCTGCGGCAGGAACGCCGCGCGCAGCTCTTCCAGCTTCGGCTTGAGGTCGTTGAGTTTTGCCTTATATTCTTCAAACTGAATCATAAAAAATAGCTCCGATACAAATTTTTCCTACCATAGTATAACCGAATTGCCTCGGTCTGTAAAGGAGAAATTTGCATCGGAGCGGAAAATGTGCGTTTCTTTGGTCGGCGAATAGGTAATGTAGGGCGGAGGCATGCCTCCGCCGGTGCAGGAACTCTCTGTCCTTAGCCTTCCTTCACCCTGCGGGTGAGCAGGAGGGCGACCAAGACGGCGGCGACGCCGCCCGTGAGCTTGGCGACGATGACCGGCACGAGCATCGTGCGGTCAAAGCCCGCCGTAAAGCCGAGGTGGTCGCCGAAAACGAAGGCCGCCGGGACGGCAAACGCGACGTTGAGGATCTTGCCCCGTGCGTCCATGTCCTTCATCATGCCGAACATGGGGATGGAGTTGGCAAGGCTGGCGACCATGCCGGCCGCGGCGACCTCGTTCATGCCCAAAAGCCCGCCCAGCTTCAAAAGCGGCTTTTTGAGGACTTTCGTCAGCACATACACCAGCGGGAACGCGCCCGCCAGCACGAAGCCGATGCCCGCGACGACCTCGACGCCGTCACCGAGCGGAGCCATGCCGGGAATGACGGTGACGCCGGTCAGATGCTCAAAAACGGCGGCGGCGAGGCCGACCGTGATGACCGCGAGGACGCCCTTGCCGAAGCCGATGAAGCCCCGGATCATGGCGCGCTCGAATTTCCACAGGCCGAGGGCGATCAGCACGGCGAACAGGACGATGGGCACGAGGTTGCGCAGCACCATCGTGACCGGAAAGCCCGCGACCAGTCCGCCGACGAACGCGCCGACGGGGATCGTGACCACGCCCGCGAGGACGCCCTTCGCCAGCGCCGGGCGGTCGTCGGGCCGGATGATGCCGAGGGCGACGGGGATCGTGAAGACGACCGTCGCGCCGAGCATCGCGCCGACGATCAGGCCGCCGAACTGCGCCGCCTGCGTGCTTCCTGCCAGCTCGAAGGCCAGCGGCGCGCCGCCCATGTCGTTGGCGAGGATCGTGCCGGCGAACATAGCGGGGTCGGCGCCGAGAAAGCCGTAGACCGGCACGAGGACGGGGCGCAGGAGCCTTGCCAGCACCGGCGCGAGCGAGAGGATGCCGAGCATGGACAGGGCGAGGGCGCCGATGGCCAAAATGCCCTCTTCAAATTGCTTGCCCAGCCCCAGCCGGCTGCCGAAGATGCGGTCGAGCGCACCCAGCGCCATGAAAATGGCCATCAGCCAGAGAATGATTTCGTCAACGGACATCGTATCCCTCCGAATTGGCAGTGAATAGAGAATGGCGAGAGTGGCGGTCTGTGGGAAGCCGTAGCGCGCGGCATCCCTGACGCGCCTGCAATTGGACTAAGGGCTAAGGACTAAGAGTGAATGACTGTGGTGTTCGCTGCCGCGAACGGATTTATCATGCAGGCAGACAGCGCAAACAAGCTGGTTTGTACCAATTTGGCAGTTCCTGCACCGGCGCGCCGAGTCGTCGCGCCCTACGGCGAGAGTGCGATGGACGGATCGTAGGGCACGCACCCGCAAGGGGTACGCCGCATCCGTAAGGCTCCTTGGTCTTGAAAGGCTGCGCAGTGGCTGTGGCAATCCAAATTCAAAACCGTGCGCAACGCGCACACAACACTCATTCACCCTTAGCCCTTAGCCCTTAGCCATAAGATAATGAAGCGGTTACGGATTCTGCTCATCTATGATCCCCACAATGGCGGCGTCGGTGGGGACGTTGGGACAGACGAGGCGTGCCGCGCCGCCGAAGGCGAGGATCACGCGCTCGCCCGTCCCCGCGCCGACGAGGTCGGCCGCGACGATCTCGTCCTGCCCGACACGCACGCGCAGCAGGCTCTGCCCCGTGAGCGCGGGGCATTTTTTCGTCGCCCAGACCGCGCCCGTCACCGTGCCGATCCTCATGCCCTGCCCTCCAGCACGTCCCGCGCCAAAGGCGTCAGCCGTCCCTCGACGGGCAGCCCCTCACGCAGCCGGCGGCGCACCTCATCGGCGGTGAGCAGCTTTCCGCTGCCGCCGGTTGCGCCGCGCTCCAAAAACCGCACGCCGAGCTGCTTTAATTGCCGCTCCGCGGCCAGCAGGCGCGACCACAGCACGCGGTTTGCCGTGCGGCTATACTGCCGGTATTCCAGCCCCTCCGGGCACAGAAGCACCGGCTTTCCCAGAAGCAGCGCCTGCGTGAGCGCCTCGTCGGGCAGGTGCAAAAGCGCGCAGGCCGACAGCGAGCCGATCACCACCGCCGCATAGTCCCCCTCCTTGACATAGTGAAAGCCGAGGTCGCGCTCCGGCGCACGTCCCACAAGCAGGGCGGCGGGACGGTGTTCTGCCTGCCTGCGCCGCACCTCCGCGACGACCTGCTCGATCAGCCGCTCGTTCATACGAGCATCCCCAGATCGCCCGGCGCAAAGCCGCAGGCGTTGGCCTCGTCATAGTCGAGGTGGGCGAAGGTGCGGAACTTCGGGCTGACGCGCACGACGACGTCCTCAAAGACCACGGGCCGCGCCGTCAGCGCCTTCAGCCGCACGACCGCGCCGTCTGTTACCCCGCGCAGAGCGGCGTCCTCGGGCGTCATATGGATGTGCCGCTGCGCGATGATGACGCCGCTTTGCAGCGTGAGCCGCCGGTCGCCGTTTTCGAGCGTGATGCCGCCCGTTCCGGCGGTTTTTCCGCTCTGGCGCACGGGCGCCTCGATGCCGAGGGTCACACAGTCGGTCTTCGACAGCTCCACCTGACATTCGCCGCGCTCCGGGCCGAGGACGGCGACGCGGTCAAAGCGGCCCTTCGGCGTGACGAGGCTGACGCGCTCGTTGCAGACGAACTGCCCCGGCTGCGACAGCGGGCGTTTTTCCGTCAGACCGTGACCGAACAGGGCGAATGCCGCCTCCTTTGTCAGATGCACATGGCGTCCCGACGCCTCCAATTCGACAAATAAACGCGAGGTCAGAGCGTCCGTGACGCGCGTTACCAAATCGTCCATTCTTACTCCTTTCCGGCCTTGCAGCGGATCATTAAAATCCAGCACAGGCTCGAAAGACGGTTGAGCGCCTGCAAAATGTCCGCGCGGCGGAGCTTGCCGTCGGCGTCGGCAAAGGCGCGGCAGCAGGCAAGCTCCGCTTCGCGTACCTTCGTGCGCAGGCGGTTCAGGCGCAAAATAGCCTCGCCGTCGGTGTACGCGGGCAGAAAATGCGGCTGACCGTAGTGTTTGTCGGGGAAATGGCTGTGCTCGCGCAGCTCCGCGTCCGTCAGGCCGCACAGGCGCACCTCCGGCACCTTCTCATCCAGCACGTCCGCGCGGATGAGCGAGCGGACGAGGTCTAACATCTCCTGCAAAGCTGCCACAAGCGAAGCCTTTTCCCGCAAAGCGTGCTGGCAGAGCAGAATTTCCGCCTCCAGCGCGTCGATCTGCCCGCGGAAGGCAATGCGCGGGTGCGTCTTGGGCACGAGAAGATTGCCCGAAAGATGGGTCAGCTCCTCCGGCTTTTCGGCAAATTCCCCGCCGAAGAGGGTAGTAAAGGTCGCCTTCCGTGTCTCCACGGGAATGCGCTCCCTTTGCAGCCAGTCACGGGCGGAGGGCGTCAGGCGGTCGCCTTCCCTGAGCCAGAAGACCCGCCTGCCGTCCTGCGTCCGCACGGCGGCGCGGACGTTTTCCTCCGTAAAGAGCATTATTTCTGCGGGATGTCGGCGCGGCCTCTGGGCAGGATCGCGTCGACCTCCGTGTGCGGACGCGGGATGACGTGCACGGAGATCAGCTCTCCGACCTTCTCCGCCGCTGCCGCGCCGGCATCCGTCGCCGCCTTGACCGCGCCGACGTCGCCGCGCACCATCACCGTGACCAGACCGCCGCCGATCTGCTCCTTGCCGACGAGCTGGACGTTCGCGGCCTTGACCATCGCGTCCGCCGCCTCGATCGCGCCGACAAGCCCGCGCGTTTCGATCATACCGAGTGCATTCGTGTTCATGTTCATTCCTCCGTTATTGATTCAGTCTGCGCAGGATCTCCTGCGTCAGTGTCTCCAAAAGCGCCGCGTCGTCCTGCGGCAGGGGCGTCTGCGCGCGTTCCTCCGCGCCCCACGCCACACGGCGCAGGTTGATGAGGTCGAGCGGGCCGATGTTGTTCGACGACGAGCTGCCGCCCACCGCGCCGCAGCCGAGGGTGAGGGCGGGGAAGAGATTCGTCGTCAGGCCGATGCCGCCGAGCGAGGCCGGCGTGTTGACCAGAAAGCGCGAGACGGGAATTTCCAGCGCAAAGCGGCGGATGACCGCCTCATCTTTCGCGTGGATGGCGAAGGTGTGGCCCGCGCCCTCGCCCAGAAGCACCTCGACGGCGCGCTTTAAGACGGTGTTCTCGTCGCGCTCGATGAACAGGGCGAGGACGGGACAGAGCTTTTCGCGGGAGTAGGGGCGCGTCGGCCCGGCCTCCGTCTCGCGGGCGATGAGCACCTTCGTCCCCGGCGGGACGGGGAAGCCCGCCAGCGCGGCGACCTCGCAGGCGGTCTTGCCGACGACCTTGGGGTTGATGGTGCCGTCGGCGCGCAGAAGGAGCCTGGAAAGCTTCGCGGCCTCGTCGGTCGGGAGGAAGTAAGCGCCCTGCTTCTGAAACTCCGCCTTGACGCGCTCGGCGCAGCATTCCTCGACCACGACGCTCTGCTCCGAGGCGCAGACCGTGCCGTTGTCGAAGGTCTTCGAGCGGATGATGTCCGCGACGGCCCTGGGGATGTCGGCGGATTTGTGGATATAGGCCGGGCCGTTGCCCGCGCCGACGCCGATGGCCGGCTTGCCGGACGAGTAGGCCGCGCGCACCATCGCGCCGCCGCCCGTGGCGAGGATCAGGCGCGTGAATTCGTTGTGCATCAGCTCCTGCACGGCGGGCATCGTCGGGGTGGGGATGCAGCCGATGGCGCCCTTGGGGCAGCCCGCCGCCTCCGCCGCGCGGGCGACCAGCTCCGCCGCCCGCATCGTGCATTTGACCGCGTGCGGGTGCGGCGAAAAGACGATGGGGCTGCCCGCCTTGAGCGCGATCATCGCCTTGTAGATGACCGTCGAGGTCGGATTCGTCGACGGGACGATGCCCGCGATCACGCCGACCGGCACGCCCACGTCCCAGACGCGCTTTTCCCTGTCCTCGCGCAGGATGCCGACGGTTTTCATCCCGCGGATCGCGCCGCAGACGCGCTCGGCGGCGAAGCGGTTTTTGGCCTCCTTGTCCCGCGGGTTGCCGAAGCCGGTCTCCTCGCACGCCATGCGCCCCAGCTCGGCGGCGTTTTCGCTGCCCGCGCGGGAGATGGCCTCCGTGATGGCGTCGAGCTGCTCCTGCCGGAGGGTGCGCAGCGTCTGAAACGCCGCCTCCGCCTGCCGCAGCAGGCACCTTGTCTCCTGCACGGAGCGCAGGTCCTTGTCAAATTCCATATTGCTACCTCCTAAATGACCGGCGCGGCGGCGACCGCCCGGATGGCCCCGGCGAACGCGTCGCACGCGGCCTGACACGCCGACTGCGTGCCCGTGAGCAGCCCGCCGGCAAAATTCGTCTCGCTCGGCGGGGCGAAAAATTCCTTCAGCTCGACGTCCGACGCCTTGAGCGCGGCGTCCAGTCCCACGACCGCCTCCACGGGCGGCGCGATCAGATAGGCCAGCGGCTGACCGAGGGGGACGTGGGCGAGGGACGAAAGATAGCTGCCCGTGCGCGAGACACAGTGGGCGAGATAGACGATGTCGCCGGCCTCGTTCGCCGTGCGGAAGCCGAGGCTGTCGAGGGCTGCACGGGCGGCGCTCAGGCCGCTTTTGACCTCCGAGGGATTGCGCCCGCCGAGGACGCCGATGACCTCGCCTGCCAGCTTCGTCGAGGCATTGGACGCGCCCGCGTAGAGGCTTCTGGCGTAGACGACGGCGACGCTGGCGGCCTTGGTCGCCTCATCGAGGGCGATATAGGTCGCGTCGTCGCAGTCCGTGGAGATCAGCCCCACCGTGCTGCAATCCTTCGGCAGCTTCAGCGCCCTGCGCAGGCCGGGGCTGACGTTGGCGATGAGCTGGACGGAGAGGGTTTTTACGGGAATGACCTGTCCGATCATGACAATACCTCCTGCACGAGGTCGATGCCCGACGCCTTCTGCCTGAGCATCTTTTCGATCAGCGACGCGATGTGTGCGCCGGCCTCGACCGCCGGGACGCCCTGCCGGTGGATGTTCGACACGACGGTGCGCTTGGATTCGGGGATGCCGCGATAGGGCTTGTAGGTCAGGTAAGCGGACATGGATTCGTTGGTCACGAGACCCGGACGCTCGCCGACGAGCATACATACCAGCTCACAGCCCGTCAGCTCGCCGATGTGGTCGGACGCGCCCACGCGGCAGAATTTGACGAACAGCCCCTTGCCCGGCTCGATGCCGCGGGCCTTAAGCCCCTGCCGGATGGCGCTGGCGCAGTCGATGGCGTTGGCCTCGATCGCCGCCGAGGACAGGCCGTCCCCGATGACGAGCAGGACGCGCTGGTTGGCACAGGTCTCGCGGATGACGGTCTGGTTCTGCTCGTCAAAGCGCCGGCCGAGATCGGGCCGCGTCAGGTATTCGTCCTTGTCGCGGCACTCGGTCTTGACGGGGATCAGGCCGTTGGCCTTGGCGAATTCCTCCGGCACGAGGGAGAACACGCTGTCCTGCGCCGCCGCGTGATCCGCGCGGAAGCGCAGCAGCGTCGCGGTCTTGTAGCGCGTGCCTGCCCGCCCGACGCCGAGACGCGCGGGCGTTTTTGCCTTGAGCGCCAGAAAGGCAGCCGCGTTTTTGGGGTGCTCAACGAGATATTGCTTGCGCAGGTCGACGGTCGTGATGTCCTCGATCACGCCGCCGTCGTCTCCGCGGACGGGCTGCGTGGGCTTGTATTCGCCCGCCTTGACGGGCGGTTCGGGGCAGTCTCCCGTGTGCAGCTCGCGCAGCATCTGCGCGACGATGGTCTTGAGTTCCTCCTTGTTCATCCCGCGCCTCCTTTACAAAAGTGACGAGCCGTCGCCCGCCTTGGCGGTGAGCCTGCCGTTTTCGACGAAGCCCATGCGCTCGAGCCAGCGCTGGAACGGCGCGATGGCCGTCAGGCCGAAGACGCTGCGCAGCGTCGCCGTCTCGCGGAAGCCCGTCGTCTGGTAGTTGAGCATCACGTCGTCGCCGTGCGGGATGCCCATGAAATAGTTGCAGCCTGCCGCCGTTAAGAGGGCGGCGAGGTTTTCGATGTCGTTCTGGTCGGCCTTCATGTGGTTGGTGTAGCACGCGTCGCAGCCCATCGGGATGCCCGTGAGCTTGCCCATGAAGTGATCCTCCAGCCCGGCGCGGATGACCTGCCGCGCGTCGTAGAGGTATTCCGGGCCGATGAAGCCGACGACCGTGTTGACTAAAAACGGCTGGTAGCGTTTGGCGAAGCCGTAGCACCGCGCCTCCATCGTCACCTGATCGGTGCCGAAGTGCGCTTCGCTCGACAGCTCCGAGCCCTGTCCCGTCTCGAAATACAGGACGTTCGGCCCCTCCGCCGTGCCCTGCGTGAGGGCGAGCTGCCGCGCCTGCTCGACGGTTTTTCCGTCGAAGCCGAAGGCCTCGTTGCCCTTCTGCGAGCCTGCGATGGACTGGAAGATGAGGTCGGCGGGGGCGCCCGCTTCGATGGCGCGCATCTGCGTGGTGATGTGCGCCAGCACGCAGATCTGCGTCGGGATCTCGTATTTGCGCCGGATCTCGTCAAAGCGGGTGAGGATGCGTTTTGCGCTCTCGGCGGAGTCGCCCGCCGGGTTCAGGCCGATCACCGCATCGCCCGCGCCGAAGCTCAACCCCTCCAGCACCGACGCGACGATGCCGTCAATGTCGTCCGTCGGGTGGTTCGGCTGCAGGCGGCACGAGAGCGTGCCGGGCAGGCCGATGGTCGTGTTGCAATGCGCCGTGACGGGCATCTTTTTCGCGCAGGTGATGAGGTCGAGATTGCTCATCAGCTTGCAGATGGCGGCGACCATCTCGCTCGTCAGGCCGCGCCGCACCCGCGCGATGTCGGCGGTCGAGGTCGTCTCGGACAGCAGCCATTCGCGCAGCTCCGCGACGCTCCAGCCGCGGATCTCGCTGTAAATGCGCTCGTTGACGTCGTCCTGAATGATGCGCGTGACCTCGTCGTCCTCGTAGGGCACGGCGGGATTTTCGCGCAGGTCGGACAGCAGCAGCTCCGACAGCACGACCTTCGCCGCGACGCGTTCCTCGGCGCTGCGTGCCGCGACGCCCGCGAGCTTGTCGCCCGATTTTTCCTCGTTCGCCTTCGCCAGAACGTCCTTCACGTCCCGGAAGGCGTAGGTCTTTCCGAACAGCAGTGCTTTCAGCTTCAAAGAAACAGCTCCTTTATTATAATGTAGTGCGTGCGTTTTGCTGGGCGGGTTGCGAATAGTAAATAGAGAATAGTGAATAGTGAATGAATCTATTCTCTGTTCACTGTTCCATGTTCTCTGCTTCCTATCCCAGCGCGAGGGTCTTGACGACGACGGGCAGCACCTGCCCGCCGGCGACGGGTGCGCCGATGTCGAGGTACGAGCCCTCGTCCAGCGCCACCGAATCGAGGCACACCAAGGGCGCCTCCGGCAGGAGCATCCCCACCGCCTGCCCCAGCGCCTTGCCCATGTCCGCGCGCACCGCGATGATGAGCGGCTCGCCGCTCTCGGCGCGCTCCCGCAGGCCGAGGGCAACGCCGTCCGCAAGTTTACATAACTCCGAAAACCGCGGGTTTTTCAGCCCGTGCAGCGCCAGAACCGCCGGTGTGCCGCCGGAAAAGAGGGCGGTCTTCGCCCGAATCTTCTCCGCGAGGGCGGGCGGTTCGAGGGCTTCCTCCTGCTGCGTCAGCGCCGCGACGGGCAGATTCTTGAGCGGGAAGCGCACGCGGTCGTAGAAGATCGTGCTGCCGGACAGCTCCGTGGTGTGGCTGCCCGCGCCGATGACCGTCGCCCGGATGGTCTCCTTCGCCCGCAAAAAGCGGCTTTGGCACAGGGCAGAGTGGAAAATCGCCCTTCCGAGCAGGACGCCGAGGTCGCCGTAGGCAAATACTTCGCGCGGCTGGTCGTCCATGAGGTCGGCCACGCCGCCGGAGAAGGACAAAAGCGGCTCGCCCGTGACCGCGACGGCCTTGTCCGTGATGAAATCGTCGATGCCGCCGGCTCCCCTGACCGCGCGGCATAGGACATCCACGAGCAAGTGCAGAACGCCCTGCAAATCCGCCTCCGTCAGTCGCTGCCCGACGGAAAAACCGCAGTGCGGGCGCAGGACGGGGGAGAGGTAGGTGAGCGTGCCGTCGGGGTCGAATTTCATCAGCCTGCCGCCGACATTGAGACAGCCTGTGTCCTGTAAAATGCCGTTTTCAAACAGCGCGAGGTTCGTCGTGCCGCCGCCGATGTCGAGATTCAGCACGGCGCAGCGGTGCGCCTCGGAGTACGCCTGTGCGCCGGAGCCTTTTCCGGCCAGAACGCTCTCGAGCGCCGGGCCTGCCGTCGCCACGACGAAGTCCCCGGCAAAGCCGGCAAGCGCGTCGAGCACCTCGCGGGCGTTTTCCTTGCGTGCCGTCTCGCCCGTGATGATGACCGCGCCGGTCTGCACGTCGCTTTTGGCAAAGCCGGAGGCGGCGTATTCCCGCGCGACGATGTCCCGCACCCCCGACGCGTCGATGCGCGTGTCGGACAGCAGGGGCGTGAAGTGGATGGCGCTGCGGTAGAGCACCTCTTTTTCCGCGATGGCGAAGTGCGGCACGCTGAAGGCCGCGCCCTCGTTGCGCAGCGTCAGGCGGGAGAAGACGAGCTGCGTCGTGGTCGTGCCGATGTCGATGCCCACCGACAAAAGCCGCTCCCCCGTCATAGCGCCGCCTCGAGCAGGGCGGAGAAGTCCGCCCTGGTCACGGGGCGCGGATTGCCCGCCGCGCAGGGGTCGTTCGCCGCCGCCGCGCAGACGGCGTCCGCCTGCGCCGTCACCGCCTCGCGCGGCAGACCCGCCTCCGTAAGCGTCCGGGGCAGCTCCAACCGCTGCCGCAGCCTGCGCACGGCGAACATCAGGCCGCGCACGCCGGAAAGCGCGCACGACGCGGCAAGGCGGGCGTAGGCAGCTCCCGCCGCCGGGGCGTTGAATTCCAGAACGTGCGGCAGCAGGATCCCGTTGAGCTTGCCGTGCGCGATGTGAAACGCGCCGCCGAGGGCGTGGGCAAGGGCGTGGCACGCGCCCAGCCCCGCGTTATCAAAGGCGATTCCGGCCATCGCCGCCGCCTCGTGTAGCCTGCCGCGCAGGGCGCGGTCGGACTGCCCGTCTTTCGCGAGGGCGTAGGAGGCCGGAAGGTCAGAAAAAATGCAGCGGGCGGCGCCGTGCGCCAGCGTGTCGGAAAACGCCGAGGCGTTTTTGGCCGCGACCGCCTCCAGACAATGCGAAAGCGCGTCCATGCCCGCGTCCGCGACCAGAGAAGCGGGCAGCTTATCCAGCAGGCTCGCGTCCAGTATCGCAAGCGCGGGCCGCAGGCCGTCCTCGACGAGCGGGTGCTTGACGCCGTCGTGCGTCAAAATGGCAAAGGACGTGACCTCCGAACCGGTGCCGGAGGTCGTCGGCACGGCGACGAGCATCGCCTGCGAGCCGGAGAGCGAACGGATGCCCTTGGCGCAGTCGAGGGCGCTGCCGCCGCCGAGAGCGAGCAGCACGTCGGGCTGAAATTCCTGCAGCACGGCGACGCCCCGTGCCACCAGCTCCAGGGGCGGATCGGGCTGCACCTCGGCAAACACGCGCGTCTGCGCACCGCACAGCGCGGCCAGACGTTCCGCAGTCCCGTTTTCCGCAAAAAATTTGTCCGTGATGAGCAGCACGCGCTGCGCGCCGAGGGTTTTGAGCCGGTCGAGCGCGTTTTCTCCGAAGCACAACCGCGTGCCGAGCGTAAAGGTCTGCATGGCATCTCCTCTTTTCGAGCGTAGTATGTCCGCTGCGCGCGAAAAAATGTGAACGGAATGAAAAAAGTTTCCTTTCGCGGTTGACACGGCGCGCGAAATATGGAAAAATAACAGAAAAGGAGTGATACCTATGGCACAGATGATCCGCCTGACCTGCCCGGAGTGCGGCAACACGATGGACGTCCCCGAAGAGCTGGAAGAATTTTCCTGCCTCTACTGCGGCAAGCGCGCCCGCACCGCCGCGATCAAGGCGCTCAACGAGAACGCGGAGGCCACCTATGCGCAGCTTCGCGCCGAGCTGCGGCAGAAGCTGCCCGCAGCCGTGACGAATTATCCCGATTATCACAAAAAGATCACGAAAAAGGACTTTTTCCCCGCGTTTGAGGCATATGAGCGCGAAAATTCCGCCCTTTTGGAGCAGCTCGACGTCGCCGCACGGCTCTATCCCGGAAGCACCGCCGACTGTATGCGCGAGATTTCGGAGGATATGCTGGACGGTCTGGAGGAATTCATGCGCCGCGACCCGCGCTGGGGGAAAAAATCGCAGCAGCCGAATCTGATGTTCGAGCTCAAGGTCGTGCTGGCGATCTTCCTGACCCCGCTGGTGCGCAAAAAGAACCTCGACTGCGCCGAGGAATTCCGCACCGCGCTGCACGAGCTCTGGATGCGCCGCTGGCCGAAGGAGCGCTGGACACCCGGCGACTATGACACGCTCGTCGGCGGCTTCAAGAAGCGCAAATTCTGCTTCATTACCACCGCGACCTGCCGGAATGAGGGCAAGCCCGACGACTGCGCCGAGCTGACCGCCTTCCGCGCCTTCCGCGACGGCTGGCTGACGGAGCATGACGGCGCGGCGCTCATCGAGCGGTATTATGACATCGCGCCCGGCATCGTCGCCTGCCTTGACTTCTGCGGCGACGCGGACGAGGGCTATGCCGAGGTGCGCCGCCGCTGGCTTGCGCCGTGCTACGAGGCGCTGCGCGAGGGTCGTTATACCGACTGCCGCGACCGCTATGTCGACATGGTGCAGACACTGGAAGGCCGCTATCTGCAATAAAAAACGAAAAAAATGACCCGGCCGGGACGAGGAAGCCCTCATCCCGACCGGGTCATTATTTTGATTCAGAAAACACCAAAATGGCACAAAAGCAGCATCGCGCCGCCCGCCGCAACCAGAAACAGCAGCGTCGAGGCGATCGTGCAATGCACCGCAAGCTCCGGATCGCCGCCGTATTCCTTGCTCCAGACCACGCCCGTCAGCGGCGCAGGGCTGCCGAACAGAATGGCCAGCAGCAGCGCCGTCTGCGTGTCCAAAAACGCCCGCAGCGGGAAAAACAGCAGACAGGGAAGCGCAATCACCTTCAAAAGAGAATAGACGATCGCGCTGCGGTCCCTGCGCCAGCTCAGCGCGCCGTAGCGGTGGATCAGTATGCCGAGCAGCAGCAGGGCAAGCGGAGAGGTGACGTTGTTCAGCGTGTCGACCGTGAGCTGCAGGAAAGACGGCAGCTTCAGCCCGAAGGCCGCCAGCACCACGCCGGCGACGGCGGCCAGCAGACAGGGACTGGTGACGGTCTTGACGATCAGCTCCCGGCGGTTTCCGGCGGAGCTGCCCAAAAACAGGGGATGGTACAGGCTCCAGATCAGAAAATCCTGCACCGCGCCGTGGATGATGCACAGCAGCATCACCTCCTCCGGCAGAAAGACGCTCAGCAGCGGAATGGCGGCGTAGGTGACATTGCCGATGCCGGTGACGAAGCGCCAATAGGCTCTGCGCTCCCGCGGCGCGCGGCGGAACAGGAGCAGGCTCGCGAAAAACAGCGTCAGCGTAACAGCCAGCGTGGCGGCGACCGTGGGCAGCCCCGTGGTCAGCAGGCTCTGCGGGTCGGCCGACGAGAAGGTGTGCAGCACCATGCCGGGATAGCAGACATTGATGAGCACGCCGGGCAGGACGTCCGCCGCCTGCGCGGACACCAGCTTCAGCCGCGCGACACCGTAGCCGATGCAGAGCATCAGAACGAAGAATAAAAGTCCGTCAATCTGCATCAATACACTCCGTTGGTCGTCTCAAAATGCGTCGGCGCGGAGATGGCCTCGCCGCCGCGCAGGATCCAGTCGGCCACCATGTCCATCATCGACAGGATGCCTACCGTGGGCGCGCCCATGGTGCGCACCAGCTTCTGGCAGTTGCTGAACAGGGCGGAGTTGACCTCCTCGCCCGTGAAGCGCGGCTCCTTGCCCAGCCGCTTGCCCAGCTCCCTGGCCGCCCAGCGGATGGACAGCGCCTCCGGACTGGAGACGTTCAGCTTTTCCGGCGGGACGGCGGTGCGCAGCAGACTGCGGATGGCGTATTCGCACACGTCGCCCTGCCAGATGCAGTTGAAAACGCCCTGGCTGACGTCGATGGGACGCTCGTCCATGATCGCCTTCGCGATGTCATACAGCACGCCGTAGCGCAGGTCGATCGCGTAATTCAGGCGGAAGATCAGCATGGGCGTCCGGTTTTTCTCGCTGCAATGCTCCAAAATGCGCTCCCGGCCGAGGCAGCTCTGGGCGTATTCGCCGATGGGACGGGGCACGTCGTCCTCGCAGAAGCCGCCGCTGACCACGGGCGCCATGCCGTAGACGTTGCCGGTCGAGAACGCGACGAAGCGCGAGGCGGCATAGCGCTCAGCCGCCAGATACGGCAGGATCACGTTGGTCTGCCAGGTCGCGGACTCGCGGCCCACGGTGCCGAATTTCCGGCCTGCCATAAAAATGACGTTTTTCGCGTCGGGCAGGGCGGCAAGCTGCGCCGGATCGGAAAGATCCGCCGCGATGACCTCCACGCCCGCGCGGCGCATGGCCTCCGGCGCTTCTTCGCCGTCGAACAGCGACGCGGCGAAGACCCGCGCGCCGGTCCCGGCGGCGTCTGCGGCGCGTTTGGCGGTGATCGCCATGGACGGGCCGATCTTGCCGCCGGCGCCGAGGATCATGATGTCGCCGTCCAGCTTTTTCATGTCCGCGACCAGCCGCGCTCCGGGCCTTGTCATAAATTCCAGAAGCTCCTGTGTTTCGTGCGTCATCGAGAAATCCTCCTTTGGAACCTCCGAACAAATCAGCGGCGGCGCTCAGCGGATCTTTTGCCCCAACTTTTCGGTTTGCACCCCTTGAAATACACAAAGTATTCCTGCGGGATTCAAACCTCAATTTGGAACAAAATCTCTCGCTGACCGCTCTTGCGGATTTATTCGGAGCTTCCCTAAATTTTGTTGCATTTTTCCTCTTGTCAAGGTAAAATAAGATGTACTGAAGAAAGAACAG
>CAZVSJ010000008.1:0-12126 GCA_964629755.1 uncultured Oscillospiraceae bacterium | reverse complement strand
TTGTTGCATTTTTCCTCTTGTCAAGGTAAAATAAGATGTACTGAAGAAAGAACAGGGGTGCAGCTATGGCAAAACAGGCAACCATCCGCGACGTGGCGAAGCTGGCCGGCGTCTCGCTGTCAACGGCCTCGCGCGCGCTCAACAATCCCGACTATCCCGTCGATGCCCGCCTGCGGCAGAAGGTGCGTGAGGCGGCGGACAAGCTGGAATATGTGCCCAACGTCATGGCGCAGGCATTGCGGCGCGACACCTGCCGGGACATCGGCCTCGTGATCCCCAACGTGTCTAACCCCTTCTATTTGCAGACCATGCTCGGCATCAACGATGTGCTGGCGCAGAAATCCTACCAGATGATCCTCTGCAACACCATGCGCGACCCGGCGCAGGAGCGCTCCTATCTGCGCCAGCTCTTCGAGCGGCAGACCAAGGGCGTCATCATCTCCACCGTGGACGAGAGCGGCGACGTCGTCCGGGAATACGCCCGGCGCGGGATGAAATTCGTCCTGCTCGACCAGCTTCCCGACGGGGTGGAGAGCCCCGGCATCCATTTCGATTCCCGCGCGGGCGCGCGCATGGCGGTGGAGTACCTGATCTCGCAGGGGCACCGGCGCATCGCCTTTGCCACCATGCCCATGACGCGCTGGACGCGTCTGGAAATGCACAAGGGCTACCGCGACGCGCACCTGATGAACGGCCTGCCCTATGACACCGCGCTGGTCTTTGAGAGCGAAACGGACATCGCGGGCCTGTCCGAGGACCCGGAGCTGCAGGCCGGGCGCGACATCGCCTCGCGGTTTTTGCAGAAGGGCTGCCCCGCCACCGCGATCGTGTGCAACAACGACATGGTCGCCATCGGCGTTATCCAAACGCTTTTGAAAAACGGCACGCGCGTGCCGGAGGACGTGTCCGTCATGGGCTTTGACGACATCCCGCTGGCCTCGGCCTTCCTGCCCGCGCTCACAACGATCCACTGCCCCGCGGCGGAGACCGGACGGCTCGCGGCGCTGATGATGCTCGATATGCTCACCAACGACGGCGGAAACTCCATGGCCGTGTCGATGAATCTGACGCCCAGCCTCGTGGTGCGCGATTCGGTGCGGGAGCTGCGCCCATAGCGCCTATCCCGCGCTCCGCAGGTCGTCCAGGATCGCCTGCATCAATCTCACAGAGCTGACCAGACGTCCGGCGCAGCCGGGCGTCTCTTTTTTCGCCACTTCAAGAAAATGCGCCATCCCGGCGAGGTAGCAGCCCCGGTCGTCGAGGACATAGGCGCGGTCGGCCAGCAGGACGGGCGGCTGCGCCTCCGGGCCGGAGCGCAGCGTCACCGTAAACGACGGGTAGGCGACCTGCGCCGTGACCCTGCCGCCGTGACATTCGGCGCGGACACCGGTGAAGCCGCCGCCGAAGAGAGTGACGCACAGGTCGGTCAGATGGCTGCCGTAAAAGTACCAGCCGCCAAACGGGGAGAAGGGGTCGGCCTGATAGGAAAGGACATATTCCCGGCACGGCGGCAGGTGCTGCGCAAGCTCCTGCACGAGCGGCGTGAAGCAGATGGTTGAGCCGCCGGTGCAGGGCACGCCGGTTTCCGCGCTGCGCTGTGCCAGCGCAAGCGCCTGCCCTACGTCGCAGGTGAAGGGCTTGTCGACAAACACGGGCTTGCCCTGCGCCATCGCCAGCTCTGCCGGCGCGGCGTGAAGATAGCCCTCGCGCAGGAGGACGAGCACGGCATCCACCTGACCGACCAGCTCCTCCGGCGTGGCGCAGCGGTGAAATTCCGGCAGCTCCGGCAGCAGCTCCGGCGCGTCAAAGCCGCATACATGGGTGATGCGCGCCTCGCCGCCGGGACAAAGCCGCGCCAGCGCGGAGGAGAAAAAGCGCAGGTGCTTGCTGCGTACGCCGATGGCACCCAGGCGCATAAAACCGCCTCCTTCCGCATTCTGATATATTGTATTATATAGAACAGCGCCGGAATAGTCAATATTTTAGAAAACGTTTTCTGTAAAATTTTCAGAAAAAAGTAGAAAATGGTATTGCAAAATAGAAATTCTTGTGCTATTCTCAAGACAGGGAAACACACAAAAACACTTATTTTTCCACGAAAATTTAAATTTTCGTCAAAGCGCACAAAACCAAGCAGTCCTTCTTGTGCAGTTGTTACGAGAAAACGTTTTCTAAAATCTGGCAGAAAATCTGCCGTACCGTGGTATCGCTTCTGCGCCCCGCGCAGTGTGATAAAAAATAATATGGAGGAAATTATGATGAAGAAAATGATCGCATTGCTGCTCGCCCTCGTGATGCTGGCTGCGCTGTTTGCCGGCTGCGCGAAGGACGAGGAAAAGCCGACCGACCCCTCGGCACCCGCCACAACGAACAACTCCGGCAACAATGACCCGACCGACGAGCCGGAAAACAAGGAGCCCATCAAGATCGGCTGCATCCAGGACACCTCCGGCGGCGCATCGCTGGCCGGCCAGCCCAACGAATGGGGCGTAAAGTACGCCGTGCAGTGGATCAATGAAAACGGCGGCATCAACGGCCGTCCCATCGAGCTGTACACCCGCGACTGCCAGAACGACGCCGAGGTCGGCGTGACCTGCTACCGCGAGCTGGTTGACGAGATCGGCGTCTCCGCCATCATCGGGCCTCCCCTCTCCAACCCCGCTTCCGCCTGGGTCGAGCTGGCCACCGAGGACAAGATCCCCATCGTCGGCCACTTCATGGACGAGCTTTGCACCACCGACCCCGAGACCGGCGATCCGTATCCGTATATGTTCCTTGCCGAGCCGTCCTGCTCCGTGCAGAGCTACATTCTGGCCGAGTACGCCATGAATGAGCTGGGCGTCAAGAGCGTTGCCACCCTCTACAACACCTCCAACGCCTATGCCGTCGCCCATGAGATCCCGTTCGTCGACTACATCACCGCCAACGGCGGCGAAGTCCTCGCGGAAGAGACCTTTGGCTGGAGCGATACCGACTACACCGCGCAGGCCCAGAAGATCGCCGCGCTGAACCCGGACGCCGTCCTGCTGTGCGACTACTGCAACCAGATGGTCACCTCCTACGACAATCTGCGCGACGCGGGCTACACCGGCATCATCCTCGGCGCGAACACCATGTATCCCCCCTTCAACACCCTCGTGAAGAACGACATCTACAACTGCTACTTCGTCCAGAACTATGACCTCACCACCGGCGAGATCGCTGACCTGCTCGAGATCCAGATGAAGGATACCGGCACCGATTACCCGACCTCCAACGTCGGCTTCGGCTGGGACGCCACGATGGTGCTTTACAACGCCATGCTCAAGGCGACCGACCCGACCAACGGCGAGGAAGTCCGCAACATTCTGGAAAACCAGACCACGGATGTCCAGTCCATCGGCGGTGAGCTCATCACCATCGACCCCGCGACCCACAGACCGACCCGCTCGATGGGTATGTACATCGCCACCTATGACGAGAACGACGCCGTCGACTGCATCGTCAGAATGACGTCCGACTACAAGGCCAACTAAGCAAACTAACCCCCTAAAAGGGCTTCTCCAACCCCTTTTTCGCGTTTTCCCATCCTATTCCGGCACAGGACTGCGGCAAATCCATGGACTGTTTGCCGCAGTCCCTCTTTTATAAGGAGCAGAATTATGACACTTCAATTACTCATCAGCGGCATTTCGCTCGGTTCCGTTTATGCGCTGATCGCAGTCGGCTTTGCCATCGTGTTCAGCATCCTGCGATTCAGTAACTTCGCCCACGGCGGCATGATCAGCGCCTGTGCCTTCATCGGCTATTTCTTCCAGGCGTCGTTCGAGACGCCGCCGCCCTTTATTGTGACCGTCCTGTTTACCGCCGCCTGCGGCGTGGTCATGGCGCTGTTTATCGACACCGTCGCCTACCGCCGCATCCGCAAAAAGCAGGCGCCGTCGCTTTACTACTTCCTCGCCTCCATCACCATCGCGATCCTGATTGAGCAGATTCTGAGCGTGTTTTTCGGCAAAAACCTCTATGGCTATCCCCAGATCTTTGAAAGCACGACTTTTTATATCGGAAGCATCCGCTTCTCCAGCATCGACACCCTCATCCTCGTGGTGTCCCTCATCATCCTGACCATCCTGCTGTTCGTCATCAACAAGACGCGCATCGGCCTGGCCATCCGCGCCGTCGCCATCGACCCGGCCACCAGCCGCCTGATGGGCATCAACTCCGACGTGGTCATCATCACGGTCTTTGCCATCGCCGGTGCGCTGGCGGGCATCTCCGGCGTCCTGCTCGGCACGAAATACTCCGTCTACCCCTCCCTGGGCGCGTCCATGATGATCAAGGGCTTCATCGCCTCGGTCATCGGCGGCCTCGGCAGCCTCGGCGGCGCGATCCCTGCCGCGATTTTGCTCGGCGTCGTGGAGATTTTCCTGACCTACTGGCTCGGCTCCCTCGCCACGCCCATCGTCCTGTTCGGCATCATGCTGGTCTTCCTCGCCATCCGCCCGGAGGGCATTTCCGGCAAGTTCGCCAAGGACAAGGTTTAAGGAGGTGCGCTTGTGAGTAACTATCAGCTTTCGCTCATCATGCTGGCCTGCATTTCCGTCATCACGGTCTGCGGCGTGTTCTCCATGACCAGCCTTGCGGGAATGTTCTCCCTCGGTCAGGCGGCCTATATGTCCATCAGCGCCTACCTGACGTTCTGCCTTGCCAAGTATCTGGCGCTGCCCATCTGGCTGACCTCCATGGTCGGCATCCTCGCCAGCGGCTTTGTCGCGCTCATCATCAGCCTGCCGACATTGAAGCTGCGCCGGGACTATTTTGCGCTTCTATCCGTCGCCTTCGGCCAGATGGTCTCGTCCATCGTCATCCTGCTGGGCGATTACACCAACGCCTCCATCGGCTTTTCCAAGATCCCCAAGGTCGAGGGTCTGGTCTACATCATCCTCGGCATCACCGTGCTCATCGTCTTCATGGTGCGCAACCTGAAATACTCCCGCTTCGGGCGGATGTGCATCGCCCTCAAGACCGACGAGATCGCCGCCCGCAGCTTCGGCATCGACGTCTACCGCCTCAAGGTCAAGATCTATGTGCTGGCGTCCATGATCGCCGCCGTCGGCGGCATCTGCTACGGCCTGCGCAACCGCGTGATCTCGCCGGACGCGTTCGACTGGTCGCTGTCGGCGGAGATGCAGATCCTGCTCTTCTTCGGCGGCACGAATTCCCTGACCGGCTCCGTCATCTCGGCGGCGGGTCTGAAGGTGCTGCCCGAATTCCTCAAGGGCGTCAAGCTCTTCGGCATCGACCTGCAGAGCTTCCGCACGGTCATCTACTGCCTGCTGATCATCGTGGTCATCAACTTCCGCACCAAGGGCATCATGGGCGAAAGTGAGCTGAACTTCGCCGCCCTCAAGCGCATCGCCAAGCGCCGCAGCAGCGCCCAGAGCAAGGGAGGAAAAAAGAAATGAGCAACTGTGTTCTGAAGCTGGAGCATCTGCACAAGAGCTTCGGCGGCGTCGAGGCGGTCAAGGACTTCTCCTGCACCGTCGACGAGGGACAGATCGTCGCCATCATCGGGCCGAACGGCGCGGGCAAGACCACGATCTTCAACCTCATTTCCAAAATCTACCAGCCGGATCAGGGCACGCTGTCCCTCGGCGGCGTGGATCTGACCAAAAAATCGCAGATCGAGACGGCGCGCATGGGCGTATCCCGCACGTTCCAGAATACGCGCCTGTTCACCGGCCTGAACGTGCTGGACAATGTCAAGGTCGCGCTGGACTTCGACGGCAAGTACAGCCTTCTGGAGGCGATGTTCCTCCTGCCGCGCCGCTGGAAGCGCGAAAAGGAGACGACCCGCCGCGCCATGGAGTGCCTGGAGCTTTTGAACCTCGCGCAGTACGCCCAGACCCGGCCGTCCAACCTGCCCTACGGCATCCAGCGCCGCGTGGAGATCGCCCGCGCCCTCGTGTCCAACCCCAAGGTGCTGATGCTTGACGAGCCGGCCGCCGGCCTGAACCCGGAGGAGGTCTTCCAGCTCGTCGACTTTATCCGCGAGATCCACGGCAAGTATCCGCAGCTTGCCATTCTGGTCATCGAGCACCGCATGGATCTTGTCATGAACCTCAGCGACTATATCTATGTGCAGGACTTCGGCGAGACGATCGCCCGCGGCCTGCCCGCGGATATCCAGAACGACCCGCTCGTTCTCAAGGCCTATCTCGGAGAGGAGGAGTGAGCATGGGAAGCATTCTGCAAATTCAGGGCTTAAAGGTCTTCTACGGCGTGCATGAGGCCGTCTGCGGCGTGGATATGGACATCAAGGAAGGCTCCATCACGGCCATCATCGGCTCCAACGGCGCGGGTAAGACCACCATCATCAAGGCCATCTCCGGCGCGGTGAAGCACGAGGGCACGATCCTCTGCCGCGGTGTGCCGCTGCCCTCGCGCGAAAACCGCGTCGTCCGGCAGGGCATCGTGCAGGTGCCAGAGGGACGCAAGATCTTCGCCGGCCTGACCGTGGAGGAAAATCTGCGCACCGGCGCCTATACGGTGCGCGGACGCCGCGAGATCGACCGCCTGCTGCAGGAGCAGTACGAGATGTTCCCACGCCTGCGCGAACGGCGCCAGCAGGACGCCGGTACCCTGTCCGGCGGCGAACAGCAGATGCTCGCCATCTGCCGCGGCCTGATGGCAAAGCCGAAGATCCTCATGCTCGACGAGCCGTCGCTGGGCCTCGCGCCCGTCGTCGTCAACGACGTGTTCCGCAACATCCGGCGCATCCGCGACGAGGGGATCACGGTCATCCTCGTCGAGCAGAACGCGAAAAAATCCCTCGGCATCTGCGACTATGCCTATGTCATCGAGACGGGCCATGTGGTCATGTCCGGCACGGGCGAGGAAATGCTGCAAAATCCCGAGGTGGCGGCCGCTTATCTCGGCTCGTCCAGAAAGTAAGAAGGAGAGAAGAATGAACATGGTTACCAAAAAAGTGGAGAATCTTCCGGTCTATATTTTTGAGACCCGCGCCGACATGGGCGCAGCCGCAGCGCAGGACGCCGCCCGGCGCATCAACGACATCATCGCCCGCAGGGGAGAGGCCAACGTGATCTTCGCCGCCGCTCCCTCCCAGAACGAGCTTCTGGAAAACCTCCTGCAATGTGACGTCGACTGGAGCAAGGTGCGGGGCTTCCATCAGGACGAGTACATCGGCATCAGCGCCGACGAGCCCGCGGGCTTCGGCTGCTTCCTGCGCCGCGCGATCTTCGACCGCGTGCCGTTCAAGGAGCTGCACTTCCTGCTCTGCGGCGCGGAGCAGGCCGAGGCAAAGTGCGAGGAATACACCGCGCTTCTGAAAAAGTATCCCGCCGACCTCATCTTCCTCGGCATCGGCGAAAACGGCCACCTCGCCTTCAACGACCCCTCCTCGGCCGATTTCAACGACCCCAAGTACATCAAGATCGTGGAGCTGGACGACGTCTGCCGCCAGCAGCAGGTCAACGACGGCTGCTTTGCCACGTTTGCCGACGTGCCGAAGCGCGCCATGAGCCTGTCCATGTCCTATATCATGTCCGTCCCGGAGGCCATCTGCGTCGTTCCCACGCAGCGCAAGGCCAACGCGGTGAAAAACGCCCTCTACGGCCCCGTCACCACGACCTGCCCGGCCAGCATCCTGCGGCAGCATCCCAATGCCGCGCTCTATCTGGACACCGACAGCGCCTCCGGCATCCTGTAAAAAACGAAAAGGGGGAGAAACGATGTATCAAAGAACCGCTGACGAGATCATGGCCGCCGATCCCGAGCTTGCCATTTTGCCGGTCGGCTCCGTTGAGCAGCACGGCCCGCACCTGCCGGTCATGACCGACTGGGCCATCGCCACGGAGCTTGGCAGGGCAGTCGCCGAGAAAATGAACGCCTTTCTCCTGCCCGCCCTGCCGATCTCCACCTGCCGCGAGCAGATGGGCAAGAAGGGCAGCGTCTGGATGGAGCCGGTCACGTTCTACCAGATGATGACGGACATCATCCTGAGCCTGAAAACGCAGGGCTTCAAAAAAGTCGGCATTTTGCAGTGCCACGGCGGCATTTTCATCATGACGCCGCTGGTGCGCGACCTGAACGCAACGTTCAACCCCGAGCTGATGGTCGCCAATGTCGACCCTTGCACGTTCTGGCCGGTGCTCTACCGCGAGGGCATCATCGAGACCGACACCGAGCTGCACGCCGGCGAGGTCGAGACCTCGCAGATGCTCGCCATCGCGCCGGAGACGGTGCATATGGACCGCGCTGTGGACTTCGTGCCCACCATTTCGCGACCCTACCTGAGCTACGGCAGCATTTTCCGCGCCTCTCCCACCGGCGTGTGGGGCGAGCCGTCCAAGGCAAGCGCGGAAAAGGGCGAGCGGGTCTTCGCCCGCAGCGCGGAGCTGGCCGTCGACGCGCTCAAGGAAGCGTTCGACTATATGTCCGCGAAACAGCCCTTTAACTACAGCAATTTCTGATAAGGAGCAAAGAAACATGAAGAAACTTCGGGTCTTGCTCGTCGGCGCGGCCTTCTCCGCCGACCTGCACAGCGACGGCTACAGCCGTATTCTGGACAAGGTGCAGATCGTCGGCATCTGCGACAAGGACGCCTCGCGCATCGAGGCGCTGGCGGCGCGCTACGGCTTCACGGGCTACACGCCCTATGACGATTACAACACCGCCATCGCCCAGTGCGACTGCGACCTGGTCGACATCTGTATGCCCAATTTCCTGCACCATGACGTCGCGATCAAGGCGCTGAGCGCCGGACGCAGCATCATCTGCGAAAAGCCCCTGGCTACTACGGTCGAGGACGCGCAGGACATGGTCGACACCGCCGCCCGTCTCGGCAAGCACATCTACTATGCCGAGGACTGGCTCTTCGCGCCCGCCTTCCGCAAGGCCAAGAGCATTTTGGAAAGCGGCCAGCTCGGCAAGCCCCTGTATATCCGCGCCCGCGAGTGCCACAGCGGCTCGCACAGCCCCTTTGCCCAGCTCATCAAATACTGCGGCGGCGGCTGCATGGTGCATCTGGGCGTCCATCCCGTCAGCTTCATGCTGGCGCTCAAGGACAATAAATGGGACAGCCTGACCGCCATGACCTCCGGCGGCAAGGACACCAATCTGGTGCACCGTCAGATGGAGGGCGAGGACTGGGCCGGCGCGTTCATGCGCTTTGACGACGGCACCTACGCCACGCTGGAGGCGAACTATGTCACCATCGGCGGCATGGAGGACGTGCTGGACATCTACTGCGAGCAGGGCTGCATCCACGTCGACCTGTCCTTCTCCGGGCCCGTGAAGGTCTTCTCCATCCCCGGCCTGGACTACACCGTGGAAAAGGCGGAGATCACCACCGGCTGGTCGACGCCCGCGGTCGACGAGAAATACTCCCTCGGCTACTGCGGCGAGATCAACCACTTTGTCGACTGCGCGCTGGCCGGGTGCGACGCGCAGGTGGGTCTGCGCGGCATCGACGGTCTGGAGACCCTGAAGGTCATCAACCTGATCTACCGCTCCGCAAAGGAGGGCATTCAGATCCGCAATCCTCAGAAGGAGGGATAAGCATGGAAGATAAGCTCCGGGACATCCGGATACCGGTGCGCGTGGCCGGGGTGGAGTTCAAGAACCCGTTCTATGTCGCCTCCGGCCCGACGACCAAGTCCGTCCGCCAGCTCGTCGAGATCGAGCGCACCGGTTGGGCCGCCGCCAGCATCAAGCTGAGCATCGACCCCGCACCCTACATCAACCGCAAGCCGCGCTACGCCCTGTTCAAGGACAGAAAGGCGCTGGCCTTCACCGCCGAAAAGCGCCTGACCTTCGCCGAGGGCCTGCAGCTCATCCGCGAGGCCAAGCCGCTGCTGCACGACCTGAAGCTCATGGCGAACATCACCTACGCCGGGGACGAGGGCACGGCGGGCTGGGTCAACATGGCCAAGCGCTTTGAAGAAGTCGGCGCGGACATCATCGAATTGAATATGTGCTGCCCCAACATGAGCTACAATCTGGAGATGACCTCCGGCGGAAGCTGCCACGCCGCCAAGCAGACCGGCGCGAGCATGGGACAGAACGCCGCCGTTGCCGCCGAGATCGTCCGGGCGATCAAAAAGGAGATCCATATTCCGCTGTTCGTCAAGCTGACCCCCGAGGGCGGGCAGATCGCCCACATCGCCAAGGCGCTCTTCGAGGCCGGCGCGGACGCGGTCGGCGGGACGGGCAACCGCCTCGGTATGCCGCCGATCGACCTCGACGACCCGGGCAAGGCCGCCTTCCATTTGCAGGACGAGCTGTCCATGGGCTGCTATTGCAGCAGCTGGCTCAAGCCGCTGGCGCAGCGCGATACCTATGAGATCCGCAAGGTCTGCGGCATGGAGCCTCCCATCATGGCCGCCGGCGGCATCACCAACTGGCGCGACGCGGTGGAGATGGTGCTCTGCGGCGGTACGCTGCTGGGCGTCTGCTCCGAGACGCTGATCTCCGGCTATGACATCGTGCGCCCGATGATCGCGGGCCTGCACGACTATATGCAGAAAAAGGGCTACACCGACCTTGCGCAGATGCGCGGCCTGTCCGTCCCGCAGGTGAAGACCGCGACGGATGTGACGCTTTACGCGGGCTACGCGAAGATCAAAGACCCGAAGCTCTCCGCGCCTTGCAAGAGCGCCTGCCCCGTCCATGTGCCGACGCAGGGCTTTGTCCGCAAGATCGCCGCGGGCGACTACCGCCGCGCTTATGAGCTTGTCACGGGCGAGGCGCCCCTGCAGGAGCTTTGCGCCCTCGTGTGCGAGCATCCCTGCGAGGACGCGTGCGTCCGCGGCAGCGTGGATGCGCCCGTCAAGATCCGGGAGCTGAAGCGCTTCGTGCTCGACTACGGCGAAAAGCAGGGCTGGAAGCCCGTCTGGGCGCAGGCGGAGGATAACGGACACCGGGTCGCCGTCATCGGCGCGGGCCCTGCGGGGCTGAGCTGCGCCGCGTGGCTGAAAAAGGCGGGCTATACCGTCACGGTGTTTGAAAAAGAAGAAGAGGCCGGCGGCCTGCTGCGCTATGCCGTGCCCAATTATATCGGCCACCGCGCCCAGCTTGCGCAGACGGTGCGCTCTCTTGCCGATGCGGGCGTGGAATTCCGCTTCGGACAGGAGGTGCGCTCTGCGCAGACGCTCACGGACGAGGGCTTTGACGCCGTCTTTGCCGCAGCGGGCGCATGGCAGCGCCAGGCGTCGTCCATCCCCGGCGCGGAAAATGCCGTCGACGCGCGCGAGCTGCTGCTGCGGCTGAACCTCGGCCGGGAACAGGCGCTTTCCGGCGGCGTTGCCGTGCTCGGCAGCGGCTGGAGTGCCATCGACGCGGCGCGCTGCGCCGTCCGTCTGGGCGCGCGGGAGGTCACGCTCCTTGCGCCCGGTGCACTGCCTGCGCGCTCCGCGTTCCGGCAGGCGCTGGCGCTTGCCCGCGAGGAGGGCGTCACGGTGCTGGAAAACGTGCGCGCCGAGCGCATCTGCCCGGACGCTGTCGAGCTTTCCGTCAACGGCGCGAAGCTGCGCCTGTCCTGCGACACGGTGATTTTGGAGCATACCTATGGCGCGCAGGACTTCGGCGGCACGAAGGTTGTCCGCCCGGGGCGCATCACCAACATCGCCTCGGCGATCTGCGCCGGCAGAAACGGCGCGGCCGAGCTTGACCGCCTGCTGCGCGGTGCAGACGCGACCCTCACGCCGGTCGAAGCGCTGCGGACGGTGAGCCCGGAGGCGGTGCGCAGCCGCTGCGGCTATCTGAAAAAAGATCCCAACCCGGTCAGGCTAACTGCACCGGCGCAGGAGAGAACGGCCGGCTTTGCGCCCTATACCCGCGTCATGCGCGAGGACGAGGCGCAAAAGGAGGCGTCGCGCTGCCTGAACTGCGGCTGCGGCGAGGGCTGCCAGCTCTGCAAGACCATCTGCACCGACTTTGCGCCCCGCATTGCCTGTGCGGACACCATGCAGATCTGCAGGGACGACTGCGTCGCCTGCGGTATGTGCTATAACCGCTGCCCCAACGGCAACATTGAAATGGTAAATCTTGGAGAAAAAGTTTAGTGCTTTGGAGGCAAAACCATGTACGAAGTGAACTTTGATATATCCGGTCAGGTGGCCGTTA
>CAZVSJ010000007.1:0-38021 GCA_964629755.1 uncultured Oscillospiraceae bacterium | reverse complement strand
GTGTCAAAATCGTCCGGCCCGGCGGGAACGCCGCCGAGCAGCGGATACGCCCGCTCGTCCGCGCGGAAGGAGACGGGCGGTTTGCCCGCCGCGACGCGGGCGTCCGTCAGGGCGTGACGGAGCTTCGGCAGAAAGCTATCTGCAATGTCACGATGTACGAGGCAGACCTCCGCCGCGTTGCACACGGACGGACGGCTGGCCTTGGCGTTTTCGACGATGGACAGCGCCATCGCCTCGTCCGCCGCGCGGTCAATATAGATGTGGCAGATGCCCGTGCCGGTCTGGATGCAGGGCACCTTCGCGTTCTCTGTGCAGGCGCGGATCAGTCCGGCACCCCCGCGCGGGATGAGCAGATCGATGCAGCCCACGCCCTGCATCAGCTCCGTCGCGCTGCGGCGTGTGGTGTCCTCGATGAGCTGCACGAGCAGCGGCGGAAGTCCGGCCTGCGCCAGCCCTTCCTGCATCGCAGCGGTGATCGCGTGGGCAGAACGCCAAGCCTCCTTGCCGCAGCGCAGGATGCAGGCGTTGCCGCTCTTGACGCACAGCGCCGCCGCGTCCGAGGTCACATTCGGGCGGCTTTCATAGATGATCGCGATCACGCCGAGCGGGACGGCGGTCTTTTCGATCACAAGCCCGTTCGGGCGCACCTCGCGCGAAAGCACCTGCCCGACGGGGTCGGGCAGCGCCGCGACCTGCCGCACGCCGTCCGCCATCGCCGCAATGCGCGCCTCGGTCAGCGCCAGACGGTCGAGCATGACGGGGGAGATGTGGCCCTTTGCCGCGTCCATATCCTGCGCGTTGGCCGCGAGAATGTCCGCCGTGTGGGCGCAAAGCGCCTGCGCCATGGCGCGCAGGGCGGCGTTTTTCTGTTCGGTTGCCGCACTTTTCAGCGCGGGAGCGGCGGCCTTCGCCTGCCGCATCTGTTCCAAGGTCGTCATGTCAGCGCCTCCCTGTAAAGCGTGTGCCCGCCGGTTCGCCGGCGGCAATGCGGTAGAGAATGTCCGGGTCTGCGCCGCTTGCGATGACCATGTCGATGCCGTTTGCATTGACGGTCTGCGCCGCGCGGAGCTTGGTCGCCATGCCGCCCGTGCCGAGGCCGGAGCCGCTGCCGCCCGCGAGGGCGAGAAGCTCCGGCGTGATTTCGCTGACCGTCGGGATCAGCCGCGCGGTCTTGTCGGTGCGCGGGTCGGCGGTGTACAGCCCGTCGATGTCCGACAGCAGGATCAGAAGATCAGCCCGGACGCTCACCGCGACGATCGCTGCGAGCGTGTCATTGTCGCCGATGACGATCTCCTCCGTCGCGACTGTGTCATTTTCGTTGAGGATGGGCAGAGCGCCCAGCTCTAACAGACGGAACAGCGTGTTGTGGAAATTCTCCTGCCGCTGTGCGTCGCGCACGTCGCTGCCCGTGAGCAGGATCTGCGCGACGGTGTGGTGGTATTCGGAAAAGAGCTTGTCATAGACGTACATCAGCTCGCACTGGCCGACGGCCGCGGCCGCCTGCTTGGTGGGCATATCCTGCGGCCGCTCGCGCAGGCCGAGCTTGCCCACGCCCATGCCGATGGCGCCGGAGGAGACGAGGACGATCTCGTGTCCGGCGTTTTTCAGGTCGCTCAGCACCTTGCAAAGCTGCTCGACGCGGCGGATATTCAGCCGACCCGTCGTGTGCGCCAGCGTCGTGGTGCCGACCTTGACTACGATTCTCATAGGTATCCCTCCATTTTTCGTAAGTATAGCAAAAAATGCAGAAAAATGCAATGTCTGGCGTATGACGATGCGAAAAAATCCCCGCAGCGGGCGATCCTGCACGCTGCGGGGATGGACTTACGGCTGCTTCGGGAAATACTCCTCCGCGAAATCGACCCGCGGCACCTGAAAGCTCCTGCCGTTGAGGGCGTTCAGGCATCCGGCGTCGGTCGTGAAGCGGAAGGTGAGCTTGTAGGAATACAGCGCCTGATATTTACGGTCGAAGCGTTTGTCGAGCTTGCCGTATTTGCCGTCTCCGAGCAGGGGATGACCTGCGTGGGCAAACTGTGCGCGGATCTGGTGCGTCCGGCCGGTGATCAGCTCGCATTCGACCAGCGACAGCCCGTTGCGGCTGTCCAGGACCGCATAGCGCGTCTCGCAGGATTTCGAGCCTTTTTGCGGCGTGTCGGTCACGAAGACGCGGTTTTTGACCGCGTCCTTGAACAGGTAGCCGCGCAGGACGCCGGTTTTCGGCTTCGGCGTGCCCTCGACGACGGCGAGATAGCGCTTGTCCAGCTCGCGGTCCTTGATCTTCTGGTTCATTACGCGCAGCGCCTCGGCGGTCTTGGCCGCGATGACGATGCCGCCCGTGTTGCGGTCGATGCGGTTGCACAGGGCGGGGGTGAAGGCGTTTTCCTCGCGCGGGCGCCACTCGCGCTTGGCGTAAAGGTACGCCTGAATGTGGTCGATGAGGGTCTTGCCGTATTCCGCGCCGTCGTGCGGGTGGACGGCGACGCCGGGCTGCTTGTCCACGAGCAGGAGGTTTTCGTCCTCGTAGACGATGCTGAGCTTCGGTGCGGTGACGGTCAGGTAGGCGTTTTCCTCACTGGGCGTGTCGAAAAATTCGTCGTTGATATAAAGCTGCAGCACGTCGCCCTCGCACAGGCGGTCGTCGCGCTGGGCGCGGGCGTTGTTGCGCTTGATGCGCTTGAGGCGGATGTATTTTTGCGCCAGCGAGGCCGGCAGCAGCGGCACTGCCTTGGCAAGGAAGCGGTCGAGCCGCTGTCCTGCGTCGTTTTTTCCAATCGTAAATTCCTTCATTTTCGTCTCCTGCGGGTGAAATATCTGTTTGAAATAACTATGCGGCAGAAAAATCCGAAAGTCAAGCACTTTTTCGCAGAAAAAAACAAAAAAGCATTTGACAAACGCGGTCTTAGCCGTTATAATATCTCCTGCACGACTATGAAACAGGGGATTGCTATGCTGTTAAGGTTGTCTAAAATTATCGAAACGCCCGACAGCGTGCTTCCGTTTGAGACTGCGCTGGATCTTCACGAGCTGCAATTCGGCGGGAGCTGCCCGGTGCAGGAGCCTGTTCTGGCCAAGGGCGCGGTGCGCAACAAGGCGGGCGTGCTGCTGCTGGACGCGGAGCTTTCCACCGTCCTGCACGGCGTGTGCGACCGCTGCGCAGCGGAATTTCAGCGGGCACTGACCGTTCCCGTCCACGCCGTCCTCACCACGGAGCTGGAGAATGAGGACGAGGCGGACGAATGGACGTTCCTGCTCGAAGACGATTCTGCCGATCTGGACGAGATCCTGACGACTGCGTTCGTGCTCCAAATGGATTCCAAACTGCTGTGCAAGCCGGACTGCAAGGGTCTGTGCTTCCGCTGCGGCAAGAATCTGAACGACGGCCCCTGCGATTGCCGCCGTGAGACTGATCCCCGTTTAGCTGTCCTTGGGCAGCTGTTGAAGGATAAGTAATTTTCAGTTTTAGCATCTGACCAAGGAGGTGTCATTCATGGCTGTTCCGAAGTGTAAGGTTTCCAAGGCGAGACGGGATAAGAGACGTAGCTCTCATTGGAAGCTCTCTGTGCCCGGCGTCGTTGCCTGCCCGAAATGCGGCGAACCGCGCCTGCCCCACAGAGCTTGCAAGAATTGCGGTACCTACAATGGCCGCGAGGTTCTTCCTGCCGCTGAAGCGAAATAAGTTCGCACGGATAAGAGATGAGGAGGGAATGTTCCTTCCTCTTTTCTTTTTATGCGGCGCTGACGCCGCGAACGGAGGTAAGAAAAATGGAACTTAGAAAAGCGACGGAAAACGACCTGCCCGCGCTGCACCGCCTGCTGCGGCAGGTGCTGCAGGTGCATCACCGGGGTCGGCCCGACCTGTTCCGCAGCGGAACGGAAAAATACACGGACGCGGAGCTGCGCACCATCCTGTGCGACGAAGAGCGCCCGATCTTCGTCGCCGTGCGCGGCGGTGAGGTCTGCGGCTATGCGTTTTGCATCTTCCGCAGCTATCCGGCAGACAATATCCTCACGGACGTCAGGACGCTCTATCTTGACGACCTGTGTGTGGACGAAAACGCACGCGGACAGGGCGTGGGCCGGGCGCTGCTCGACCATGTGCGTGCCTTTGCAAAAGAAAGCGGCTGCTATAACCTGACGCTCAACGTCTGGGCGTGCAACGAAGGTGCGCTGCGGTTTTACGAAAGCTGCGGGATGCAGGTGCAAAAAATCGGCATGGAGACCATCCTCTGACGCTTTCATGGTTGAAAAATCCACGCATTTATGCGATAATAGAGAAAATGGGAAAATTTGTGATAAGCGGAGGGAAAGACGATGAAAAAAACCATGCTGCTTTTAACAGTTCTTGCGCTTCTTGCGTGCCTCGCGGCCTGCAAGGACAGCGATATGCCGCGCCGGCCCTTTGACAGCGATGCGCGGCCGGATGACGGCTATCAGAGCATTTCGCCTGCCACGGAGCCGATGGCCGAAGTCCCGGCGGAAACGTTCCTGCCGACGGAACCGATGCCGACGGAAGGCCCTGCGCTCAGGCTTGAAGACCAGATCGCCCTGATCGCCGCGAATTACCCGCTGTGGGTCAAGTCCGATCCCGTGGTGCCGTATTCCTTCACCGTGACGGATCTGGACCATAACGGACGGCTGGAGATCATTTCGAGCGTGTGCATGGGCACGGGCTTCTTCAGCACCAACGAGATCTGGGAGGTCAACGAGAAGTATGACGGCCTCGTGCTCTGTACGGATGAGCAGGATGGGGACGGCTCGTATTCCGACCTGACCACCGGGCCGTGGACGGTCATCGAAAAAGGCGGCGCATACTATTATATTGTGAGGGATAACGTTCGCAACGGCTATGCCTTCAACGCCGAGGATCTGCGCCTGATGCAGCTCGTCGACGGACAGATCATCGAGACGCTGCTTGCCTACCGCACCACCGAGGTGGATGGGGATTACAACGAGACAACGCAGTATTTCACAGCGGATGATACGCCCATCACGGCGGAAGAATATCAGGCGATACATGAGAACGGCACCTTCGGAGGCAACGCCTACAGCTTCATGGTCGGCTGGACGACCCTGTACGCCGATGACATCGAGCGGATGGACGAGTACGAGTGGCAGGCCGTTTTGACTGAGCTCTGGTATGTGAACGAGGCCGGTGGAGGCCCATTTTAGGAGGGAAAACTATGGCAAAGCCTTTGGTAGCAATCGTGGGCCGGCCCAATGTGGGCAAGTCCATGCTCTTTAATAAGCTCACGGGCAGGCGCACCGCCATCGTCGAGGACACGCCCGGCGTGACGCGCGACCGCATCTACGGCGGCTGCGAGTGGAACGGCAGAGAATTCGAGCTGGTGGACACGGGCGGCATCGAGCCGAACACCGACAGCGAAATGCTTAAATTCATGCGCCGCCAGGCGGAGATCGCCATCGAGACGGCGGACGTCATCGTGATGGTGACGGACGTCAAGACCGGCGTGACCGCGGCGGACATGGACGTGGCGTCCATGCTCCTGCGCAGCAAGAAGCCCGTGTGCCTCGCGGTCAACAAGTGCGACAGCATCGGCCTGACCGACCCTGCCGTGTACGAATTCTATATGCTCGGTCTGGGCGACCCCATTGAGGTCTCCGCCGTCCACGGACACGGCACGGGCGACCTGCTGGACTGGTGCGTGGCGCACTTCCCGGAGGAGACCGAGAACGAGGACGAGGGCGAAATCATCAACGTCGCCATCGTCGGCAAGCCGAACGTCGGCAAGTCCAGCCTGCTCAACCGCATTCTGGGCGAGGAACGCGTGATCGTGTCCAACGTCGCCGGCACGACCCGCGACGCCATCGACAGCTATTTTGAAAACGAATTCGGCAAATACCGCTTCATCGACACGGCGGGTATGCGCCGCAAGTCGAAGGTGGACGACGCGATCGAAAAATACTCCAATATGCGCTCCATCGCCGCCATCGACCGCGCGGACGTGTGCCTGATCCTGATCGATGCCAACGACGGCGTGACCGAGCAGGACACCAAGATTGCGGGTCTGGCGCACGAGGCGGGTAAGGCCAGCATCATCGTCGTCAACAAGTGGGATATGCTCGAAAAAGAGACGAACACGATGAACGAGATGACCGCGAAGATCCGGCAGGATCTGAGCTATATGAGCTACGCGCCGATCCTGTTCATCTCCGCCCTGACCGGCCAGCGTGTGAACAAGCTCTATGAGCTCATCAACCGCGTGGCGAACCAGAGCGCCATGCGCGTCACGACGGGTATGCTCAACAACATTTTGGAGGATGCGACGGCGCGTGTGCAGCCGCCGACGGATAAGGGCCGCCGCCTGAAGATCTATTATATGACGCAGGTCGGCGTCAAGCCGCCGCATTTCGTCATTTTCTGCAATGACGCGCGGCTGTTCCACTTCTCCTACCAGCGCTATCTGGAAAATCAGATCCGCGCGGTGTTCGGGCTGGAGGGAACGCCGGTCAAGATCACCATCCGCCAGAAAGGGGAGAAGGACGAATGAGCCTCTGGCTGAAAATCGCGCTCTGCGTCGTGCTGTGCTATCTGCTCGGCAGCATCAACGGCGCGATCATCGTGTCAAAAGTCCGCCTGCATGAGGACGTGCGCAAAAAGGGCAGCGGCAACGCCGGCCTGACGAATTTCCTGCGCAGCTACGGCGGCTGGCTGACGCTGCTGGTCGTCGTGATCGACATGGGCAAGGTCGTCGCGGGCTGCCTGTTCGCGCAGTGGTTCCTGCCCATCGACCCGGTCGTTGCGCGGATGGTCGCGGGTGTTGCGGTGCAGGTGGGGCACATTTTCCCCATTTTCTTCGGCTTCCGCGGCGGCAAGGGCGTGCTCTGCACGGGCACGCTGGCCATCGTGATGAACTGGAAGATCGCCTGCATCGCCTTTGCGCTGTTTTTGCTGGTGTTTTTCCTCACGCGTTACGTCTCGCTCGGCTCGTTTGTCGGCGTCGGCTCCTTTGCCGCAATGCTGATCCTGCAGTATCCCGACAAGCCGTGGGTCTGCGCTCTGATGGGCGTGATGGTCGTGCTGGTGCTGTTCATGCACCGCGGCAACATCAAGCGCCTGCTGCACGGGCAGGAGCGCAAGACCTATTTCCATAGATCGAAGAACGAGGGAGGCTGACCGAAATGAAGATTCTGGTTGCCGGCAGCGGCGGCTGGGGCACGGCCCTTGCCCTCCTGCTGCATAAAAACGGACACGAGGTCACGCTCTGGTCCTACTGCGCCGAGGAGAGCGAGCGTCTGGCGCAGACGCTGGAAAATCCGTTCCTGCCGGGCGTGGCGCTGCCGAAGGAGCTGCGCTTCACATCGGATGCCGCGCAGGCGAAGGACAAAAATATGATCGTCTTTGCCACGCCGTCGTTTGCCGTCCGCGCCACGGCGAAGACCTTTGCGCCGCATCTGCCGGACGGTGCCGTTCTGGTGTCCGTCACCAAGGGCATCGAGGCCGACACCGGTCTGCGCATGAGCGAGCTTGTCGCGCAGGAGACTGACCGACCAGTCGTCGCGCTCTCCGGCCCGTCCCATGCCGAGGAGGTCAGCCGGGGCATCCCGACGGGCGTCGTCGCCGCCTGCGCGGACAAGCAGCTTGCCGAGCGGGTGCAGTCGGCGTTCATGTGCGAGCGCCTGCGCGTGTATACCTGCCCGGACGTCGTCGGCGTTGAGCTTGGCGCCGCGCATAAGAACGTCATCGCCCTGTGCGCCGGCGTGTGCGACGGCATGGGTTACGGCGACAACACCAAGGCGCTGCTGATGACGCGCGGACTGGCGGAGGTCGCGCGGCTGGGCATGGCGCTCGGCGCATCGCGCGAGACGTTTGCCGGTCTTGCGGGCGTGGGCGACCTGATCGTCACCTGCACCTCCATGCACTCACGCAACCGCCGTGCCGGTATCCTGATCGGGCAGGGGCACGCCGTGCAGGAGGCGATGCGCGAGGTCGGCGCGGTCGTCGAGGGCTATTACGCGGCAAAGGCGACGCATGAGCTTGCCAAAAAGTGCGGCGTCGAGATGCCCATTACCGAGGCGGCCTACCGCGTGCTGTATGAGAACCGTGACCCGCGCGAGGAGATCAACCGTTTGATGCTGCGCCAGAAGACCTGCGAGGTCGAGGGCGCGGAGTGGGCGAGGTAAGCGCCATGAGCGAAAAGAAAAAGGAACTGATCCGTTCGGTCAAATTCACGCTCTTTTCCATCTCGGCGGGTCTGATCCAGATCGGCTCGTTCGCGCTGCTCAATGAGCTGCTGCGCCTGCCGTACTGGGTGAGCTATCTGATCGCGCTGGTGCTGTCGGTGCTCTGGAATTTCACGCTCAACCGGCGCTATACCTTCCAGTCGGCCAACAATGTACCGGTCGCAATGCTCAAGGTCGCGCTGTTTTACGCGGTGTTCACGCCCGCGTCCACCTGGCTGGAGCATTTTCTGGCGGGACAGCAGGGCTGGAACGAGTATCTCGTGACGGGCATCAACATGGTGCTGAATTTCGCGCTGGAATTCCTCTATGACCGCTTCTTCGTCTTCCGCGGCAGCATCGACACGAACGAGCTTGCAAAGAGATAAGGAAAAAGCTCCTGTGCGGCAGGAGCTTTTTTATATTTTTTCCCGATTGGCACAAATATCCTTTCCGATTTTCCGTCTGAATGAGCGGAGGTGGTAAATGCCATGGATGATGACAAGATCATCGCCCTTTTCTTCCGGCGGAGCGAGGACGCAATCCACGAAACAGATCAGAAATACGGCGCGCTGCTCCGCTCCATCGCGCGGAACATTTTAGGGGACGATCCGCAAACGCATGACTGCGTGAGCGACGCCTATCTGCAGGCGTGGAATGCGATCCCGCCGCTCAGGCCGCAGCGGCTCTCGGCGTGGCTGGGACGGCTCGTGCGGAACAATGCGATCGACCGCTGGCGCAGCAGCCGCGCACACAAGCGCGACAGTGAGATGACGCTCCTGCTGGAGGAACTGGACGAGTGCATCCCGTCGGCGCACAGCGTCGCGCAGGAGGTGGAGGCGCGGGAGCTGGCCGAAACGCTGAACGCGTGGCTCGACACGCTGCCAAAAGAGGACCGCTGCCTGTTTCTGCTGCGCTACTGGAACGGGGAGTCGCTGCAGGAGCTGGCCCGTAAGCGCGGGATGAAGCCCGGCAAGCTGGCACAGCGAATGTACCGCCTGCGGCAAAGCCTGAAGGCGGTGCTGGAAAAGGAAGGAGTATTGCCATGAGATCGGAAAACTTGTTTGACGCGATCACGCAGGTGAGGGAGGAATACATCGACGAAGCGCAGCGAATGCGGGAAAAGCCTGCGCCGTGGAAACGCTGGGGGGGTCTTGCAGCCTGCCTGTGTGCCGTGCTGGGCGCTTTGCTGCTTTTCCTGCCGCAGCGGGAAAGCAACGCGCCGGTCGACGATTCGCTCCCAAAGCTGACGGTCAGCGGCGACACGGAGGGCATGGGCTTTGAGGGCTATACCGTCTATGACGCGGCGGAGCTTGTCTCCGGCAATCCGTGGACGGCGGATATGCAGCTTGATACCTTGACGGTTTACAAAAATCTTGCCTATACCGGCCGCGCGGGCGAGCCGCGTTACCTGACGCAGGAGCAGATGCTCGACCTTGCCGAAAAGACCGCGCAGCGGCTCGGAGAGACAGTCGAGGCAGAAGAGACGACCGCCGGATTTGAAGCCGGCGTGATAACGGAGAACTATAAAATCCTCTGCGACGCGGCCGGCACGCTTACGCTCCGGCCCCGGGCGGCGCAGGAGCTTGGGCAGGACGATGCGCTTTCGCTTTCCAAGCAACTTGCGGAGAAATACGGCGCGGCATTGACGGAGCAGCCGCTGCTGCCGCAGGCGCAGGTGAGCTACAATTTTTTAGGTGAGGCGAGATGGGAGCTTTTTGCCTACGCGGATTCCGGCAACCCTGTGCAAAAAATCCTGAATTACAACTTCCGCCGCCTCACGTTCACCGTGGAGAAAGGAACCCTCCTTGCCGTGACCCTGCAAAACCGCTTTTTGAGCATGGAGACGCTCGGTGAGTACCCGATCATCTCCGCCGACACGGCGCGGGAGCTGCTCCTGAACGGAAACTGCGTCACAACGGTGTCAAAGACGGAGCTGCGCGAGGACGTCATCCGGCAGGAGGACATCGCTTCGGTGGAGCTGGTCTACCGGACGGGGAACACCGAAGCGGTGTTTATGCCCTATTACCGCTTCCTTGTGCGCCTACGCGACAGCAATGACGCGGCCGCCGAGCTTGGCTTAACGACCTATGGCGCGTTCTATGTACCCGCCGTGGAGAGCGCGTATCTGACGGAGCTGCCCGTCTGGGACGGAAAATTTAACTGACTGAAGACGACGAAACGCCGGGACGGATGCAACCGTCCCGGCGCAAACAAAAAAGACAAGCCGGTGAGCTTGTCTTTTCGTATGTCATCAGTTGTCAGAAATCAGATGGCGCGTTCAACCTTATTGGAACGGAGGCATCTTGTACAGACGTAGACATGGCGGGGAGAACCATCGACGATTGCTTTCACGCGCTTTACATTGGGCTTCCAAGCTCTGTTGGAGCGTCTGTGAGAGTGAGAGACTTTAATGCCGAACGTAACGCCCTTGCCGCAAATATCGCACTTTGCCAATTGCTGCACCTCCAATCATTACGGAAATCGTCTAAAACGCGGCGCTGAAACACGCCGCTACATATATTAGCAGAGTTTTCTCGGAAAAGCAAGAGAAAAAATGCAAAAAATAAAATATTTTTAAGAATGGTTGCGCTTGCGGTGCAAATCGTCTATAATAGAACCAAGAAATCGTTCGGAGGGATGCAATATGCCTATGAATTCCTATAGCGTGCCGCTGAAAACCGTCGTCGACGAGTTCCACCTGACCGTGACCTACGCCTCAACGGACTTTGACCGCGTCCAGATCATGGGTGAGGAGGTATCGCGCCCGGGCCTGCAGCTTACCGGCTTTTTCAACCATTTTGAGCCGCTGCGTATGCAGGTCATCGGCAACGTGGAATCGGCATATATGAACACGCTTTCTTCGGAGCGCAAGCGCGAGATCTTCGGCGAGCTGTTCGCCTACAAGATCCCCGCGCTCATCTTCGCGCGCAACATCGAGCCGCCGGAGGAGTGTCTCGAAATGGCGCGGGAGAAGGACGTGACGATCCTGCGCTGCATGGAGTCGACCACCTATATCGTCTCCACGCTGATTACTTACCTGAAAAACGCGCTTGCGCCGCGTATCTCGCGCCACGGCGTCCTCGTCGAGGTCTACGGCGAGGGCCTGCTGCTCATGGGAGAGAGCGGCATCGGCAAGAGCGAGGCGGCGGCGGAACTGCTCAAGCGCGGCCACCGCCTGATCGCGGACGACGCGGTGGACATCCGCAAGATCGCGGACAACACCCTCATGGGCACCTCGCCGGAGCTGATCCGTAACTATATCGAAATTCGCGGCATCGGCGTCATCAACGTCGCAAAGCTCTTCGGTATGGCGGCCATCAAAAAAGAGACGGCCATCAACCTCGTCATCAACATCGTCCCGTGGTCGAGCGAGCAGATCTATGACCGCCTCGGCCTGGAGGATCAGTATATGGATCTGCTCGGCGTGAAGGTTCCGGCCATCACCATCCCCGTCAAGCCGGGCAGAAACCTCGCGGTCATTTTGGAAGTCGCCGCGATGAACAACCGCCAGAAGAAAATGGGCTATAACGCCGCGGCGGAGTTCACCGAGCAGATCAACCGCCACTTTGACGAGCACATGGGGCAGAGCTTCTGAGAAATCTCTGACGGTGCGCGGAGCAAAACGCTCCGCGCACCATATTTTTTTGCCATTTTCGTTGCCCGAAACCGCGAACTGTGCTATACTGTACATGGTAAAATGGAAAAGTAGGCGCAAAGACTCACAGGAGGCTGGATATGGAACGAATTTCGGAACTGAAGCAGCGGATCGCGCGGGTGCTGCCCGCGTTTGAGATCGCGGAGGAGGAGCTTCTGGCGAAGCACACGTCCTTCCGCATCGGCGGGCCTGCCGAGGTGATGGTCTTTCCGCGCACGCGGGAGGAGCTGGCTGCGGTGCTGTGCGCGGCGGCGGAGCTGGAGGTCGAACCGCGCATTCTCGGCGCGGGAACGAATGTCCTTGCGCCCGACGAGGGCGTGCGCGGCCTTGTGATCGTGACGCGCGAGACGTTTATGGGCTTAGAGCTGGTCACGCCCACGCGCGTTGCCGCGATGGCGGGCATGACGCTGGCGCAGACGGCGAATTTCGCGGCGCGGAACCGCCTTTCCGGGCTGGAATTTGCCCACGGCATCCCCGGAACGGTCGGCGGCGGCGTGTATATGAACGCCGGAGCCTACGGCGGAGAGCTGCGTGACGTCGCCGTGCGGACGGAATTTATGCACCTCGACGGCACGACCGAGGTTTTTGAAGGGGAACGGCAGGGCTTTGCCTACCGCACGAGCGCGTTCCAGACGCAAAAGGGCGTGATCGTGCGGACGGAATTTGAGCTACGCCCCGGCGACGAAGCGGACATCCGCGCGCGGATGAAGGAGCTTGCGGAAAAACGCCGCGCCTCGCAGCCGTTGGAGCTGCCGTCCGCCGGCAGCACGTTTAAGCGCCCGCAGCAGGGCTATGCCGCAGCGCTCATCGAGCAAACGGGGCTGAAGGGGCTCAGCGTCGGCGGCGCGGCCGTGTCGGAGAAGCACGCGGGCTTTATCGTCAACAAGGGCGGCGCGTCGGCGGCCGATGTGCTGGCGCTCGTGCGGCTCGTGCAGGAGCGCGTGTTCGACGCGACAGGCGTCCGTTTGGAGCCGGAGGTGCGGCTCTGGGGCGCGGAGGAGTAAAAAGGGAGGCTTTGCCATGTCGTTTGCCGCCAATGTGAAAACCGAGCTGTGCAGAAATGAGATCGAAAAAAGCTGCTGCGCCCTGGCCGAGTGTATGGGGGCGCTGCTCTATGCCAACACCTTTGCGCCCGACAGCATCCGGATCGTCACGGAGAGCCGCGACTTTGCGCAGCGCCTGCCGCGCCTGTTCCGCAAGGGGCTGGGCGTGCGCTTTGACGTCCTGCCGGAGCAGGACGCGGCCGGAAAGCTGACCTTCCAGATCAACGACCCGGAAAAAATTCGCTGCGTGTTCGGACTTTGCGGCTTTTCGGCGGAAAACAGCATCTCTTTGCACGTCAATTTTGCGCTTTTGGAGAAGGACTGCTGCCGCCGGGCGTTCCTGCGCGGGGCATTTTTGGCGGGCGGCTCCGTGACGGACCCGGAAAAGCGCTATCATCTGGAGCTTTCGACGACCCATCTGAAGGCCAGCCGCGAGACGGGAACGCTCCTTTTGGAGATGGAGCTGGCCGCCAAGGAGACGGAGCGCAAGGGCAGCTCCGTGCTGTATTACAAGCAGAGCGAGTCCATCGAGGACTTTTTGACCGCCGCGGGCGCGCCGGTGAGTGCGATGGCGGTGATGTCCGCAAAGATCGAGAAGGAGTGGCGCAACAAGGCAAACCGCCGCGTCAACTGCGACTCGGCGAACGTGGACAAGACCGTCGAGGCGGCGCAGGAACAGCTTGCCGCCATCCGTGCGCTCGAAGAGCGCGGCATTTTGCAGACGATGCCGGAAAAGCTGCGCGAGACGGCCGCACTGCGCCGCGAGCACCCGGAGGCGACGCTCAGCGAGCTTGCCGAGCTGCATGAGCCGCCCGCGACGAAATCCGCCGTCAACCACCGGATGCGCAAGCTGCTGGTAACGGCGAAAGAGGAATAGGAGGAAACGCCATGGCATTCGTACATCTTCATGTGCATACCGAATACAGCCTGCTCGACGGCGCCTGCCGCATCGGAAAGCTCGTCAAGCGGGCGGCGGAGCTGGGCCAGAACGCCGTGGCGATCACCGATCACGGCGTCATGTACGGCGTGATCGATTTTTACCGCGCGGCCAAGGCGGCGGGCATCAAGCCGATCATCGGCTGCGAGGTCTATGTCGCGCCGCGCACGATGGCCGACCGCGTGCACGGCGTGGACGGCGAGGCACAGCACCTTGTTTTGCTGTGCGAAAACGAGACAGGCTATAAGAATCTGAGCTACATGGTCTCCAAAGCATTTTTGGACGGCTTTTATATCAAGCCGCGTGTGGATATGGAGCTGCTGCGGCAGCATTCCGAGGGCATCATTGCGCTTTCGGCCTGTCTCGCGGGCGGCATCCCGCGCAGGCTGCGCATGAAGGACTTCGCGGGGGCGAAGCAGCTCGCGCTGGAGCTTTCGGACATTTTCGGGCCGGAGCACTTCTATCTGGAGCTGCAGGATCACGGCCTGCCGGAGCAGGCGGAGGTCAACCGCGGCATTGTCAAGCTTGCGCAGGAGACGGGCCTGCCCCTCGTCGTGACGAACGACGCGCACTACTTAACGCGGGAGGACAGCTACATCCAGGACGTTTTGATGTGCATTCAGATGGGCAAGACCGTGGACGATCCGAACCGGATGCGCTTCGAGACGCAGGAATTCTACCTCAAATCCGAGGACGAGATGCGCGGGCTGTTCCCCAACCTGCCGCAGGCGATCGAGAATACCCAGCGCATTGCCGACCGCTGCAATGTGGAATTTGAATTCAACCACTATCATCTGCCCGAATTCGTGCCGCCGGACGGTTCGGATTCTCTGACTTATTTCCGCAGGCTCTGCGAGGAGGGCTTCCGGGAGCGCTATCCCGCGCAGCCGGCCGAATACCGCAAGCGGCTGGAATACGAGATGAACGTCATTGAGACGATGGGCTATGTGGACTACTATCTCATCGTGGCGGATTTCATCCTCTGGGCCAAGCACGAGGGCATCCCCGTCGGGCCGGGCAGAGGCTCCGGCGCGGCGTCCATCGCGGCGTACTGTATGCACATCACCGAGATGGATCCGATGAAATACCACCTCATCTTTGAGCGTTTTCTGAACCCTGAACGCGTTAGTATGCCCGATTTCGACACGGATTTCTGTCAGGCGCGGCGCGGCGAGGTCATCGACTATGTCATGCGCAAATACGGTAAGGACCGTGTGGCGCAGATCGTTACCTTCGGCACGATGGCAGCGCGTGCCGCCATCCGCGACGTCGGCCGGGCGCTGGACTTCACCTATGCCGAGACGGACGCCGTGGCCAAGCTCATCCCCACGACGCTGCACATGACGCTGGACGAGGCGCTGCGCGTCTCGCCGCAGCTCAAGCAGATGTATGACAGCGACGAGCGCGTGAAAAAGCTCGTCGACACCGCGCGGGCGCTGGAGGGAATGCCGCGCAACACGTCCACCCACGCCGCCGGCGTGGTCATCACGAAAGACCCGGTCTGCGATTATGTGCCCTTGGCGCGCAACGACGACACCATCGTCACCCAGTTCACCATGACGACCATCGAGGAGCTGGGCCTGCTCAAAATGGACTTCCTCGGCCTGCGCAATCTCACGATCATCGAGGACGCCGAGCAGGAGATCCGCAAGCGGCTGCCGGACTTTGACCTGAAAAACGTCAGCGAGGACGACGCCGAGAGCTTCGCCATGCTCTCCGAGGGCAGGACGGCGGGCGTGTTCCAGTTGGAATCGGCGGGCATTACGGGCGTGTGCGTCAACATGAAGCCCCAGTCCATCGAAGACCTGACGGCGATCGTCGCGCTCTACCGCCCCGGCCCGATGGATTCCATCCCGCGCTTTATCGACAACAAGCTCCACCCGGAGAAGATCACCTACCTCTGCCCGCAGCTCGAGCCGATCCTCTCCGTCACCTACGGCTGCATCGTCTATCAGGAGCAGGTCATCGAGATATTCCGCAAGCTCGGCGGCTACAGCCTCGGCCAGGCGGACAATATGCGCCGCGCCATCTCGAAGAAGAAGGAAAAGGTCATCCTTGCGGAGCAGAAGGCCTTCGTCTACGGCGACAGCGAACGCGGCATCCCCGGCGCGATCGCCAACGGTGTGCCGGAAGCCGCCGCGCAGACCATATATAAGGAAATTCTGGACTTTGCGAACTACGCCTTCAACAAGGCGCACGCGGTCTGCTACGCAAAAGTGACCTATGAAACGGCATATTTGAAGTGCCATTTCCCGAAGGAATACATGGCGGCGCTGCTGACGAGCGTGCTCGACAACACCGCCAAGGCCGTCGGCTACATCGCCGAGTGCCGCGAGCTGGGCATCGCCCTGCTGCCGCCCGACGTCAACGCCTCGGAGGACAAGTTCACCGTCGAGGAGGCGGGCATCCGCTTCGGCCTCGGCGCGGTCAAGAACATCGGCCGCGGCCTGCTGCGCCAGATGGTCGCGGAGCGCGAGCAAAACGGAAAATTCACCTCGCTGGAGGATTTTATCGAGCGGATGCTGGACGCGGACATCAACAAGCGCGCTGTGGAGAACCTCATCAAGTGCGGCGCGATGGACGGCCTCGGCCTCAACCGCGCGCAGATGCTCTACTGCTACGAGTCGGTCATGGACACCGCCGCCAACAGCAAAAAACGCAACATCGCCGGACAGCTCCAGCTTTTCGATATGCTCGGCGGAGAGGAGGAGAAAAAATCCACCCTCAACGTGCCGAAGCTGGCGGAGCTGCCGAAAAACGAACGGATGCAGATGGAGAAGGAGACGATCGGGCTTTACCTCTCCGGTCACCCGATGGACGAATACCGCAAGCAGCTCAAGGGCAGCGGCGTCGTGCCGGTTCTGCGCATTCTGGAATCGTTCGAGAACGCCGACGGCGTCTACCGCGACGAGCAGATCGTCCGCATCGCGGGCATCGTCGAGACGGTGCGCATGAAAACGACACGCAACAACTCCATGATGGCCTATGTGACGCTGGAGGATGACACCGCCGCCATCGAGCTTTTGGCGTTTTCCAACGTGATCGCAAAATGCGGCAACATTCTGACGGAAAACACGCCCGTCGTGGCCGAGGGCAGGCTCTCCGTCCGCGACGAAAAGGCGCCGCAGATGGTCGTCAACGAGCTTCGCCTGCTGGCCGACGTCGCGCGGAAGGAGCCGCAGAAGCTCTATCTGAAGCTGCCCTCGGAGGGCTGCCGCGCCGACCGCAAGACCCGCGCGATCCTCAATATGTTCCCCGGCGACGTGCAGGCCGTCCTTTACTTCGCGGATACCGGCGTGCGGCGCGGCACGACCTGCTCCCTGCGGGCGGATATGCTTGCCGAGCTGCGGTCTCTGTTGGGCGAAAGCTGTGTTGTTTTGAAATAATCCCGGTTTTTTGTAACAAAGAGACTACACTTTTGTTACGACCTATGATATAATACCAAAATAGAGATTCTACAATCGGGGAGGAGGCGCTGCCGTGAAACGTATCATATTGTTCGTGCTCGTGCTGGCGCTGTCCGCCTCCCTGAGCGGCTGCTTCCTCGATCCTGCGGAGAACCTTTACGCCATCCCAAAGCAGCCGGAGGAATATTACGAGCTGCAAAAGGCCATCGAGGAGGCCATGCCGGAGGGAACGACCTATTGTACGCCGACGTCCGGCGACAACCAGCAGGCGGTGCAGCTTGCCGACCTCGACGGCGACGGCAGCGACGAGACGATCGTCTTCCTGAAGACTGCCGCCGGCTCGCTGACGGTGTGCATTTTCTCCCGGCGGGAAGGGACCTACCGCCTGCTTGCAAGCCTGGAATGCGCCGGCAGCAGCTTTGACCATGTGGAATATGTGCAGATCGACGGCGAGCCGGGCAACGAGCTCGTCTTTGGCCGCCTCATCAGCGACCAGGTCGCACAGACGCTCAGCGTCTATGCTCTGCGCGGCGACACGGCGCAGGAGCTGCTCACGGCGAACTATTCCGAATATATCACAGCCGACCTTGACGCCGACGGCAACCGCGACCTGCTGCTGCTGCGCGCAGATACGGAGCAGACCGGTGTCGCGGAATATTACCACTGGCAGGACGGCCAGCTCGTCCGCGCGCGGGAGGCCAGCATGACCACGTCGGTCACGGCGGTCAAGCGCATCATCACCGGCAAAATGTGTCAGGAGGTTCCTGCGGTCTTCGTCGCCTCGGAATACGGCGAGGGAATGATCGTGACGGACATTTTCGCCCTGCGTCACGGGGAATTCTGCAACCTGACGCTTGCCGACGGCAACACCACCGGCGTCGAGACGGTGCGCGATTATTACGTTTACAGCACCGACATCGACGACGACGGGCTGATCGAGCTGCCGCGTTTGATCGCGCTGCATGAGCTGGAGGGCGACGAGACGTCCAAAAACCGCTCGCTGATCTGCTGGTACAACCTGCTGCCAAGCGGCACCGAGCAGGTCAAATGCCTGACCTACCACAGCTATTCCGGCGGCTGGTACCTGATCGTTCCGCAGCGGTGGGCGCAGACGCTTGCCGTCACGCGCGTGGCCGTCAGCGGCACGACGCTCGGCTTCCGCTTCCAGCTTGTCAGCGGCGGAAAGACGACGGCGCTGTTCACGCTATGCGCCGTCAGCAAGGACGACATAAAGCGCATTGCCGAGGACCCGGGCTGGAAAAAGCTCGCGGAAAACGGCAATACGGTCTATCTGTGCAGCATGGAGCAGGGCGCTGCCGCGGAGGGCCTGACCGTGGAGACCCTGCAAACCATGTTCCGCTTTATCCGCGTGGACTGGAAAACGGGCGAGACAGAATAACAAAGCTGCGCTGATGCGGAGATTTGAGAATAAAAAACCAACGGCGGCAAACGCCGGGGAGGATATATGATGAAAAAGGTACTGATTTTGGAGGACGAGGTCAGCATTCGCAGCTTCGTGGTCATCAATCTCAAGCGCGCGGGCTACGACCCCATCGAGGCGGGCACGGGCATGGAGGCGCTCGAACGGCTGAAGGAGAATCCGGACGTCGGCGTGGCGATTCTGGACATCATGCTGCCCGACATCGACGGCTTTGAGGTCTGCCGCAACATCCGCGCGACCAACAAGACTATCGGCATCATCATGCTGACGGCGCGGACGCAGGAGATGGACAAGGTGACCGGTCTGATGACGGGCGCGGACGACTATGTGACCAAGCCGTTCTCTCCGGCGGAGCTGACGGCGCGCATCGACGCGCTCTACCGCCGCATCGGCGGCGGTACGGAGACGAATCCGGAGATCATCGTCCACGAGCCGTTCACGCTCAACATCCGCAACCGCACCCTGGAAAAGGACGGCCGCCGCATCAAGCTGACGCAGGTGGAATATGCCATCATCCAGCTCTTTATGCAGAACCCGGGACGAGCCCTGTCCCGCGAGGACATTCTGGCGGCCGTCTGGGGCAGGGACTATGACGGCGAGCTGAAGATCGTCGATGTCAACATCCGCCGCCTGCGCATCAAGATCGAGGACAACACCGCCAACCCGACCTATATTACAACGGTCTGGGGCTTCGGCTATAAGTGGGGGCTGTAAAGCCGCAAGGCTCCGTGGAGGAAAAACGCGTGAAAAAGGTGAAGGGCCTGCAAAAACGCTGGCTGAGAAATACCCTGAGCATCGTGCTGGCGTTGGTGTTCCTGTGCGTGGCGGCTCTGGCCGTTACCGTCGCCACATATTACTATTCCAATATGCGGGCGGGCATGGAGGCCAAGGCGCGCACAAGCACGAGCTTCTTTGAAACCTATATCGGCAAGAGCTACCACGAATACTACAGCTCCTGCGCGAAATTTGCGCAGACCTTTGAATCGAAGGACGTTATGGAGCTGCAATTCATCAACACGAATTACCGCATCGTGGCGTCCTCCTTCGGCCCGCTGGCGACCAGAGCGGCCATCACGAGCGATATTACGCAGGCCATCGAGACGAAGACCATCAGCACCTTTACGGGCAAAAATCCCGCCACGGGCGAACGCATCATGGCGGTGTCCAGCCCGCTGATCTACTCCAACGGCGAGGTCATCGGCGTTTTGCGCTATGTGACGAGCCTGACCCGCGTTGACCGGCAGATCATGCTCTTCAGCGCGATCGTCGTGCTGGTCGGCCTGCTGATTTTGCTGATCGTCTATGTCAGCGGAAGATACTATTTAAAATCCATTCTGGTGCCCGTCTCGGAGATCACCGCGACGGCAAAGCGCATCGCCTCGGGCAGCTACGGCGTGCAGATCCAGCGCCAGTCCGACGATGAGATCGGCGAGCTGGCCGACACGATCAACGATATGTCGATGAAGATCAGCCGCTCGGAGAAGATGCAGTCGGAATTCGTCTCCTCCGTCTCCCATGAGCTGCGCACGCCCCTGACGGCGATCAGCGGCTGGAGCGAGACGCTGCTCTCCGCCGGCGGCTCGATGGATACGACCGAGGCAAAGCGCGGCCTGAACATCATCCTGCGCGAATCGCGGCGACTGACCGGCATGGTCGAGGAGCTGCTGGAATTTACGCGGATGCAGGACGGCCGCTTCACCCTGAATGTCGCGCAGAGCGATATCCGCGCCGAGTTTGAGGACACGGTGTTCATGTACGGCTCGCGCCTGAAGCAGGAGAATATCGAGCTTGTCTATCTGGAAAACGACGAGGAGATCCCGGAGATCCCCTGCGACACGTCCAGAATGCGGCAGGTCTTCCTAAACATCCTCGACAACGCCGCAAAGCACGGCGGCGAGGGCGGGAAGATCACGGCGGAGATGCACTGCGAGGACGGCTTCGTGGTCGTGCGCATCCGCGATTTCGGGACGGGCATCCCCGAGGAGGAGCTTCCTCTCGTCAAAAAGAAATTCTATAAGGGCAGCTCCAAGGCACGCGGCAGCGGCATCGGCCTCGCGGTCTGCGAGGAGATCGTCACCATGCACAACGGCACGCTGGAGCTTGCGAATGCCGAAGGCGGCGGCACTCTCGTGACCATCCGCCTGCCCGTCGCGGGACAATAGAAAGGAATAAAATGGCCAAGAAAACGACAACCGAAAAATTTAAGACTATGATCGGCGGACAGGCGCTGATCGAGGGCATTATGATGATGGGCCCGGAGAAGTGTGCGACCGTCGTGCGCACCAAGGACGGCATCCAGTCCAAGGTCGAGCCGCACAAGCCGGCGAAAAAGTTCAGCGTGAAGAAGATCCCGTTTGTGCGCGGTGTGTTCAATTTCTGCGCCTCGATGAAGACGGGCGTGAGCGCGCTGATGTATTCGGCGGATCTGTTCGCCGGGGACGACGGCGAAGCAGAGCAGAGCCAGTCCAAATTTGACGCATGGCTGGAGAAAAAGCTCTCTTCCGAAAAGGCGCAAAATGCCCTCATCACGATCGCGGTGGTGCTCGGCATCGCGCTGTCGGTCGGCCTGTTCATCGTTGTGCCGTCGCTCATCGGCTCGTTCATCAACCGCTGGATCACGGACAACGAGCTGGTGCGCAACCTGCTCGAGGGAGCGGTGCGCATTGCGATCTTCCTTGCGTATATGTTCCTCGTCTCGCGGATGAAGGATATGAAACGCGTCTTCTCCTACCACGGCGCGGAGCACAAGACCATCCGCTGCTATGAGGCAAAGCTCCCGCTGACGGTCGAAAACGTCCGCGCGCAGACCCGCCTGCACCCCCGCTGCGGCACGAGCTTCCTCTTTGTCGTCATCATCGTGTCGATCCTCGTGTTTTCGGTCGCGTCGGTGCTGCTGCGCCCGATCACGCCGGAATTTGATTCCGCCGTTTTAAACGCGCTGCTGCGCGTGGCGCTGAAGCTGCTGCTGCTGCCGCTCGTCGTCGGCATCAGCTATGAGTTTAACCGCCTCGTCGGCCGCTACGACAACTGGCTGACGCACGCGCTCTCCGCGCCCGGAATGTGGCTGCAATACTTAACGACAAACGAACCGGATGATTCCATGATCGAGGTTGGCATCGAGGCGCTGACCCTCGTGCTGCCGGAACAGGAGGGCAGTGACAGATGGTAAAAAAGTACGCGGATCTGTATCTGGATGCGCGCAAGGCCCTGCTGCCGAAGGAGGGCCAATTTGCCTCCAACGTCGCCCGTGAGCTGATCTGCGCGGCCTCCGGCAAGACCGCCGAGCAGATGATCGCCGACCGCGAGCTGTACGCCTCGGAGGAGGTCTGCGAGCTGGCCGAATCCTTCGTCAAGCGCTATCTCAAGGGTGAGCCAATGCCCTACATCCTCGGCCAGTGGGATTTTTACGACATGACCCTGACCGTCACGCCCGACGTGCTCATCCCGCGGGACGATACCAACGTCGTGACCGAGCTGGCCATCAAAAAGGCGCTGTTTTTGGAGCAGAATCCGCGCATTCTGGATCTGTGTACAGGCAGCGGCTGCATCGGCCTTGCGATCGCCAAGCGCGTCAAGGACGCCCGCGTGACGCTGGGCGACGTGTCGCAGGCGGCACTGCGTGTGGCGCGGCGCAACGCACAGGACTTGAAGCTCGCCGCGCGGGTCAAGTGCCTCCCCATCGACGTAAAAAAGCCCGCGCAGGAGTTTTTGGGGACGTTTGACCTGATCGTCGCGAATCCGCCCTATGTGACGAGCGCGGAGATGAAGACGCTCGACCCCTCCGTGCGCGATTTTGAGCCGCACCTCGCGCTCGACGGCGGCGAGGACGGGCTGGATTATTACCGCGCGATCATTGACAATTTCTCCTCCGCGCTGCGTCCCGGCGGCTACCTGTGCTTTGAGTTTGGCCTGGGGCAGGAAAACGCCGTCTGCGCCCTGCTGCTGCGCGGCGGCTACGAGATCATTGAGACGAGAAAGGACACTGCGGATATTACACGGGCGGTGCTTGCCCAAAAAAGAGAGGATGGCTGACAATGGCACAGAAAAAAACGACCTATGAGGCGCCCGCGCCCGCCGAGGATAAGAAAAAGGCGCTGGAAACCGCTCTGCACCAGATCGAAAAGAATTTCGGCAAGGGCTCGGTCATGCGTCTGGGCGACCGCCCGGAGATGAACGTCGACGCGATCCCTACCGGTTCGCTGGCGCTGGACGCCGCGCTGGGCATCGGCGGCCTTCCCAAGGGCAGAATTATCGAGATCTACGGGCCGGAATCCTCCGGAAAGACCACGCTGGCGCTCCATGTCGTCGCCGAGGCGCAGAAGCGCGGCGGCGAGGTCGCCTTCGTCGACGCCGAGCACGCGCTCGACCCGACCTACGCCGAGGCCATCGGCGTGGATATCGACTCCATGCTCGTCTCTCAGCCCGACACGGGCGAACAGGCGCTTGAGATCACGGACGCGCTCGTCCGCTCCGGCGCCATCGACGTCGTCGTGGTCGACTCCGTCGCTGCCCTCGTGCCGCGGCAGGAGATCGAGGGCGAGATGGGCGACGCGTTCGTCGGCCTGCAGGCGCGTCTGATGTCGCAGGCGCTGCGCAAGCTCGCCGGCACCATCGCGAAGACCAACTGCATCGTCATCTTCATCAACCAGCTTCGTATGAAGATCGGCGTGATGTACGGCAACCCGGAGACGACCACGGGCGGCAACGCCCTCAAGTTCTACGCCTCCGTCCGTCTGGACGTTCGCAAGATCGAGGCCATCAAGGACGGCGGCACGATCGTCGGCAACCGCACCCGCGTCAAGGTCATCAAGAACAAGGTCGCGCCTCCCTTCCGCGAGGCGGTGTTCGACATCATGTACGGCGAAGGCATCTCCAAGTTCGGCGAGCTTCTGGACATGGCGGTGGAGCTGGAGCTCATCAACAAGAGCGGAAGCTGGTTCTCCATCGGCGACGAGCGCATCGGTCAGGGCCGCGACAACGCGAAGCAGTACCTTGCCGACCATCCGGAGCTTGCCGACGAGCTGGAAAAGAAGGTGCGCGAGCACCTGGCGGAGCTGCAGAGCGCCCGCTCGAAAAAGCCGGCTGCACCCGCGACCAAGGCGGTAGACATCTCCGCAGAGGATTTTGATGAGGGTTGAGGCCATCGAGCCCACGCGCTCTCCGCAGGGGAAGCTGCGTGTGCGCTTTGACAGCGGCGAGAGCCTGCTGATGCTGCCCGCCGCCATTGCTGAGCTGGGGCTGTATGCCGGCATGGAGCTGCCCGACGCGGCGATGGACTCTATCCGGGAGGCCTGCGGCGCGGCTTCGGCAAAGGAACGCGCTGTGCGCATCGTCTCGGCGGCTGCCGTTACGAAAAAAGAACTGCGTCACCGCCTCGTGCAGAAGGGCGAGACAGAGGAGCACGCGGACGAGGCGGTCAAATGGCTCTCCGAGCTGCACCTGCTCGACGACCGGCAGACCGCCGCACAGATCGTCCGAAACGGCGCCGCCCGGGGCTACGGCGCGGCGCGCATCCGGCAGATGCTGTATGAAAAGCGCGTGCCCAGAGAGCTGTGGGACGAGGCGCTGGAGCAGCTTCCGTCGCAGGACGACGCCATCGATACATTTTTACAGCGCCGCTTTCGCGGCCAAACTCCCGACCGCGCGGAGATCAAACGCGCGACGGACGCGCTTTTGCGGCGCGGCCATTCGTGGGAGGATATTCGGCGTGCGCTATCGCGCTACACGTCGGAAGAAGAATTCTTCGGTGAATGAAGAAAGGAAACGAAACTATGAGCAAAAGCATCGGGATGATCTCCCTCGGCTGCGCGAAAAACCAGGTCAACGCGGAGCAGATGATGTATCTCCTGCGCGAGGCGGGCTATGAGATCCTGCCCACCGTGGAGGGCGCGGACGTCGTGATCATCAACACCTGCGGCTTCATCGACTCGGCCAAGAGCGAGGCGATCGACAATATCCTTGCCATGGGCGAGCTGAAAGCGGCGGGGGTCATCGGAAAGATCCTCGTCACGGGCTGCCTCTCGCAGCGCTATCAGAACGAGATTCTGAGCGAAATGCCGGAGGTAGACGGCGTGCTTGGCACGGGCAGCTATGACGATATTGTCTCCGTTGTGGAGCGGCTGCTGGGCGGCGAGACCGTCAGCGAATTCGGCGACATCCACGCGCCGATGAGCGAGGCCGGCCGCATCCTGACCACGCCGGACTATTACGCCTACCTGAAGATTGCCGAGGGCTGCGACAACCACTGCGCCTACTGCGTCATCCCGTCGCTGCGCGGCCGCTACCGCAGCCGCACGATGGACGATTGCCTGTACGAGGCGCGGATGCTGGCCGAGGACGGCGTGAAGGAGCTGATCGTCGTCGCGCAGGACACGAGCCGCTACGGCATCGACCTCTACGGCGAGCGCAAGCTGCCGGAGCTGCTGCGCGAGCTGTGTAAAATCGAAAAGCTGCATTGGGTGCGTGTGCACTATCTCTATCCGGACGAGCTGACCGACGAGCTACTCGATGTCATCGCCTCCGAGCCGAAGATCGTCAACTATTTTGACATCCCCATCCAGCACGTCAACGACACGATCCTCAAGAAGATGAACCGCCGCGGCACCAAGGCCGAGCTTTGTGCGCTGTTCGACAAGATCCGCACGAAGATCCCCGACGCTGTCATCCGCACCAGCCTCATCACGGGTCTGCCCGGCGAGGGGGAGGCGGAGTTTGAGGAGCTGTGCCAGTGGCTGCGGGAGTATAAGCTGGAGCGCGTCGGCGCGTTCGCATTCTCCCCGGAGGAGGGGACGCCTGCGGCAAGGATGGAGCACCCCGATCAGGAGACCGCAGTCCGCCGCGCGGAGATCATCTCCGAGCTGCAATCGCGCATTATGGACGAATGCAACGAGGCACGGATCGGCACGACGATGGAGGTGCTCTGCGAGGGCTATGATCCCGAATCGGAGCAGTATTTCGGCAGAACCTATGCCGATTCGCCCGAGATCGACGGCGTCGTCACGTTCTATAGCGAAAAGACCGTGCGCCCCGGCAGCTTTGTGCGCGTGAAGATCACGGGCGTGAACGATTTTTCCCTGGTGGGAACTTCCGAGGAGGCTTGACAATGACGACTGCAACCAAATTCACGCTGGCGCGTGTGCTTTTGATCCCTGTATTTCTGGTTTGTATGTATCTGGCCGAAGCGTATGGAACGGTCATGCAGTATGTGGCGCTGGCGGTGTTCGCCATCGCCAGCCTGACCGACCTGATCGACGGCAAAATCGCGCGGCGCTACAATCAGGTGACCGACCTCGGCAAGTTCCTCGATCCGCTGGCCGACAAGGTGCTGGTCATTGCCGCGATGGCGATGTTCTGCGAGTGGGGCATTTTCCCCGCGTGGGCGCTGATGATCGTCCTGACGCGTGAATTCGCCGTGACGGGTCTGCGCCTGATCGCGGCCGGCAAGGGCCGCGTGATCGCAGCCGGCTGGTCGGGCAAGGTCAAGACCGCCGTCACGATGGCGGGCATGTGCCTGATGCTGTTTCTCAACACGTCACTCTTCGCGGATCTTCTGGGCGTCTGCTTTATCCGGACCCTCAACTGGGTCATCGTCGCCCTCATCTCCGTAACGACCCTCTACTCCGGCGTGGAGTACTTTATCAAGAATTTTGATGTGCTGAAAGAGAAAAAGTGATAGGTTGCCAAGATGGTGGAATGATAGAGCAATGAACAGCAAAGGAGCGTCCCATATGAGTAACGCGCAGTGGAGTGCATTAAAAAATGCAGCCGCATCTTCTGCAATGGAAGGTTTACCGTTGGAGCAATCCCACATTGAGATCATTCAAAGCATTCTGGACGGGAAGCTGTCGTTGCAGGATTATCTCCGCTCCCTGCAGAAACAATATCAGGAGACGTGACGATGGCTTATTCGGTGACTGCTTCCACGGCGGATTGCTATGAAAACTCAACGGTATTGGTAAACAAACTTGGCCTGCGCTCGCAGGAAGCATTGAATGAAGCGGAACGTGTTGCTGTTTCAGTCCGCTCTGTCGAGATAGAGAACGGGAATTGCCCGGAGCCATTCACATTTGAATTCTATTGCAAATTGCATGAACGCCTGTTCTCTGATGTCTACGAATGGGCGGGAAGATTGAGAACCGTTGATTTATCGAAGAAAGGGACAAATTTCTACCCGGCAGATCAATTATATCATTTGGGGAGTGCGCTGTTTCAGCGCTTGCAGCGAAAGCAAGAACTGACCGGTCTTCCAAAACCAACACTTGTTTTGGAAGTATCAGAGTTCTACCATGACTTGAATATGCTTCATCCGTTCCGCGAGGGCAACGGAAGAACACAACGTTTATTCTTTACGCTCCTGATTCGCCGCGCGGGTTATCATATCAACTTTTCGGAATGTGATACGGACGAATTGATGATGGCGACCATTTTTGCAGCGCAGGGCGTCATGGATTATCTGGTTTCGTTTTTTTCGCGCGCGTTACGGTGAGAGCGCACATTTTGCTTGACACATTTCCCCGGAAATGCTAATATAATGGCAATGAAAATATCGCGTGGATCGAAAAGAGTAGCCTGCCTTTTGCGCAGCAGAGAGCGTCCGTCACCGGCTGAAAGCGGATGCGGCGCGGAGCGGGTGAAGTGCGTTCGGGAGCGAGGGGAGACCCCGTTTGCCGCGTCAAGGCAGAAGTGAGAAATCAGAGTGGAACCGCGAGCTATGCCCGCCTCTGGAGCAATTCCGGGGCGGGCTTTTTATGTTTGGGGGCGAGAAAATGCGGTTAAAAGAAACCATAGCGGCTTACCGGCGCAACGACCCGGCGGCGCGGAGCAACCTTGAGGTGTTTTTCCTGTATAACGGCCTGCACGCCGTGATGTATTATCGGGTCGCGCACTGGTTCTATACGCACGGTATGAAATTCATCGGGCGCTGGGTGTCACAGCTCGCCCGCCGGAGGACGGGCGTCGAGATCCATCCCGCCGCGAAGATCGGCCGCCGTTTGGTCATCGACCACGGCACGGGCGTCGTCATCGGCGCGACGGCGGAAATCGGGGACGACTGCCTGCTCTATCAGGGCGTGACCCTCGGCGGCACGGGCGCGGCAAGGGAAAAGCGCCATCCGACCCTCGGCAACAACGTCATGGTCGGCTGCGGCGCGAAGGTCCTGGGGCCGTTTAAGGTCGGGGATAACGCGCGCATCGCCGCGAATTCCGTCGTGCTGGAGGAGGTTCCGGCCAACTCCACGGTGGTCGGCGTTCCGGGACGCGTCGTGCGCCTCAACGGCGAAAAGCTCGACCATATCCATACGCCCGACCCCGTCCGCGCAGAGCTGGACTACCTGCATGAACGTTTAGAAAAGCTGGAAAAACAAATGCAAACGGAGGAAGAATAATATGTATCTTTACAATTCGTTGACCCATAAGAAAGAGCTGTTCGTCCCGAACCATCCCGACGTTGTCAAAATGTACACCTGCGGCCCGACGGTCTACCACTATGCCCACATCGGCAACCTGCGCAGCTATATCATGGAGGATGTGCTGGAAAAGAGCCTGCGCTATCTCGGCTACAACGTCAAGCGTGTGATGAACATCACCGACGTCGGACATCTGGCCTCGGACGCGGACACCGGCGAGGACAAGATGCTCAAGGGTGCCCGCCGTGAGCACAAGAGCGTCATGGAGATCGCAAAATTCTACACCGATGCCTTCTTTGCCGACTGCGCCAAGCTGAACATCAAGACGCCGGACGTCGTCGAGCCTGCGACGAACTGTATTGACGAGTATATCCACATGGTCACGTCCCTGCTCGAAAAGGGCTATGCCTATCCCGCCGGCGGCAATATCTACTTTGACACCTCGAAGCTGGAAAAATACTATGTTTTCAACGACCACAACGAGGAAGATCTGGCTGTCGGTGTGCGCGAAGGTGTTGAGGAGGACACGAACAAGCGCAACAAGAACGACTTTGTCCTCTGGTTCACGAAGTCGAAGTTTGAGGATCAGGCGCTCAAGTGGGATTCTCCCTGGGGTGTCGGCTATCCCGGCTGGCACATCGAGTGCTCGTGCATCAGCATGAAGCATCTGGGGGAGGATATGGACATCCACTGCGGCGGCATCGACAACGCCTTCCCGCACCACACGAACGAGATCGCCCAGTCCGAGGCCTACCTCGGTCACAAATGGTGCAATTACTGGTTCCATGTCCACCACCTCAACACCGAGGGCGGCAAGATGTCCAAGTCCAAGGGCGAGTTTTTGACCGTCTCATTGCTGGAGGAAAAGGGCTATGACCCCATCGTTTACCGCCTGTTCTGCCTGCAGAGCCATTACCGCCGCAACCTCGTTTTCTCGTGGGAGAATCTGGACAACGCGGCTGTGACCTATGAAAAGCTGATCGCAAAGATCGCCGCGCTTGACCCGAACGGCGGCGAAGTCGAGGCAGAGCCGCTTGCCAAGCTGCGCGAGCGCTTCGTCACCGCGCTGAACGGCGACCTCAACACCTCTCTGGCGGTCACGGCGCTGTACGACGTCCTCAAGGCCAAGACCAACGACGCGACCAAGCTGGCGGCGTTTGCGGACTTCGATCAGGTGCTCGGCCTGAATCTGCTCTCTGCGGCGCAGAAGGTGCGCGACGCGCAGCCGAAGGAGGAATCCGACCCGGAGATCGACGCGATGCTCCTTGCCCGCGCGGAGGCGAAAAAGGCGAAAAACTGGGCCGAGGCCGACCGCATCCGCGACGAGCTGAAATCGCGCGGCATCGAGATCATCGACACGCCGCAGGGCGCGAAGTGGAAGCGCATCTGATTGGAGGGACGAAATGAAGCTGATGATCCTGGACGGCAACAGCGTGATCAACCGCGCGTTTTACGGCGTGCGTCCGCTGACGACCCGCGAGGGCTTTTATACCAATGCGATCTTCGGTTTTCTGAATATTTTGCAGCGGGAGGTCAAAAACGAGGCGCCGGACGCGCTCTGTGTCGCCTTTGACCTGCACGGGCCGACCTTCCGCCATGTGCGCTACGACGGCTATAAGGCGACGCGGCACGCCATGCCGGAGGAGCTTGCCATGCAGATGCCCGTGATGAAGCAGGTGCTGGAGGCAATGAACATCCCGATCTATGAATGTCAGGGCTGGGAGGCCGATGACGTGATTGGCACGGTCTCGCGCATCTGCTGCGCCGAGGGCTGGAAATGCGTCATCCTCACGGGCGACCGCGACAGCCTGCAGCTTGTCAACGACTGCGTGACCGTCCGCCTCGTGCGGACGCAGGGCGGTCAGACGACCGCGCAGAACTATACGCCGGAGGTTTTTGCGGAGGAATACGGCCTCGAGCCGATCCGTCTGATCGACCTCAAGGCGCTCATGGGCGACAGCTCGGACAATATCCCTGGCGTCGCGGGCGTCGGCCCCAAGACGGCGAAGGATCTGCTGCAAAAATACGCCACGCTGGACGGTGTCTATGAGAACCTGACGCCGCAAAATATGAAGGGCAAGCTCTTTGAAAAGCTGCAAAACGGCAGGGAGATGGCGTATCTGTCCTATGAGCTGGCGACCATCCGCTGCGACGCGCCGATCGAATTTGCGCCGCAGGAGAACCTGATCCGGCCGCCCAAGCGCCGCGCGCTGTACGACCTGTTCACCAAGCTGGAATTCCAGAAGCTGATCGACAAATACGGCCTCCGCTCGGCGGCGTTTGAGGACGACGCGCCTGTGCAGGAGACGGCGACGGTCGCGGGCGAGTGCGTCACCGAGCTTGTGCAGGACGTAGCGCAGGCGCAGACGCTTGCCCAGCAGCTTTCGGCGCGGGACTTCGTGCCGATCCTCTTTGGCGCGGATATGGCCTCCTGCGCGGTGCAGGACGGCTGCACGATGTACTATTTCACGAAGGAGCAGCTCGGCGCGGACTATTCCGATGCTTTGCGCGGCCTGCTTTCCGATCGCGTGAAAAAGATCACCCACGACCTCAAGCCACTGATGCGGGCGCTGCTGGCGCACGATCTGCCCATTGACGGCTTCGTGTTCGACACCGCTTTGGCGGCCTATTTGCTCGACGCGACGCGCGGCAGCTACGAGCTTTCCGCGCTTGCCGAGAGCTATGCGCATTTCACGCCGCCGTCGGTCGGGGAGACGACCCCGGAGGGGGCGCTGTTCAGCGCGGTGGCAACGGTGGAGGCACTTTATGCGCCGCTTTCTTCCAAGCTCCGCGAGCAGGGAAGCGACAAGCTCTATTTTGAGGTCGAGCTGCCGCTGTGCCGCGTGCTGGCCGAGATGGAGCACGACGGCGTGCGTGTGGATGAAAAAGCGCTGTCCGACTTCGGGCAGATGCTCTCCAAGCGGATCGCGGCGTGCGAGACGCTGATTTTTGAGACGGCTGGGGAAACCTTTAACATCAACTCCACCCGCCAGCTCGGCGTGCTGCTGTTTGAAAAGCTCGGTCTGCCGCCCGTCAAAAAGACCAAGAGCGGCTACTCGACCAACGTCGAGGTGCTCGAGGCGCTGAAGGACAAGCACCCCGTTGTGCAGGCGATCATGGACTATCGGATGCTGACGAAGCTCAAGTCGACCTACGCCGACGGCCTGAAAAAGGAGATCGCCCCCGACGGACGCATCCACACGACCTTCCAAAACCTCGTCACGGCAACGGGTCGGCTGTCCTCAACCGAGCCGAACCTGCAAAACATCCCCGTACGCACGGAGCTGGGCAGCGAGATCCGCAAAATGTTCGTCCCGCGCGAGGGCTGGGTGTTCGTCGACGCGGACTACAGCCAGATTGAGCTGCGCGTTCTGGCGCACATCGCGGACGACAAGCGGATGCAGGAGGCATTCCTCTCCGGAGAGGATTTCCACTCCGTCACCGCGTCGCAGGTGTTTAACGTCCCGCTGTCCGAGGTGACGCCGCTGATGCGCCGCCACGCCAAGGCCGTCAATTTCGGCATCGTCTACGGCATCTCGGAGTTCTCGCTGGCGCAGGACATCGGCGTCACGCGCCGCGAGGCGAAGGACTATATCGACCGCTATCTGACAAAATACGCCGGCGTGCGGGACTATATGCACGACATCGTGGCAACCGCCCGCGAGCAGGGCTATGTCGAGACGATGTTCGGCCGCCGCCGCAGAATTCCTGAGATAACGAGCAGCAATTTCAACGTCCGCTCCGGCGCGGAGCGCATCGCGCTGAACACGCCCATCCAGGGCACGGCGGCGGACATTATCAAGCTGGCGATGGTGCGCGTGTTCGACGCGCTGGAACAGCAGGCGTTACAGGCGCGGCTGATTTTGCAGGTGCACGACGAGTTGATTGTCGAGTGCCCCGCCTTCGAGACGCAGAGCGTCATGGACATCGTCACGCGCGAGATGGAAAACGCCGTGCGGCTCTCCGTCCCGCTCGTCGCGGAGGCAAAAATGGGAGAAAGCTGGTATGAGGCGAAATGATCGTTCCGATGCAGGAGGCGCATATCGCGCAGATCGCCGCGCTGGAAAAGCAGTGCTTCTCAGACCCGTGGAGTGAGGTGTCCGTCCGCTCGGAGCTTTCCAATCCGCTCAGCGATTGGCTTGTCGCGGAGGAGGACGGAAAGCTCATTGGCTACGTCGGCTCGCAGTCTGTCGCACCCGAGGCGGACGTGATGAACCTCGCCGTCGCGCCGGAATGGCGGAAGAAGGGTATTGGACGGGCGCTGATGAAGGCGCTGATTGAACAACTGCACAGCCGGGGCATCACCGCGCTGTTTTTGGAGGTGCGCATCAGCAACCTGCCCGCGCAGAACCTCTACCGCGGCCTCGGATTTGTGGAGGTCGGACGGCGTCCGAAATATTATGTAAACCCAACCGAGGACGCGCTGATCCTCAGAAAGGAGCTAACCGATGCTGATACTGTCGATTGAGTCGTCCTGCGACGAAACGGCTGTCGCCGTCGTGCGCGACGGGCGCGAGGTGCTGACGGACTGCATCGCCTCACAGGTGCCGCTGCATCGAATTTACGGCGGCGTCGTGCCGGAGATCGCGTCGAGAAAGCACATCGAGGCGATCTACGGCCTCGCGGAACAGGCGCTTGCGGAGGCGAAAATCGCGCGTGACGAGATCGACGCGGTCGCCGTGACCTATGCGCCGGGGCTGATCGGTGCGCTGCTCGTCGGCGTGAATTTTGCCAAGGCGGCGGCGCTGGCGCTGGACAAGCCTCTCATTCCCGTGCACCACATCCGCGGCCACATCGCCGCGAATTACATCGCCTATCCTGACCTGAAGCCGCCCTTCCTGTGCCTCGTCGTCTCCGGCGGGCACACGATGCTCGTTGACGTCAAGGACTACTGCGAGATGGAGATTCTCGGCGGTACGCGCGACGACGCAGCGGGCGAATGCTTCGACAAAGTCGCCAGAATGCTGGATATGCCCTATCCCGGCGGGGCTGCGCTGGACAAAGCGGCGCAGAGCGGCGACGAGACGCGTTACCAGATGCCGCACCCAAAGCTGTCGGGCAACCCGCTGGATATGTCCTTTTCGGGTCTGAAAACAGCGGCGGTAAACCTCATCCACAACACGCGGCAAAAGGGTGAGGAGGTCTGTGTTCCCGACCTGTGCGCGAGCTTTTCCGCCGCGGTCAGCGCGATGCTCCTTCCGCGCACGATGGCGGCGCTCGACCAGACGGGCAGGACGACCCTCGCTGTCGCGGGCGGTGTCGCGGCGAATTCCCGCATCCGCGGCGACCTGACGCGCGAGTGCGAAAAGCGCGGCGTGCGCCTGTGCCTGCCGCCCCTGTCCCTGTGCGGTGACAATGCCGCTATGATCGGCGCGCAGGGCTATTATGAGTACCTCGCGGGCAACCTGGCCGACCAGACCCTCAATGCGTACGCGACCAAATCCATGGAGGGCGAAACAATATAACACGACAGAAAATGCAGGATGCGATGCCGCATCCTGCATTTTTTTGTCGAAAAAAGTCGATGGTAATTCTGACGAAGAAATAATATTATGTAAACTAAATTTTGCTTTCGGAAACGAAAGAAGTCCGTTTGCGGGAAGGCGGAAACAGGGGGGCATTTCAAAAACGGAACCCGCACAAGGCTTTGCCGCCTGTGCAAAAAGCTGTGCAAACTGTTCATAACCTTCGCCAAATCCGCACAGGATTATGATTACGGTCAACCTCTGTAACCGGCCGTTTTCAAGCCACTTTTAACATTACGGAAAGATTTCCTTGCATTCTTCCGCCTGGGCTTGCATTTATGATTCGCTTTTCGGAAGCTGATGCAGAAAACCGAGCAGGAAGGGCAGGGAGATCAGCATTGAGAGGGCATCTGCGGCGGGCTGCGCCCATTCGATGCCGCGCAGGCCGAAAAATTGCGCCAGCAGCAGGAGCGCCGGGATAAAGACCGCGCCGCTGCGCAGGCAGGCAAGCAGCGACGCCCTGCCCGCCAGACCGATGGACTGAAACAGCATATTACCGCAGATGCACACGGGGATGGTGATGAGTGTGCAGCATTGCAGCTTCAGGGCATAGCGGGCGATCGTGATGGCCTCCGTGTCATCCAGAAACAGCGTCACCAGCCGGTCACCGGCCAGCAGGCCGCCTGCCGTGAAGCACAGCATCGTGACCGAGCTGAATGCGAGCGTGAAGAGAAGCGCTTTCCTGACGCGAGCGTATTTTTTCGCGCCGTAATTGAACGAGGAGACGGGCTGGAAGCCCTGCCCGATGCCGAGGGCGACACTGAACAGGAAGTTGAAAATGCGGGCCACGACACTCATTGCCGCGATGGCGGCGTCACCGAAGGGCAGCGCCTGCCAATTCAGCACCATTGTTGACACGCTGTTCAAGCCCTGGCGGATCATGCTGGGAAAGCCGGTTTTCAGAATGTTCCAAATATCGCCGAAGCTGCGCGAAAAATAGCGCGGAGCGAGGCTGCTTTGCGTCTTGCCCCGGACGAAAAACCACAGCAGGATGAAAAACGAGACGTACTGTGAGAGCATGGTCGACAGTCCAGCGCCGGCGATGTCCATATCCAGCGCGAAGATAAACAGCGCGTCGCCGCCCATGTTCAAAACGCTGCCGGAGACCAGCCCGACCATCGCGGCCGAGGCGCGGCCCTCGTAGCGCAATATGTTGTTCATCACGCAGCTCGACGCCATCGCGGGCGCGGAGAGCAGGATGAAAACGGCGTAGGTCTTTGCGTAGGGCAGAATAGAGCTTGAGCTGCCGAGCGCCTTGCACAGCGGCGTCAGGAACAGCAGCCCGAAGACGGCGATCAGTCCTCCGGCCGCCAGTGAGAGATAAAAGGCGGTCGAAGAGAAATTGCGCGCCCGTTCCGTCTCGCGCGCGCCGAGCAGACGGCTGATGTTGCTGCCCGCGCCGTGGCCGAAGGTGAAGCCGAAGGCCTGAATGATCGCCATCAGGCCGAACACGACGCCGACAGCGCCCGTTGCGCTCAGCCCCAGTTCCCCGACGAACCAGGTGTCCACCACGTTATAAAGATTCGTGACCAGCATACTGATCGTGGTCGGCAGGCCGAGACGGAGGATCAGCTTCGACACCGGTGTGGTCGTCATTTTCCTGAATTGTGCTTCTTCCGAATGTTCCATTTCTTACCCTTTCTGTGTATCTTTGCGGAAAAAAGACGGCGGCACAGCTTTCCGACTGTACCGCCGCCTGACATGGATGCTTTATGGACGCGCCCAAGCAAGGGCGCAGGTGAAATTAAAGATCGCAGTTGTTGACGGTGCGGGGGAAGGGGAGGACGTCGCGGATGTTGCCCATGCCGGTCAGGTACATCACGCAGCGCTCGAAGCCGAGGCCGAAGCCCGCGTGGCGTGCGGTGCCGTACTTGCGCAGGTCGAGGTAGAAGTCGTAGTCCTCCTCCCTGAGGCCCAGCTCCTGCATCCGGTTGCGCAGAACCTCGTAATCGTCCTCACGCTGGCTGCCGCCGATGATCTCGCCGATGCCGGGGACGAGGCAGTCCATCGCGGCAACGGTCTTGCCGTCGGGGTTGAGCTTCATATAGAACGCCTTGATCTCCTTCGGGTAGTCCGTGACGAAGAGCGGACGCTTGAACAGCACCTCGGTCAGATAGCGCTCATGCTCGGTCTGCAGGTCGCTGCCCCAGTGGACGGGATACTCGAACTGGTCGTTGTGCGGCTCGAGCAGCTCGATCGCCTCGGTGTAGGTCACGTGGCCAAAATCGGAGGTCAGAACGTGGTTCAGGCGCTCCAAAAGCCCCTTGTCGACGAACTGGTTGAAGAAATTCATCTCCTCCGGCGCATTTTCCAGCACATAGGCGATGATATATTTAATCATATCCTCGGCAAGGCGCATATCGTCCGAAAGATCTGCAAAGGCGATCTCCGGCTCGATCATCCAGAATTCCGCCGCGTGGCGGGTGGTGTTGGAATTCTCGGCGCGGAAGGTCGGGCCGAAGGTGTAGATGTTGCGGAAGGCCATCGCGTAGGTCTCGCCGTTGAGCTGGCCGGAGACGGTCAGGTTGGTCGGCTTGTTGAAGAAGTCCTTGCTGAAATCGACCTTGCCGTCCTCGGTGCGCGGCGGGTTGTTGAGGTCGAGCGTCGTCACCTGGAACATCTCGCCGGCGCCCTCGCAGTCGGAGCCGGTGATGAGCGGCGTGTGGACATAGACGAAGCCGCGCTCCTGGAAAAACTTGTGGATGGCGAAGGCGGCGAGGCTACGGACGCGGAACACGGCCTGGAAGGTGTTCGTGCGCGGACGCAGGTGCGTCATCGTGCGCAGGTATTCCAGCGTGTGGCGTTTTTTCTGCAGGGGATAGTCGGGCGTGGACGGGCCTTCGACCGTGACGGTGTCGGCCTGCAGCTCGAACGGCTGCTTTGCCTCGGGCGTCTCGACCAGTGTGCCGGTGACGATCAGCGCCGCGCCGACGTTGAGCTTGGAGACCTCGGCAAAGTTTGCCATCGTGTCGTGGTAGACGACCTGCAGCGGGCTGAAAAACGTGCCGTCGGACAGGACGATGAAGCCGAAGGACTTGGAGGCGCGCACCGAGCGCACCCAACCGCCGACCGAGACGGTCTTGCCGGCGTAGGCTTTCGTGTTCTTAAAAAGCTCTCGAACGGTAATCAATTCTTCCATTTTTTCCTCACTGATAATGAATTTTACAGGAGTATAACGCCTGCGTCGGCGCAGGTTTTGGCGGTTTCGCTGTCCCAGATGCTCGACTGCACCTCGCCGATGTGGGCGCAGCCCAAAAGGAGCATACACAGCCGCGACTGACCGATGCCGCCGCCGATGGTGAGCGGCAGCTCGCCCGCAAGCAGCGCCTTGTGGAAGGGCAGCGCACGGCGGTCGTCGCAGCCGGCCTCGGTGAGCTGGCGGTCGAGGGATTCGGGACTGACGCGGATGCCCATTGAGGACACCTCGAAGGAGCGGTCGAGCACGTCGTTCCAGAACAGGATGTCGCCGTTAAGCGCCCAGTCGTCATAGTCCGGCGCGCGGCCGTCGTGCGGCTTACCCGAGCGGAGCTTGCCGCCGATCTGCATCAGGAAGACGGCCTTGTCTTTGTGCAGGCGGTGGAAGGCAGTCTCGCGCTCCTGCGCGGTCTGCAGGTCGGGGAACAGATCCTCGACCTCCTGCGTGGTGACAAAGACGACCTCGCGGGGGATGTGGGTCTTGATCTGCGGGAATTCGATCTTCAGCGTCTCGCCCGTGACATAGATCGCGTTGACGATGCGCTGGACGGTGTCTTTCAGGGTTTCGAGGTTGCGCGTTTCCTCGGTCAGGACCTTTTCCCAGTCCCACTGGTCGACGTAGACCGAGTGGAGGTTGTCGACGACCTCATCGCGGCGGATGGCGTTCATGTCGGTGACAAGGCCCTTGCCGGGCAGGAAGCCGTAGCGCGCGAGGGCGTAGCGCTTCCATTTTGCCAGCGAGTGGACGACCTGCGCTTCCTCGCCGACGTCGGGGACGTCAAACGAGACGGGACGCTCGTAGCCGTTGAGATTGTCATTCAGTCCGGATGCCTCCTCAACAAACAACGGGGCCGACACGCGCATCAGGTCGAGCGCACGGCAAAGATTCTTCTGAAAATTGTGCTTGATGTACTCGATGGCACATTGCGTCTCATAAACGGTCAGCGGATTCGAGTACCCTCCCGGGATATAACACTTTTTCATGGTTGACGTCTCCTTTCATTCATATTTTATCTACGGCGGCTGCCGTTAGATTTGCATTACATTATACACGGTATAAATAAGAAATACAAGAAAAATTTTGAGAAAATGAAATTTTATGAAATCGGGGCTGACAAGCGCATTCGAATGATCGGCAAAAACTTGGCCTCCGCCGTTCGGCGGAGGCCACGTTTTTTTCACAGGATCAGTTTTCGTAGAAGACCTTCATGCCCTTATAGGTCATATAGGTGT
>CAZVSJ010000006.1:10278-38129 GCA_964629755.1 uncultured Oscillospiraceae bacterium | reverse complement strand
TATAAAACCATGCTTCCATATCTGCCACCTGCACAGGACGAGACAGAGGAAGCATCTCCTGCGGAAGAAGCAGAATCTGCCGATCCCCAAGAATAAAATAAAAATGCAGCGGGTTCGCGTTTGCGGGCCTGCTGTATTTTTCTATCATTTTCCCCTTGATTATCGAACATATGTTTGTTATAATAAAGGCATGAAAGCAGTCAGGAGGGAAGCGGCGTGAATCTGCAAATCGAAGTCATCTCGGTCTTTGCCGCCGACGGCAGCATAACGCCGCTGCGTTTCCGCATGGAGGACGAGGCGCACTGTCTGCAAACGGTCAGCATCTCGCAGGTCGTCTGCGCCAAGCCGATCCAGTACGCGGGCATTGACGCGATCCAGTACCTTTGCAAGGCGGTGGAGGCCGGGCGCGAGCGCCTTTTTGAGCTGCGCTACGCCGTCCGGGCGCATCGTTGGACGCTGTTCCGGGTGGTGTACTGATGGATAAGGTCATTTTTCACATTGATGTAAACAGCGCCTTTCTCTCGTGGACGGCAACCTATCGGGTCAAGGTGCTGGGTGAGAGCCTCGATCTGCGCGAGATCCCGTCCGCAGTCGCGGGCAGCCGGGAAAACCGTCAGGGCGTGATCCTCGCCAAGAGCCTGCCCGCCAAGAAATTCGGCGTCAAAACCGGGGAGCCGATCTTTCAGGCGCTGAAAAAATGCCCGTCGCTGACCATCGTGCCGCCGGACTACGGGCTGTATGTCGAGGCGTCGCGGCACTTCACCGCGCTTTTGCGCCAATTCGCGCCGGTCGTCGAGCAGTATTCCATCGACGAGGCGTGGGCGGACATGACCGGCACAGAGGGGCTTTACGGCTCGCCCGTGGCGGCGGCGGAGATGCTGCGGCAGCGCATTTTCGACGAGCTGGGCTTCACGGTCAATATCGGCATCTCGACCAACAAGCTGCTGGCAAAGATGGCAGGGGACTTTGAAAAGCCGAACAAGGTGCACACGCTCTACCCGTGGGAAATGGAGAAGAAGCTCTGGCCGCTGCCCGTGCGCGACCTGTTTATGATCGGCCCGGCCACGGAGAAAAAGCTGCATCTGCTCGGCATCGAGACCATCGGCCAGCTTGCCCAGGCTGACCCGAAGATCATCCGGCAGGCGCTTCACAAGCCCGGCCTCGCGCTCTGGAACTCCGCCAACGGGCGCTACAGCGACACGCTGCTGCCCACGCCGGAGGCCAACAAGGGCTACGGCAACGCGACGACCCTGCCCGCCGACGTGACGGACGCTGCGCAGGCCTACCGCGTGCTCCTGTCGCTGTGCGAGACGGTCGGCTCGCGGATGCGACGCGACAAAAAATCCGCCCGCTGCGTCGCCGTCAGCCTGCGGACGAAGGATTTTGTCACATTTTCCCACCAATCGACCCTGCAAAACGCGACGGACAGCACCGAGGAGCTGTTCCGCCACGCCTGCCGCATCTTTGACGAGGCGTGGGACGGCCAGACGCCGCTGCGCCAGCTCGGCGTGCAGGCAACGCGGCTGGAGGAACGCGGGATGCGGCAATACGACCTGTTTTCCGTCATCAGCGCGGAGGACTACGAGCGCAAGGCCAAGCTCGACAACACCGTCGACGACCTGCGCGAAAAATACGGCGAGGGGATTTTGCGCCGCGCACGCTTCGTCGGCGCGGACGTCGTGCTGGCCGGTGGTCTGTCCAAGGAACGCCGCACGGGCATCACCAAGCCGGTATAGAAAAGGAGAGAGGATCATGGACGAAAAATTACTCGGAAAATGCGGCTTTTATTGCGGCTGCTGCCCGACCTTCCGTGAGGGCGGCTGTCGCGGCTGCCTTGCGGAGCATGGCGAGGGCGACTGCTTCACCCGCGACTGCGTGCTGCGGCAGGGGCTTTCCTGCTGCGAAGAATGCAAGGGCTTCCCCTGTGAGACGATTTTGACGCAGCCGCACACCACCGTGTTGGACAAGGCGTGGCTTCTGTGGAAGCGGGGAAGCCGCACGAACCGCTGACACCCGCATTACATATTGACACGGCGCAAAAACATGGTACAATAATGCTGATATAACGCCCCGCCGCGCGGCATAAAGTTGTGTGGGGGTGTTCCAATGTCTTACTTCAAAAAATCCGTTGGGTTTTATCTGTTCGTCTGCACGCTTGCCGTCCTGAGCGCGCTGCTGATCTCGCGCGCCGGCACGGCGATCGCGGTCCTCTCCGCTGATACCGCTTATTCGCCGACCGTTATCATCGACGCCGGTCACGGCGGGGAGGACGGCGGCGCGATCTCCGTCACCGGTGTGCGGGAAAGCACGCTGAATTTGGAGATCTCGCTGCGCTTGAACGACCTTCTGCATTTCCTCGGCGTCCGGACAGAGATGATCCGCACCACAGACGTCTCGGTCTATACCGAGGGCACGACCATCGCGCAGAAGAAGGTCTCCGACATTCACAACCGCGTGGCGGCGGTCAACCGGACGCCGGATGCGCTGCTGGTCAGCATCCATCAAAATCAGTTTTCCAAATCACAGTACCGCGGCGCGCAGGTATTTTACGCGCAGGGAAGTCAGGAATTGGCTGAGCTGCTGCAAAGCGAGCTGGCAGCGCAGGTCGATCCGCGCAACCACCGCCAGTGCAAGCAGGCGCAGAACATCTACCTTTTGGAGCATATCTCCTGTCCCGCCGTGCTGATCGAGTGCGGATTTCTTTCCAATCCCGCCGAGGAAGCGCTGCTGCGCGATGCGGCCTATCAAAAAAAGCTCGCCTGCGCCATCGCCTGTACGCTTGTGAGCTATCTGGAGGAAGCCCATGAAGTCTAAAACCGTCTTTCTCTGCACAAATTGCGGCAGCGAATCGCCCAAATGGGCCGGGCGCTGCCCCTCGTGCGGGCAGTGGAACACGCTGGAGGAATATACGCCCGCACCGGCCGCAAAGACCGGTGCCGCACCCGCCGCGCGTGTCTCCGCCGCCATGCCCAAGCGCCTCAGCGAGGCGAAGACCGACGAAGCTCTCCGTTTTACCACAGGGCTTACGGAGCTGGATCGCGTGCTCGGCGGCGGCGCGGTCAAGGGCTCACTCGTGCTGGTCAGCGGCGCGCCGGGCATTGGCAAATCGACCCTGCTGTTGCAGATCTGCGAGCAGATCGCCCGCGACCAGCGCGTCCTTTATGTCTCCGGCGAGGAAAGCGAGAGCCAGCTCAAGCTCCGCGCGGAGCGTCTGGGCGTCACGAGCGACAGCCTGTACGTTCTGTGCGAGACGAGCCTCGACGAAATTCTCGGCGCAAGCGAGCGCGTGAAGCCGGATTTCCTGATCGTCGACTCCGTACAGACGCTCTATGCCGAGGACAAGCCCGCCTCTCCCGGCAGCGTCACGCAGGTCAAGGAATGCACCCTGCGGCTGATGCAGTACTGCAAGCGCAGCGGCGTGACGGTCTTTGTCGTCGGCCACATCAACAAAGAGGGTGCGATCGCCGGCCCGAAGGTGCTCGAGCACATGGTCGACTGCGTGCTGTATTTCGAGGGTGAGGCGCACACGGCGCACCGCCTGCTCCGCGCGGTCAAGAACCGCTTCGGCTCGACCAACGAGATCGGCGTGTTTGAGATGCTCGACCGGGGCCTGCGCGAGGTGCCGAACCCGTCGGAGACGCTGCTGTCCGGTCGTCCGCTCGGCACGCCCGGCACCTGCGTCGCCTGCGTGATGGAGGGCACCCGCCCGATCCTTGCGGAGGTGCAGGCGCTCGTCTGTCCGACGTCGCTGGCCGTCCCGCGCCGCTCCGGAAACGGTCTGGACTATAACCGCATGGCGATGCTGCTTGCCGTGCTGGAAAAGCGCGGCGGCCTGCGCTTTTCCAATGCCGACGTCTACCTGAACGTCATCGGCGGCCTGCGGCTGGACGAGCCGGCCTCCGACCTTGCCGTCGTCATCGCCGCCGCCTCCGCCGCGATGGACAAGCCCGTCTCGGACACGCTCGCTGCCATCGGCGAGGTCGGCCTGACGGGTGAGATCCGCGCCGTCGGCCAGCTCTCCCAACGGCTGGCCGAGATCCGCAGGCTCGGCTTTACGCAGTGCATCGTGCCGAAAAACGTGAAAGATCTGCACGCACCGGAGGGGCTTACGCTCCTGCGCGCGCGCAATGTCCGCGAGGCCATCGCCGTCGCGCTGTAAAATTCAAACGTAGAGAGGAAGACCCCATATGCCCGGAATCGGATATATCGCCCGCGTGGTGCGCGGAATGCGTCTGGAAACCGTCAAAAAAATGCTCACGATCGTCAAGGAAAAGAGCGGCCAGAGCAAGGCCCGCACGCTTTGCAGCATGGCTTGGTGTGCCCTGCGCTACGGCGCGGGCTACTATGACTACGTCATGTTCGGCTTTTACGACATGAACGGCAAGCAGCGCGACACCTATCTGACGCGCGTGCGCAACAAAAAGGTCTGCGAGCTGATGAACGACTACTCCTTCGCGGAGGAATTCGACGACAAGCTGCGCTTCAACGAGCGCTTCGCCGCGTTCCTCCACCGTAAGACGACGAACGGCGAGACCGCGACCGCCGCCGAGCTTGCCGATTTTCTCCGTGGGCAGGAAGCTATCTTCGCCAAGCCGAACCACGGCTCATGCGGACAGGGCGTGGAAAAACTCCGCGTCGCGGATTTCGCGGACGCGGCGGCCATGCTCGCGTATATCCGGGAAAAGAAGCTCGTCATTTTGGAGCACGCCCTGCCGCAGCACCCCGACATGGCGCGGCTGCACCCGCAGTCGGTCAACACCATACGCATTGTCACGGACGTCGTGGACGGCGGCGTCGAGGTCGCTTATATCGTCCTCAAAATCGGGCGCGGCGATTCCTGCTGCGACAATTCCGGCCGCGGCGGCGTGATCTGCCGTGTCGATGAGGCCACAGGCAAAATCCGCTCCGTCGCAACGGACGATTATTTTAACGTCTTTGAGACGCACCCGGACACCGGCGTCACCTTCATGGGCTATCAGCTCCCGATGGTGCCGGAGGCCATCGCGCTGGCAAAGCAGGCGGCAATGGTCATCCCGCAGATGCGCCACGTCGGCTGGGACGTCGCCATCACGCCGGACGGCCCGGCCATCATCGAGGGCAACGAGTATCCCGGCACCGACCTGTGCCAGCTCGCCCCGCATTACCCCGAAAAGCAGGGTCTCTGGCCCTATTACAAGCGCATTTTGAAGAAATGCTGACCTATATAATAACCCTCTTTGCCGGAATCTTCCCGGCAAAGAGGGTGTTTTTATTATACATCAATGATATTGTCGTCGTCCGTGATCTTGTGCTTGCCGCCGAGGGCGATGGCGATGATGTCAAAGACCGCCTCGACGATCAAAACGATGCCCGTAAAGCTCCAGAGGATCTCCGTCGTCGTGAAGGGGTTAAAGAGGATGACTGCCGCAAAGGCCAGCGAGCACACCGCGCTGGCCGCGGGCAGGTACCAGCGTTTTCTGCCGAAGCGGAGCATATCCGCCGTCCACTGGATCTTGCCGACGCCGCTGATTAAGATCGCCACGCCGTAAAGGATCGTCAGCAGCGGGAAGGTCGCCACGAACCATTTCGACCGCAGCACGCAGAACAGGCCGCCCAGCAGCATCAGCAAGCCCTTGGACAGCCGCTGCGTCAGCGCACCCTCCGCCGGTGTCGCCCGGAAGTAGCGGACGATCAGCACCAGTCCGGCGATCAGCAGCGCTGCGCCGATGACGACAATGATCGACGAGGTGAAGCGGATCGGATCGATGAGCAGCAGCACGCCGACAAAGATTTCCAGCAGGCACATCAGAATGCTCCCGCCATTTTTTTGAATCGCTCTCATAAATAAGCGCCTCCTGTAACATAATTCCCACTTGGAAAAAATGGATAAATCCATTATAATACACTTAACTTGAACTTGCAAGAATCGAGGCAGGCAACCATGAAAAAAATTCTGATCGTCGACGAACAGCGCCTCACCATCCGTTTCCCAGACGCGACAATACAATAGTGCAATGCCGGGTCGGTCACGATCCGGCATTTTTCATGTTTACCCTTGCTTTTTCCACCGATATTATGTATACTGATTTTATGAAATTTTAGGAGGCGGAATATGGAAGACAGAAATGTTGATCTGCTGACAAATGCCCAGAGAATTTTATCGCAGGTGCGCCGTGTCGTGGTCGGCAAGAACCGGGTTTTGACATGGGTTCTGGCCGCCATTCTTGCCAAGGGACACATCCTGATGGAGGATATTCCCGGTGTCGGCAAGACGACGATGGCGCTTGCGTTTTCCCGCACGCTGGGTCTTGCGCCCAACCGCGTGCAGTTTACGCCGGACGTCCTGCCCTCGGACGTCACGGGCTACAGCATTCTGGATCAGGCTTCGGGCGAGATGGTCTATCAGCCCGGCGCCGTGCTTTGCAATCTCTTTCTGGCCGACGAGCTCAACCGCGCCACGTCGCGGACGCAGTCGGCCCTGCTCGAAGCGATGGAGGAGGGGCAGGTGACCGTGGACGGCGTGACGCATCGGCTCCCGCAGCCCTTCGTTGTCATCGCCACACAGAACCCCACCGGCGCAGCGGGCACGCAGCCGCTGCCCGACAGCCAGACCGACCGCTTTATGATCCAGCTCAGCATGGGCTATCCCGCGCCGGAGGACGAGGTTGCCATGGTAAACGCGCGGCAGGGGGACGACCCGCTGCGCTCCCTGCGCCCCGTCGTCACGCCGCAGGAGCTGCTTGCCATGCAGGAGGCCGTGGCGCAGACCTACGTCTCGCAGGAGGTCGTGGCCTATGTCGTCGGCCTCATCCACGCTACGCGGAACGACCCGCTGCTCACGCGCGGCGCAAGCCCCAGAGCGACGCTTGCGGTCGTCGCGATGGCAAAGTCCATCGCCCGGCTGCGCGGCCGGGACTATGTGATCCCGAAGGACGTGCAGGAGGTCTTTACGCAGACCGTCGCGCACCGTCTTGAGCTGAGCGCCAAAGCCGGACAGCGGGAGATCGGCGAGGTCTTGCAGGCCATTTTGCAGGAAGTGCCTGCGCCCAGGCTGCGCTGATATGCTGTGGCGGCGCATCGTGTACCTTGTCTCCGTGACGGGGTGCTTTGGATTTTACATCGCCTACGGCGAATGGCTGTCGTGGTTGCTTTTGATGGCGCTTGCGTTTCTGCCGCTGTTCAGCCTGCTCATCAGCCTGCCCGCCATGGCGCTTACGCGCGCACGGCTCGACTGCCCGGCGGCGGTGCTGCTCGCTCAGCAGGTCAAGCCGGAGGTAACGCCGGAATGCGGTCTGCCGTGCCTTGTCTCGTGGCGCTTTCGCGTCCGTCTGCCGCACAGTGACAAGCCGCACCGTCTGAAAAAGGACGCGGCATTTACCGCGGAGCATTGCGGCTGCGTCACGCTCGAGCTGCGCAGCGCTTGGAAATATGACTATCTCGGCCTGTTTCGCTGGCCGCTGCGCCGCCGCGAGACGCGGCAGATCCTCGTCTGGCCGAAGCCGGTGCCGGTGGAGGATCTTCCGAGCCTCAAGCGGTATCTTGCCGCGCGAAGAGTGCCGAAGCCTGGCGGCGGCTTCGCGGAGGACTATGATCTGCGCCTCTATCGCCCCGGCGACAATCTGCGCCAAATTCACTGGAAGCTGGCCGCCAAGACCGGCAAGCTGGTCTTCCGTGAGCCGACGGTTCCCGTGCGCGGCAAGCTCGCTTTGACGATGGCGCTTTCCGGCACGCCGGACGAGCTGGACGAAAAGCTCGGCAAGCTGCTCTACGTCTCGCAGACGCTTCTCAAGCAGGCGCTTGCCCACGAGCTGCACTGCCTGACCGGAGACGGCGTCAAGGTCTGCGCCATCTCTGACGAAGCGGCGCTCAGCGCCGCCATGGCGGAGCTTTTGTGCGCCCGTCCCGCTTCGGAGGGCGCCGCGCCGTCGGTGCACGCCTCATGGCAGTACCACATCGGAGGTGAGCCGGATGCGACGTGAAAAAGTCCTGACTCTGCTGAGCGGCTTCCTGCTGGCCTTCCTTTTGAGTTTTTCCGGCGTTCTGTGTGTCGTGACCGGTTTCTCGCTCTCGTCGCAGGGGCTTGCCGATCTGCGCGTACTGGCGCTGTGGTGCGCGGCAGTCAGTCTGGTGTTCAGTACCTGCTATACCTGGCGGGCAGGACTGCTCGTGCCGGCGGTGCTTGTGCTGCTTGCGCTCGGCTTCTGGTTCTACGGCGGTCTGGAATTGAGTATCGAGGCACTGTGCAACACCGTCAGCAAGCGCTACAATAACGCCTACCACTGGGGCGTCGTCCGCTGGAGCGGCGCGGAGTTGGAGGACGTCAGCCGGACGCTGGCGCTGGCTGCGGCGGCTTCTTTGCTGGCGGCCTCCGCCGCGTGGACGGTGTGCAGACGCCGTCCGGTATTCTGGGCGCTGGCGGCGGGTCTGCTTTCGCTCCTGCCGTGCACCATGATCACCACGACCGTCCCGTCCAAAGGCGCGCTCTTTCTCTGGTTGCTTGCCATGGCGCTGCTGCTTGTGACGCAGCCCATCCGCAGGCGCGACGCCCGGCAGGGCGGGGCGATCACGCTGTATGCGGCGCTGCCGGCGATTCTGGCGCTGGTGCTGCTGTTCCGCCTCGTCCCGCAGGAGGGCTATTCCGGCGCGGAACGGGCGGAAAAGCTCCTGCAGAGCGTCGAATCATTCTTCACCCGCACCGTCTCCAACGTCGGCGGCGGCCGCGACGAGACGGTCAAGCTCTCGCGCATCGGACGCATGGCGGAGGACCCCACGCCCGTGATGGACGTGACGGCGACCTACTCCGGCGCGTACTATCTGCGCGGCAGAGCCTACGACATCTATACCGGCACGCAGTGGCAAGATAGCGGCGTGGACTACGATTTCCCGTGGCCGGTGCTGGAGCGCGGGGCAGATATGTTCACCACACGACCGCGCGGGTCGGTCACGATCCGGACGCGGAACGAAGAAGATATTCTCTACCTGCCGTACTACACGGAATCCATGCTCTATCAGCGGCTTGGGAGTATGCAGCGCAACACTGACGAAGTGAAGGAGTATTCCTTTGACCGCTACTTGCTCGATCGATTGATCCATCCGTCCTATGCTGCCGACGAGCACGTCGTTTTGACCAATGAGCAAGTCATCGAACGTCTGAACCAGCTCGGCTACAACATCCGCCTGCCGGACGAGGCCGATCTGCAGGCCATGACCGCCCTGCCGGACGAGACGCGTCTCTGGGCGCAGGACTGGGTCGCGCAGATCGCTTCGATGTACCGCGTCTCCTTCAGCGACGCCGACCCGGACAGGATCGCGGCCGTCATCGGCAGCTATTTGCGCTCCTGTGCGCGTTATGATCTCAACACACCGCGCATGGCCGCCGACCAGACGGATTTCGTCCACTGGTTCCTTACGCAATCGGACACGGGCTATTGCGTCCATTTTGCAAGCTCCGCCGTCGTCTTGCTCCGCGCGGCGGGCGTTCCGGCGCGCTATGTCAGCGGTTTTCTTGTCGACGCCGTCGCAGGCGAGACGGTCACGGTGCAGCAGAAGGACGCACACGCGTGGGTCGAATACTGGACGGTGTCTGCCGGCTGGCAGATCTTAGACCCAACCCCGGCCGCGTCGGACGAGACTCCCACCGAGCCGACCACCGAATCAACAACAGAGGCAACGACCGAAACGACGACCGCACCGACCGAGAACAGCTCTTCCTCCGAAGCCACGACAACGGCAGGTGAGTCCGGCCTCAGCGAAAGCGAGACAGGCGACGCACCCGGCAAGCAGGACAATACCGTTCCTCTCCACGTTTTGTTCTGGGTTGGCGGTGCGGCGCTGCTTGTTGCGCTGCTCATCGGGCAGTCGCGGCTGCGCGTGCAACTTCGCAGACGGGCGCGGCGGCGCGGAACACCGAACGAACGGGCGCTTTCCTGCTGGCGGCAGGTCACGCTCTATTGCCGCGCTCTGGGCGAGAAGCCCGATCCTGCGCTGCGCTCGCTGGCGCAGAAAGCGAAATTCAGCCAGTACGAGCTTACCGACGGGGAATTGCAGCAGTTTGCGCGCTATTTCGACGCTGCGGTCAGTGTCCTGAAGAAAAAGCCGCTATACTTGCGCCTGTTCTATCGCATTTTCCTCGCACTATACTAAAAATCAACGGAATTCCGTCAAAGCAGGCGGAATTCCGTTGATTTATCTTCTATTTTTCCCGTTCGCAGGCCGTCAGCGGCTTACGCTGCGATGCATGATGGTGCGCCCGGCACGCAGCGCAGTCGCCGTGCCGCTCACACTTGACCCGCTTACACGGGCACGCTTCGCGCAATACCGCTTCGCACAGCTCGTCCGGAGTACGGAACACCCGCTCAGCACCGGCTGCGCGCAGGACATCCTCCGCGCGGAAGCCCCAGCCGACGGAAAGGCAGGGAAGTCCCGCGTTTTTCGCCGTCTCAATGTCGACCTCGGAATCGCCGATGTAGACCGCGTTTTCCGCCGTGCAGCCGAGCCGCTGCAGCGCAAGCTCCACCATATCCGGCGCGGGCTTGCGCGCAACGCCGTCCAGCTCGCCGACCGCCACGGGGATCAGGTCGTCAAAATACAGCGTCCGCAGTAGCTGCACCATCGGGTCGGCCTTGTTCGACACGATGGCCATGCGGAAGCCGCGTTTTTTCATCGTCTTCAGGAAGGGGAGGACGCCCTCGTAGGGCATTGTGCCGTCGTGGTAATGCTCGCGGTAATGCGCCTTCATTTCGGCAAGCACGCGGTCAACCGTCAACTCGTCCGTCTCCGGCGGTACCGCGCGGCGGATCAGCATCCGCAAACCATTCCCGACGAATTTCCGGATTTCTTCTGTCGTTCTCGCAGGGAAATCGAACTTATCCAACGCAAAATTCGTGCTCTCGCGCAGGTCAGCCAGCGTGTTGAGCAGCGTGCCGTCAAGGTCAAAGATCAGTGTCTTTATCATTTTCTTTCACCATCCGGGAGATCGGATTCGCCTCGGCGGCGATCTTCAGCTCCGTATTTTCAATGTGTGTGTAAATTTCCGTCGTGTTCAGGTGCTCGTGGCCCAGAACCTCCTGCACCGTTTTGATGTCCACGCCGTTGGAGACCATCAGGGTCGCCGCCGTGTGGCGCAGCTTGTGCGCAGAGAACTGGTCCGGGTCAAGCCCGGCCGCCAGCAGGTGCTTTTTGACCAGGCGATGCACCGCCGTGACGCTGATGCGGTTGCCGTCGCGTGAGCCGAACAACGCGCGGTTGTCCGAGAGGACTTTTTTGTTGCGTTCGACTAAGTAATCGTCGATGGCCGCCTTGCAGGCGGAGCCAAAATAGACGATCCGCTCCTTGTTTCCTTTGCCCGTTACGCGTATTCTATCGTCATAAACGTCACCAAGATTCAGACCGACCAATTCCGAACGGCGGATGCCGCAGTTCAGGAAGATCATCAAAATCGCGTAATCCCGTTTTTCGTTCTTGCCGCGAACAGCAGTAAGAAGCCGCTGCGATTCTTCCAGCGTCAGATAGCGGGGGAGGGAGCGGCGGATTTTGGGGAATTCGACGTCCTTGACCGGGTTCTCCGTCAGGAGCTTTGTGCGCACCGTGAGATATTTATAAAAGGATTTGATCGCAGAGAGCTTTCGCGCACGCGCAGCAGCGCCGATGCCGCTGTCGTCATAGTCATTTTGTCTGCGGTCATGCGCAAGGAAAGACAGAAAATCATAAATATCAGTAATAGTTATCATTTTTATAAATTCAAGATCAACCTCACTGATAGAGATGTGGTCGAGATCCGTCGTGTACGGCATCTCGTTTTTTACCATGACCATGAAGCGAAGGAAGAGCCGCAGATCGAGGTAATATTCGGAGATCGTGCGCGGCGACTGGCCCTTGATGTTCTCGTGGTACGACAGAAACTCCCGCAAGATCTGCGGGCAATCAGAATAAACTTGCATTGCGTCACCTCCAAGTACAAAAAGGATTATAGCATCCGCCGCCGCGCAGCGCAAGGGCAAATTGCGCTGCGCACGTCACGCACCATTGCTGGGAAAACCGCACGGCACGAACCACATAGAGCAACACGGATTGAAATACTGTGAATCGCACAAATAACAAGTCCGCAAAACCACAGACGCAGGCTTGCTGACCGGCCTCGGCCTGCGGATTCGTACTTTGCTGTACTGTGGCCGTGGTGTTTGCGCTGTGTCGGTTTGCGGTTCTGCAGCCGCTGGTTCGTGATTCTGCGCTTGCTCAGACAAACGCCGATGGTCGCCGGATGATTGGAAAGATAACTCCACAACGACAGAGCCATCAGATTGTTTTTTGCATCAGCCGTGCAAGGGCTCACAGGCCAATCAGCGTTTGGCCCCGGCATAGCCGCCGTCTCAGCATTTTCCACCATTATTATAGCACATCTCCACTTCGAACGCAACAAAATTTTTATTTTGTTGCGTTCGCGCACGGTGCAAATATTTCGCCGTACCCCTGCAGTGTAGTTGTCATATCCCAAACCCAGTGTGGATATTTCGCTGTTCCCTTTCGCGCAGTATCCCCACAGCAATTATTGAGTACCCGGTCTTTTGCGCCGCCTCGTCCACCATCTCCTGCGCCGCGTCCATATCCCCGGCCCGCACCGCCAGCAGATAGTCCTCATCGTCGAATGAGAAACGGATGTCCTTGTTGCCACGATCAAACGTTCCGATATTGTCCGTCGCGGATTTTACCTGCATTGAATCCTTGATGACGATACTGAGTCCTCTGCTCACCGGCTCTCCGTTCACAAGATCTCCGCCCTCGTCAAGCAGCACTGCGTCGTACCCAAGCTCCTGGTGCTCGCTCAGGTATTCCGTAATGTCGTATCCGTCCGTCCAGTCCGGCAGCCCTGTGTCCTGCAGCTCTCCGAGACCGTACTCCTGTCGAATACTTTCAAATATGTTCGCAGCATCTTCGTCTCTCGTGTCGAAAACCTTATCCGCAGTCAGATACACCTCGTACAGCGATTTCTGGTTCCCTCTCTCAGCATATCTCTCTGCGTACCGTTTCTGCTCCGTGAAATACTGCCAGTCCCGGAAAACCGTAAATCCTCCGTTCTTCTTCGATCCGTGATAAAACAACTTCGGAGTTCCATCTTCGTTTATGAATATCTTATTCGCTTCTTTTGGGTTGAATCGTATATGCTCACCGCTTTCTTTTTCAAATCTTGCATCAAGTCTCTTGACAAGAGCATACAATTCTGATAGACTGATGTCGGTATCAATCGAGGATTTTGGTGCAAATGCTTTACCGCTGAGCACCGTGGAATCGGTTGATACCATCTCTATTTTTACCAAATAGAATGTATTTTTGTTACCCACTTCCTCGGTTACATAAAGTTTAGCTATTGCTTTCTCTCCTGATACTGATACCGGGCAATACATGCTGTGAAAAAACGCTGTATTATTTCCAAGTCTCTTGCTCGGGTTTCCAACTGCTACAGTGTCCAACAGAACCGCATTTTCCAGCATTTCCTGAATATTTGCAAGAGAATGATATGCGGCTGACCATTTCCCATTCTTGTTTGCCGTCTCATCAATGCCATTTCTGCTTACATTTATTGTCCACCCTGTATCCGCATTGTATGCACTTCTTCTGCTTATTTCCTTTGCAGTAGTATATTCTGTATTAAGCGGAATTATTTTTAATTTTGTTTTAGTATCATTCTCCCTCCAATCTCCAAACCATGCGCGGAAGAACGGCGATTTCAACCCAAGCTCCTGATAGAACTTATACGCCCATTTCTTTGTCTTTTGAATATCATCAGAAGAAAACTCGTTGACGCTCTTTCTTCCGATACTGCGAATCGTAGTAATATCCTGCTGCGTGATCGGCTTTCTGTAATCCTCTTCCGATTCAGTATCATCATAAGAATATCTCTGCTCCGGCGCGCCGCGTGTATCCCGCATGGCGCGCTCGTTTTCTCTCGTTCCGCGCGTTACGTTCTCCTTCACGACCTGCTTATACGGTGTCGCGTTCGGCGTGTCCCCGAAACGGTTCGTGTCTTAGATAGTACTCATAGCGAATGTTTTTCTGCTTGACAGCCTCTCTTTCGTTTGATAGACTTGGTTTGGAAACAGCCGTATCAACTCCGTTGCGACGAGTAAGCATAGGCGTAGCGGCAGTAGCGCCGATGGAACCGTTCCCTTCCACGGTTGCATATACGGCTTTTCCTTTGCATTGTTACTGTCAAATTTCGCATTATTTTCCGTTGCACTGATATTGACAGAACCATCTGAGTATGATACACTTCCTATAGGATCATAGACTGGTTGGCCTGACGGCAATTGTAGCCCGAGTGACATCAACCAGCTATTGGTCCTTTGTGTTCTCATCCAAGTATAGAAACTCTGAACCTTTCATAAGATTCTCTACGCTTGTATCATTACGCGCTTGCAATCTGAGCAAACTCGGTATTGTTCTATACTATGCTTTTCAAGAAAGAAGATTCTCAAGCATGAGCGCTGTCATCGGCAGAAGAGCCGTTAGGCATGGGGGTCTTCTTTCTTTTAAATTCTTTTACTACATTACCGCAGGTTTGACGGAGGCGTCCGGAATGGGAAAATACGACAAGTCCATTGCCCTTTGGGACGACATTTTTTCGCAGGAAGCCCCGATTTTCCCCAAATACCGAACGAGCGGCAATGCCGCCTTTGACAGAGGGCTGCAATGGCTGACGGAGGACGCCGAAACCGTGCTCGATTTCGGCTGCGGCAACGGAATCCTCCTGTTTTTGTGCTCGCTTTACGGCACATCGGCGCACACCGGCATTGATCTCTCCCCTGCAGCCATCCGTTCGGCCACGGAGGAATGGGACACGTTTCTCGGCGCGCGGTTCCGCATCGCGCATTTTGAGGAAATCTATTATGAGGAACACGAACAGTACAACAGATTGTACCTTCTGATAAACGAGTAAACCGCACGCCGTCTGCGCAAATCAGACGGCGTGCGATCTTTATGTTCTCTGCATGGAGCGCTCTTTGTCAAAGCCCTCCGGGTAGCGTGCTTTCAGTTTTGCAATATTTCCTGCAAAAACGTCGTCCAGCTCGACGCCCAGCGCCGTTGCCGTCTCCGCGATATACCACGCAATATCGCCCAATTCCTCGATCAGGTGTTCCCTGTCGAGCGGATGTCCGTGCGCCAGATGCTTCTTGACGATGTCAATCGCCTCCCCGGCTTCGCCGCAAAGCCCCATCACGCCGTTGATCAAAACGTCCCGGTCGCTCAACTCCCGGTTCAGCGTTGTCATTGCCAATTTTTGATATTCATTGACCGTCATGTCTTTTTCCCCCGCGTTTTATGTTTCGTTTACTATATCATACCACAAAGCCGGCGTTTTTTCCACCTTTTGGCGAAAAAACGTCGGCTTTGCAACAATCAGCCCTCCAGCTCCGCGATGTTTTGCAGATAGCCGAGGACGGTCTCCCCTTCCTGCATATCCCATTCCTCGCGCAGGATCTTCACGACCTGCCTGTACGCCTCCGCAGCGGCGGCCTTGTCGCCCTGTAAAATGCAAAGCTGTGCAATGGAATCATAGCAGTCCGTAAAGCGAGGCCGTTCCTGCAGAGATGCCGCCTTTTGATAGTCCGAGATCGCCTTGTCGTATTGTGTACGCATGGCATAGGTGTCGGCACGGCTGCACCACACATGCCAGTCGTCAGGATAGTCCGTGACCATCTGATTCCAACAAGCATCCGCTGCGTCCCAACCCTTAGCATAGCGCAGAAGCCATCCCTTGTACAGAAGATAATGATAGGTTTCCTTGACCTCGCGCATTTGTTCGAGTGCTTCCCTCGCCTCGTCGAGTCTGCCGTCCGCGAGCAGATTATCCAGCAGCCAGAGATAGCCCGGCAGATAGCGCGGATTCTTCTTCACGAATTGCTTGTACCAGGAGATCATCCGACTGTGATTCGTGACGCACCAGTCCGCCAGCACACCGCCCGCCGCGTGCGCAAACGCGGTATGGTTGTCGTGCTTTTCCGGCTCGATCTCCAGCGCCTGCTTCGCGTAGTCCGCGGCATGGCTGCGGTACATCTCCGCGCGGTGGTTGTTCAGCTCCGCAAGCATTGTCAGGCACCTGCCCCGGTACTCCGCCTCGAGACAGCCCTCTTTCAGGCGCTGCTCCGCGTAGTCATAGGCCTCAGAGGACAGCTCCCGCTCGTTTTCCAGCATCCGCTCGATGCGGCGCAGATGGGTGCCGAAATTCGTTTCAAACAGCTCGTCCAGCGTCACGCCGAGGGCGGCGGACAGCTCCGGCAGCAGCGAAACGTCGGGACAGCTCGTGCCGTTTTCCCATTTGCTGACCGCCTGCGCGGTGACGTGCAGCGTCTCGGCGAGCTTCTCCTGCGTCATATTGCCGCGCAGCCGGTGGGCGCGGATCTGTTTTCCCATATGGTTTTCCATTTGGATCTCCCCTTTCGCCCTTATTGTAGCATTTCTTCCCTGACCGCGCAAGCGACCGGCACGACAGTCGTCCTCAACCTGCGGTTGCGCGGATTTTTCCGCTGACAAAGCCGGAGCGATGTGCTATAATGAAATCAACGGAAAAATTCGAAACGATGCGCAAAAAATGCTGCCGGCTGAATTCGACCCCGCAAAAAACGCGGTCATTAACCCGGACATGGTCATCAAGGCCGTCCCCGATTTCCCGGAAACCGGACGGCAAGGAAACGATCGCCCTGCTTGCCTTTGCGCTTGCCTGGCGGATAGCGCAAAGAGGATCAACATGAAAACGACCTGTGCTTGCAGCATGGATTGACCACAGGTAGACTGAATGAAAATCACGGAGAAGCTTATGGAAGAACATCGCGTCAGGATCAGCGACATCGCGGAGGAACTTGGCTTGAGCACGGCCACGGTGTCGAACGTTTTGCACGGAAAGACGGCAAAAGTGTCCGACGAGACGGTGAAGCGCGTGCAGGCGCTGTTGGAAGAGCGGCAGTACATTCCGAGCATGGCCGGCATTTTGCTCGCACAGAATTCTTCCAAGATCATCGGCGTCGTGGTCAATGACCACGAAAAATACGAGGGTCACACGCTCGAGGACGTCTTTATCGCGTCCTCGCTCAACCACCTGTCCACGCATATCGAGCGCAACGGCCTGTTTATGATGGTGAAAAAGCTCACGCAGATCGAGGACATCATCAAATTTGCCTCGATGTGGAATATGGAAGGGCTGGTTGTCATCGGCTTCTGCGACCAGGATTATATGTATCTGCGCAGCCATATGCGGATTCCCTTCGTGGTTTATGACGGCTACTGCGAAAACCCCGAACGCATTTTTAACATCACTATTGACAATTTTGACGGCGGCCGTCAGGTCGGCAGCTATTTCCGTCAGGGCGGCCACCGCCGCGCGATCTGCATTGCGGACAATCAAATCTGCGTTGACAAGGAGCGGTTCGAGGGCTTTTGCGCCGATTTCGGGAAGGAAAACACGGAGCTTTTTATCGTGCCGATGAAGAAAGCGGAGCGGGTGCAGTTTTACCGCGAGCACATCGGCGCGTTCCGGCAGGCCACGGCGGTTTTCGCGGTCTCGGACTATTACGCCATCGACCTCATGCACTTTTTGAAGGAGAACGGCCTCTCCGTGCCGGAGGACATCAGCATTGTCGGCTTTGACGACATTCCCCTGTGCGAGCAGGTCACTCCGGCGCTAAGCTCTGTCCGGCAGGACGGCGCGGAGCGTGCAAGGCTCGCGATCGAAAAGCTGAAGGAGCTGAAGGCGCAAACCGCCGCGTCCTCGTCGGTCATGCTCCCCGTCTCTTTTATCGAACGCGCAAGCAGCAGGAGACTATAAGACACAAAACCGGTCGGATTTGTGGATACTGCATAAATCCGACCGGTTCATTTTGGCAGAGGTTACGCGTTTAACCTTTGCATTTCGGTGCGTATCGCGTTAAAATGAGGGTGCAAATATTCCTCAGGGAGAAGCGATATGCAGAAACAACAGCATTTTTTGAAAGCGGTATGCGCGATCGCAGTCCCGGTCGCGCTGCAATCCATGCTGCAGGCATCCTTCAGCATCGTCGACCAGATCATGATCGGCCAGCTCGGAAGCGTCAGCGTTGCCGGTGTCGGATTCGCGGGGAAATTCTCGTCGATCTATTCCGTCACGGTCGCGGCCATCGGCACAGTCGCGGGCATCATGATCTCGCAGTATATGGGCCAGCGCAATCAGCGGGAGGTCCGGTGGAGCTTCTTTCTGAATCTCTGGTTTGCGCTTGGCCTTGCGGCCGTCTTTGCGGGCGTCTCGCTGGCCTTCCCGAAGTCGATCATTGGGCTATACACGACGGACAGTCTGACGGTCACGGCCTCGGCGTCCTATCTGCGGCTGATCGCGTGGACGTTCGTACCCGCTGCGGCCGCGACAATGCTCTCGACGCTGTTTCGCTGTATGGAGAAAGCGCAGCTCCCGCTCTATGCCAGCATCGCCGCATCTCTGCTCAACACCGGGCTGAACTATCTGCTGATCTTCGGAAAGCTCGGTCTGCCGCGCATGGGCGCGGAGGGCGCGGCCATCGCCACGGTGATCTCGCAGCTTGCAAACGCGGGAATCATGCTGCTCCTGCTGCTTCGGCACCGTGAGGTGCTGCAAAAGGCGCCAGACGCGCAGAAGTCGCGGTTTGCGTGGAAGCAGTATGCAAAGATGCTGCTGCCCATTTTAGTCTGCGAGTTCATGTGGAGCATTGGTGAAAACGTGTATGCGGCGATCTACGGTCACATCGGCACGGAGGCCAGCGCCGCCATGACGCTCGTCAACCCTGTGCAGGGTCTGATGATCGGCGCGCTCTGCGGCCTGTCGCAGGCAGCGGGCGTCATCATCGGAAAGCGCCTCGGCAAGGGCGCCTACGACGAGGCCTACAGCGCCGCCAAGCGGCTGATCCTGTACGGCTTTGTCGGTTCACTCGCGCTTTCACTCGTGATCGTTGTGACAAGCGGCCTCTATGTTGAGATCTACCGTGTAGAACCCTCCGTCAAAGCGCTGACAAGGCAGATCCTGCTTGCCTACGCGCTGATCGCGCCGTTCAAGGTGCAGAATATGATCGTCGGCGGCGGCATCCTCCGCAGCGGCGGCAAAACGACGTATGTCATGGCCATTGACCTGATCGGCACATGGGTCTTCGGCGTGCCGCTCGGCTGGATCGCGGCCTTTGTTCTGCGCCTCTCGATCCCCTATGTGTATTTTATCCTCTCGCTGGAAGAATGCGTCCGGTTCGGCATCTCCCTCTTGGTGCTGCGAAAAAAGAAATGGATGCAGAGCCTGGGCGCAGCACCGCAAGCATAAATGAGAAAGGAAACATAAAAATGGAACGTGCATTGGTATTAAAAAGGGACATTTTAAAGGCGCTGGAGGCCGTCGGCGTGCAGCCGGGACAGACGATCATGGTGCATACGTCGCTCGGCGCTCTGGGCTTCGTCTGCGGCGGTGCGCAGGTCGTCATCGAGGCGCTTTTGGAAGCCGTGGGTAAGGACGGAACGCTGATGATGCCGACCCAGTCGTGGAAGAACCTCGACCCGACCGCCGGCGTACACTGGCAGGAGCCGGAGGAATGGTGGCAGATCATCCGCGACAACTGGCCCGCCTATGACAAGGCCATCACGCCCACGAACACCATGGGCGCGGTGGCAGAGATGTTCCGCAGATGGCCCGGCGCGCTCCGCAGCGACCATCCTGCCCGCTCCGTCGCGGCGCTCGGAAAGCATGCGGAGTATCTGACGGAAGGTCACGATTTGTCGGACATTTTCGGCGAGACCTCCCCGGTCGGTAAGCTCTATGCGCTGGACGGCTATGTGCTCCTGATCGGCGTGGGCTATGACAAGAACACCTCCCTCCACCTTGCGGACGTCAGGGCCGATTACCCGGGAAAACACATGGTCACGGAGCACAGTGCCGTGCTCGAGGACGGGAATCGCGTCTGGAAGTCCTATGAGACGCTGTATGTCGACGGCGAGGATTTCACGCAAATCGGCGAGGCCTTTGAAGCGCAGCACCGCGTTGCCAAAGCGCCGCTGGGCAACAGCCGGATCGTCCTGATGAAGCAGCGTGAGCTGGTCGATTTTGCGGTCGAGTGGATTGAAAAGCATCGAAACAGCTGAAACAAGTCATTTTTTGAAAAATATTTCTTTTTCGCACTGACAAAAACGAAAAAATGTGGTATGATAAAATCGGAACAAGGGAAGCTCAGCATCAATCCGCAAGAGCAGTCAATGGATTTGTTCCGAGGATCCAAAATAAGGAGGTTTTATCATGCGGTTAAAAGACAAGGTAGCCATCGTAACCGGCGGAAGCCGCGGCATCGGCCGTGCCACCGTGGAAGCCTTCCTGCGCGAGGGCGCAACGGTCATTCTGGCGGCGAGCCGTAAAGAGACGGCGGACAAGGCCGTCGCACAGCTCAAAGAAGCGTTCCCTGACGCGGTCGTCGAAGGCATCTGCCCGAACCTGTCCCATTTTGACGAAGTCGCCGAAGCCTTCCGCGGCGTAAAAGAACGCTATGGCAAAATCGACATTCTCGTCAACAACGCAGGCACATCCGAAAGCACCCCCTTCAGCGCATACACGGAGGAAACCTTTGACAAGGTCATAGATCTGAACGTCAAGGGTGTGTTCAACTGCACAAAGGCTGCGGCGGACATCATGGCCGAAGCCGGCAGCGGCGTGATCCTCAGCACCTCATCAATGGTCAGCGTCTACGGCCAGCCCAGCGGCGTTGCCTACCCGACCTCCAAGTTCGCCGTCAACGGCCTGACGCTCTCGCTTGCGCGTGAGCTTGGCCCGAAGGGCATCCGCGTCAACGCGGTCGCACCCGGCATCACCGAGACGGATATGATGAAGGCCGTCCCGAAGCACGTCATCGACCCGCTGATTGCGCAGATTCCGCTGCGCCGCCTCGGCCAGCCGGAGGACATCGCAAACGCCTTCACTTTCCTTGCCTCGGACGAGGCGTCGTATATCACGGGCGTTGTCCTGCGCGTTGACGGCATGGCCCGTTCCTGAGACAAGCCTGTAAAACGAAAGGAAGCATCACAAATGTATCTCACCATCACCAAGGAAAATTTTCAGACTGAGGTCGTCGAAAGCAGCAAGCCCGTGCTTCTGGACTTCTGGGCGACGTGGTGCGGCCCTTGCCGCATGATCGCGCCGACGATTGAGGAGATCGCGCAGGAGCGCACGGACATCAAGGTCGGCAAGGTCAATGTCGACGAGCAACCGGAGCTTGCCAACGCATTCGGGATCGCCAGCATTCCGACGCTGGTCGTCCTCAAGGACGGCAAGGTCACGAATCAGCTTGTCGGCGTCCGTCCGAAGGCCGAGATCCTGAAAATGCTGTAAAAACCCGCTCACGCCGCGAGAAATCGCGGCGTGAGGTCAGTCAATATCCATCAGGAGGACAGAGCAAATGACAGTTTTTGTAACCGGCGGCGCGGGCTTCATCGGAAGCCACACCTGCGTCGAGCTGATTGAGGCCGGACATACGGTCGTTATCGCGGACGATCTTTCCAACGCTTCGGCGGACGTGCCGGAGAAGATCGAGGCGATCACGGGCATTGCGCCCGTATTCTATCGCGGCGACGTGTGCGACAAGGCGTTTCTGCGCGGAATCTTCGCTGCGCATCCGATCGACGCCGTCATTCACTTCGCGGGCTTCAAGGCCGTCGGGGAAAGCTGCCGTCTTCCGCTGAAATACTACCGCAACAATCTCGACTCTCTGCTGTCCGTGCTTGAGGTCATGGAGGAATTCGGCTGCAAGCGCATGGTCTTCTCCTCCTCCGCGACGGTCTACGGCCCGAATAATCCCGTGCCTTACGACGAGACGATGCCCGCGTATGTAGCTACCAACCCCTACGGTTGGACAAAGCTGATGATCGAGCAGATCCTGCGCGACTATGCGGCGGCACATTCCGACATCTCGGTCATTCTCCTGCGCTATTTCAACCCCATCGGCGCGCACGCCTCCGGCCTGCTGGGTGACGATCCGAGCGGCATTCCGAACAACCTCATGCCCTATGTGGCGCGTGTCGCGGCGGGGCTTCTGCCGCAGCTCACCGTCTATGGCGACGATTACGACACGCCGGACGGTACTTGCCTGCGCGACTATCTCCATGTGGTCGATCTCGCCAAGGGGCATCTGAGGGCGCTCGATTACGCGCTGGCGCACACCGGCATTGAGGCGGTCAACCTTGGCACCGGCCGCGGCACCAGCGTTTTGGAGCTTGTTCACGCCTTTGAGCGCGCGACCGGCGTCAAAGTGCCTTACGTCATCGGGCCGCGCCGCGACGGCGACCTTGCCCGCTGCTGGGCCAACGCCGAAAAGGCGAAGCGTCTGCTCGGCTGGACGGCGGACATGACGCTTGAAGAGATGTGCCGCGACAGTTGGAATTTCGTCAGGAAAGCAGCAAACGCATAAAAAACGCCCGCTGCGGAGGTCGCAGCGGGCATTACTTTATTCCGGCTGATACGGAAACACGTCCATATACCGCACCTTAAAGCGGTTGATCGCATACAGGCGGTCGATGCGCACCCTGGTCGCCTCGTCCTCGCAGACACCCTCGCGGATGTAGCGGTCGAGCGTCTCATAGGTGAAGCCGAGCTTTTCCTCGTCCGTCTGGCCGCACAGGCCGTCGATGGGCACCTTCTCGATCAGCACCTCCGGCAGGCCGAGGACGCGGCCGATGGCCTTGACCTCGCGCACGCAGAGCATCGACAGCGGGCTGAAATCGCCGGCGTTGTCGCCGTAGCGCGTGGAGTAGCCGACCCAGTCCTCCGAGAGGTTACAGGTGTTGGCAACTCTGCCGTTGTTGCTCTGCCCGACAGCATAGAGCGTTGCCATGCGCAGGCGCGGCGCGAGATTGATGGTCGTGTCACGGCTGACCTCGCCCAACCGTCCCTTGATCTCGCCCAGCATTCCGTCATAACCGGCCTTGATATTGATAATATAGTGGCGGATGCCGAGATGCTCGACCAGCAGCTTCGACATATTGATGTCGCTCTGCTCACCGTTGGGCATCAGCACGCCGATGACGCGTTCCCTGCCCAGCGCCTTAACGCACAGCGCCGCAACGACCGAGCTGTCCTTGCCGCCGGAAATGCCGACGATGGCATTGCAGCCGGGGCCGTTTTCCTCAAACCACTGACGGATCCACGCGACAATATCAGCGCTTACCTTTTCCGCATTAAAACTCATATTCTTCCCCTCCTGTGAAATGTTTGCTTTGCACGTACACTATAGCACACTCTTTTTGAAATTTCTACGCTTTCGCTCTTTACTTTTGAAAAAAATAGGGATAAAATGAAATCGAAATTTGCCGTACCAGGCAGAATAAGGTGATAATATGAATACAGTACATAACGCAGTCCGCAGAATCGGCGTTCTGACCAGCGGCGGCGACGCGCCCGGCATGAACGCGGCGGTTCGTTCCGTCGTCCGCGCGGCCATTTTCCGCGGGATCGAGGTCGTCGGTATCCGCCGCGGCTGGAACGGCCTGATCAACGGCGACATCATCCGTCTGGACGAAAAGAGCGTCGCGCACATCATCAACCGCGGCGGCACCATCCTCTACACCGCCCGCAGTGAGGAATTCCGCACCCCCGAAGGGCAGCAGCGCGCCGTCAACACCTGCAAGCTGCTCGGCCTTGACGGCATTGTCGCCATCGGCGGCGACGGCACCTTCCGCGGTGCGCTTGCGCTGTCACAGCACGGCATCTCCGTCGTCGGCATCCCCGGCACCATCGACAACGACATTGCCTGCACCAACTACTGCATCGGCTTTGACACCGCCGCAAACACCGCCATCGAGTGCATCGACCGTCTGCGCGACACCATGCAGTCGCACGAGCGCTGCTCCGTCGTCGAGGTCATGGGCAGAAACGCCGGTCACCTTGCGCTGTATGTCGGCCTCGCCGTCGGCGCCACCGCCGTCCTCGTGCCCGAACAGCAGGAGGATTTCCAGAAGGAGATCATTGAAAAGATCCGCAACGCACGTCTCAACGGCTTCACGCACTATATGGTCGTCGTCGCCGAGGGCGCCGGCAGCGCCTATGACGTCGCCAGGAAGATCAAGGAAGAGATCTGCATCGAGCCTCGCGTGACCGTCCTCGGACATATCCAGCGCGGCGGCACCCCGACGGCCCGCGACCGCGTCACCGCGACGCGCATGGGCTACCGCGCGGTGGACATCCTCGCAAGCGGCGGAACAAACCGCGTCATTTGCATCAACGACGGCCGGATGTGCGACATCGACATCGAGGAGGGTCTCGCCCTGCGCAAGGGCATCGACCAGGAGGAATGGACCGTCCTCGAAGCGATGACCGGCGTGTAATTTGCTTTTTTCGGAGCGCCCTGTTTTCCGGGCGCTCCGTTTTTTGCGCCGCAAAAACAAAGCCCCATGCCCGGACGGACATGGGGAATTTGTTTCGAATTAGACTCTCTCCTTGACCTTTGCGGCCTTGCCGAGACGATTGCGCAGGTAGTACAGCTTCGCACGGCGAACCTTGCCGCGGCGAACGGTCTCAACCTTAACGATGCTCGGGGAATGCACGGGGAAAACCTTCTCGCAGCCGACGCCGTAGCTCAGACGACGAACCGTGATGGACTCTTCAATGCCGCCATGCTTGCGGGCAATGATGGTTCCCTCGAACACCTGCACTCTCTCACGAGCGCCTTCCTTAATTTTCACATGAACGCGAACGGTGTCGCCGACATTCATCTGCGGCAGTTCTTCCTTCATGTACTGGCTGGTCAGAGCCTTCATCAGATCCATAAAACTTGTCCTCCTTGTTTATTAGGCGTTCATTCCGGCGTTGACCGCGCCGCAGAGGACCACCCATTTGCAGACCAATATACTTTACCACATGCCGCCAGAAAAATCAAGCATAATTTTAATTTTTTTCGGCAAAAATCCTGTCGTTTGGGTTTTTTCACTTCCATCTGTGTAAAAAATCCGAACGTTTCCTCCCGGCTGCGCCGCCGCACACCGCAAATGCAAAAGTTTTGTGAAAAAACCGTCTCAATGGTGTATTTTCCCACGAAAGTATGCTATAATGCACATAGTTATATCGTGCGGGAGCGTGCTATGAAACAGAAAAAACAAAATCACCAGAACATTCCCCATCATCGAAATATCCCGGTCGTCAACGCCGATTTCCGCGAGGGCCTGTCCCCCGACGAGGTGCGTCTGCGCCAGCAAAACGGCCTGCGCAACATCACCCCCGCCTCCAACACCAAAACGGAGCGTCAGATCGTCAAGGAAAAGGTCTTCACCTTCTTCAATCTTATCTTCATCGTCCTTGCCGCCGCGCTGATCCTCGTCGGTTCGTTCAAAAACCTGATGTTTTTGGTCGTCGCCGTGGCGAACACCGTCATCGGTATATTTCAGGAGATCCGCGCAAAGCGCGCCGTCGATAAGCTGACGCTTGTCGCCGCGGGCACGCTCCGCGCCATCCGCAGCGGCGAACGTGTCGCGGTGCGGACGGATCAGCTCGTGCGCGACGATATTGTCGAATTCGGTGCGGGCGATCAGATCTGCGCCGACGCCATCGTGCGCGACGGGCAGGTGCAGGTCAACGAATCGCTGTTGACCGGCGAGGCCGACGCGATCATCAAAAATCCCGGCGACGGTCTCAAATCCGGCAGCTTCGTGATCTCCGGCCGCTGCCGCGCCCAGCTCACCCACGTCGGCGCGGACAGCTACGCCGCCAAGCTCGCGGCGGAGGCCCGCCGGGATGTCCGCTCGACCCAGTCGGAGATGATGCGTTCGCTGACCAAGCTCATCACCGTCGTCGGCATCGCTCTGATCCCCATGGGCACCATCCTCTTCATCCGCCAGATGCAGACGCTTGCGCTGCGCGCCTCGGTCGAGGCCACCGTCGCCGCCCTCATCGGCATGATCCCGGAGGGGCTTTACCTGCTGACCAGCGTGGCCATCGCGGTAAGCTGCCTCAAGCTCTCACGCAGCCGTGTGCTCGTGCAGGACATGAACTGCATCGAGACGCTCGCACACGTCGACATCCTCTGCGTGGACAAGACCGGCACGATCACTGAGCCGTCCATGGAGGTCACGGACATCTATCCGATCGATTCCGGCCGCTTCACCTATGAGGACATTGAGAACATCCTCGCAGCCTTCTACTACGGCGAAGAGCCGGATAACGAGACGGCCCGCGCCATGGCCGCCCAGTTCGGCGGGGAGTCCAACTGGCGCGCCGTGCGCCGCATCCCCTTCTCCTCCTCGACCAAATACTCCGCCGCCGACTTCGGCCAGCACGGCAGATACATCATCGGCGCGCCGGAATTCGTCATGGGCCCGCGCTATGAGGACATCCGCCAGACGGCTGAGCCGTGGTCTGCCCGCGGCTGCCGCGTGCTTCTGCTCGCGGCGTATGAAGCGCCGTTTGACGACAAGCTCGATTGCGAGCTGGTCACGCCCATCGCCCTTGTCTACCTGACCAACCTCATCCGTCCGGACGCGCCCGCCACCTTCCGCTATTTTGCGCAGCAGGGCGTCTCCATCCGTGTCATCTCCGGCGACAACCCGCTGACCGTCTCGGAGGTCGCGACCCGCGCCGGCATCGAAAACGCCGACCGTTACATCGACACCTCGACGCTCGTCTCCGACCGCGACTTTGCCGAGGCCGTGCGGAAATACACCGTCTTCGGCCGTGTCACGCCGGAACAGAAGCGCAAGCTCGTGCGCGCCTTCCAGGCGCAGGGTCACACCGTTGCCATGACGGGCGACGGCGTGAACGACGTGCTCGCGCTCAAGGACGCCAACTGCGGTATCGCGATGGCCTCCGGCAGTCAGGCCGCGTCGCAGGTGTCGCAGATCGTGCTGCTCAATTCCCAGTTCTCCGCCATGCCGCACATCGTCGCGGAGGGTCGCCGCGTTATCAACAACATCCAGCGCGCCGCCTCGCTCTTCCTTGTGAAGAATATTTTCTCCTTCGCGCTGACCTTCCTGCTGCTGTTTTTGGATATGTCCTATCCCCTGCAGGCCATTCAGCTCTCGCTCATCAGCTCGCTGACGATCGGCGTTCCCGCGTTTTTCCTCGCGTTGGAGCCGAATTACGCGCGCGTCGAGGGAAAATTCATGCGCAACGTCATCCGGCGCGCCATACCGGGCGGCCTGACAAATCTGCTTTTGGTGCTGGCTGCCGGAGTGTTCACACGTCTGTTCAAGCTGCCGGAGACGGATTTCAACACCATGTCCGTCTGGATCGTCTCAACTGTCGGCTTCGTCACGCTCTATTATGTCTGCAAGCCCTTCACGCGGTTGCGTCTTGCGGTATTCGTGACTATGCTGGCCGGCATGCTGCTGGCGCTGCTCGTGCCGCCGTTTGCCGCCTTCCTGGAACTTTCCCCGATCAGCAACAAGTCTCTGCTGCTCTTCATCGTGCTGATGGTCGCCTGCCCGACCGTGATCCGCTTCTTCCAGCTCATATTTGACAATCAGGTCGCCAAGCACGAGACGAAAAAAGAGCAAAAAAAATAATCAAAAAATGCGAACAGCACCGCAAACGCGGTGCTGTTCAATATTTTATAGATGCGAAACTGCTTGCCCCTCGGTTGGGTGCGCAGGCGTCTTTTTCGGTGCGCCGGAGCTTCTTCGCAGCTTCTGCGCCAACGAGACGAGGCGGTACATGACAGGACGCAGCACGAGGTCGCATTGGCCGATATACTCGCAAAATTGCGCGCCGAAGCCCTGCTTATAGCGGTGCAGGCCGAACTTCGGATTATCCGGTGTCGGATAGCCCTCCACACCGCGAAAGTCAAAGACCACGCACCCTTGTGCGATCGCGTCACACTGCGCCGCGAACTGGATCAGCTCATTCGGATGCTCCGCACGGTTTTCCGTGTCCG